>NZ_KI912107.1:2287776-2411617 GCF_000517085.1 Saccharicrinis fermentans DSM 9555 = JCM 21142 | reverse complement strand
AATCCTCATATCTGTAGCTTTACTCTTTTTAATAATAGAGTTGAGCTATATAAACGCCAAAAGCCTCATATACCTTAATAACGCTACTGAAGCGTTAGATCAGGCTTTTGCTGTTATTGGTTCTATTGCCTTTAGTGTTGTGACTATACTGGTAATGATGAACAGCGTTGTTAAATGGCCTAAATACTTATTCCCGGTATTTGATACCGGGCTCATGTTCTTAGGGCTTAATTTAACTCATTACGATACTTTATTAGATAACCCAATCCGTTTAGCCCTTACCTTTTTTATGGCTTCGTTCACGGGCATTATCACATTTAGCTTAGGCTTAATTGAGTTTAAGAGTTTTAAAAGTGACTCAAAAGTGAAAGAAACTGAGTTGAAAGAAAGATTAAACTCACTCGGACTCAGGTATGATTCAGTTAAAAGTGAATTGAAGTCTCTTAAAAGTGTCAATTCAGATACTATGGAGCAGTTGCAAAATAGTAAAAGAGAGATTAAGTCTTTAAAGTCTCAGTTAGAAAGTAAACAAACTGACATTGAAAAAATGATGGATGTTTATTTAAAAGCCGAAGTGAGTCGAATTAAAAAGAAAAGCGAAGCAAACAGAACTGAAGAGGAAAAACAACTATTAAAGGAGGCAGCATGATACTATCATACAGAAAAACTAAAGAAGGAACTTCGAAGCCTACTAATTTTGAATATAAGATTAAGCGAGGTGAAAAAATACACACCATACTAGCCGATGTAAAGACCCGTTGGAAAGTAGGTATGAAGATTCAACAAGCGAATGGCGTTAGAAATAAATATTACAATTGCTTTCAAGAAAATATTTGCACAGGAGTTCAAAGCATTAAAATTGAATGCCCAACCGAATATATGAACGATGTTAAAATATACGTCGATGATCGTTTATTGAATATTGATGAAATGATTGAGCTTGCGCATAACGATGGCTTTGATTGTTTGGGAGAGTTTCTTCTTTGGTTTAATGAGGATTTTGAAGGTAAAATTATTAACTGGACAGATAAAAGGTATTAATAATAAACCACAACGGTTTGTGTATGTGTAGTAAGGTTATGCACGTACATTAAACCGAAGAACTAAAGTTAATTAGCCTTATTGCATATACACATTGTTAGCGTTTCGTTTTTTGAGCGTTGGCACTTAACAGAAAGAAAATGGATAATAAAGAATTTAGAGATAAGTATTTTGCTGAACCAACAAAGGAATGGATTGAAGCACAAGAGAAGGCTTTTAACGCTGCTTTAGCTTATGAAAAGAACTGTATAGCAAAATGCGACTATATAGATATGAGACCGAGCCGACGACCGGAAAAAGGTGATAGAATGGAAGATTTTGCTTTTAGATATGGAACGACTGTAAAGGGGATGAAAAACCAATGGAGGCAAGTAGAGAGAGCGTTAGCAAATGAACGCTAACATCAAAATAAGCGCCGTTTAAATGGCGCTTATTGACTGTTGTGGTTTGTTAAAATTCAATAGTTTTTACTTTAATTAAATTAAACTATTTTTGTATAGGACTTAAAACGATTTGTGCAGATGGCTTATACAAGGGAGAATCTATTAAGACGAATGATTGATGTTCAAAACAAAACCTTAGAGCATACTCAAAAAGGCGTTACACAAGAGTGGGTGTTTAGGCATGTGATTAAACCTCATTATCACATAAGTCGTAAAACATTCTACAGCTATCTTGGGGCAAACGCAAAAAGAGAACTGAAACAATTAACAGAAGCTAAACGTATGCAAATGCAACTGTTTTAAAACTATTATTATGAGAACAATATTATTATCAACAACATTTCTAGCTATATTTTTATTTGCATGTAACCATTCAAACCATAGGGTTATAACGGAACCAACCGACTGGAGTATTGATGTACAGCTTAACGCAAGGAATGACGGCTATACTTTAAGAGGTAAAACCAACTTACCTGATAATACAGAATTAAGTATTAGTTATTTTATCGATGGGGTAGTTAGAGGTCAAGCGATAACAGAGGTTAAAAATGGTATGTTTATTTCTGACTTTGGCGAAAATATAATAAATTTTGATGATGTTGAAATCCTTTGTGTAAGGAACAAAATTGTACAACCTAGTGAGAGTGTATTAAAGCAACTTGAATTTATTACAACGACATCAGGAGAAATTAAAACTACCTTTAAACTCAAAGATTTGAAAAGGAATTTTTTTAATGAAATACTAAAATACAAAGAACCAGCAAACATAAATGCTTCAGTTGTTGAAAGTGTTAAAGATGTACCTATTATTAAAATTAAACGAGCTTCAATTAATGTCGTTGTTAAAGATGAATTGGATAGCTTAGAACTAAGTAATCATATCAAACATCATTTGATAGATCAGCTGGTAAAAGACACGAAAACAAAGTCTGTAATGGTCAGGTGTTTTAAAGAAAATGAAGAGTTATCATTTGCACAAGGTGTTTTTGCTCCTAATGGCGAATGGATGGATGCTGGAGAAGATGTTAATTTTAAAGATTATACTTTAGTAATTAAGTAACTTTTTCTTTGACGCGATTAATAAAAAGCCCTGCAATTTTGCGATTGCAGGGCTTTTTTTTATGTCTAATAAGTATCGATGATGGGTGATGGAATAGGCTTTGTTTCGGTTTCTTTTAAATTACGATTTACAACTCCTACGTCATTCGGAATTGTATCATCCATTTCGGATCGCCAAATACTTTCAGTGTCGGCATCTATGTAACACTTATAGCTAACAATGTGATACTTGAAAAAAGGCGTTGTACGGGGGCGTTCTCCATTGTAAGTAAGTGGCGTAGAATTTGACGCCCGTAACCTATTCATTAAGTACTTAACCGCTTTTATTCGTTTTATATAATTAAGACTTTCATTTAAGCGGTTACTAAAATTTTCTGAGTGTGTACCCGGTTCCTCAACAATGTGAAAATCAATTACAATTAAATCTTCCTCCCCTGGTCCTCCAGGTGTAATTGCCCAGTCTACAAATACGGCAGGAAAAAACAATTCAAAGCTTTCGGGGTCATCTGGCTGTCCCATATATATATCACATTGCCTTACCGGCATTAAGCCCCTATCGATAAACATCTGTTTTTTATCAGTGAATGCTTGTGCGATTTTTTTATAAAGTTTATACATTGATTGCCCTCCTAATCTCTAAAGTCATCATTCGTGTTATTTGCTTTTCTAACTGTGCTGAATTACCAATAAACCTACGCCGTGGAAGGTTCAAATTTATAACGCGGCTATGTGTTTTTACATTTACTTTGCCATGTATTGTAGTTCTAGTATGCGCTCTAACTCGTTGTTTCACCCTGCCTCTATAACCATCGTTATGCGCTTCCGCATAAGGAACATCTGTACCAATAATGGCGCTGGTTTTGCTTACGCGAACTTTTCGAATGCTTCGCCTTAAACGTCCTGTATCAACCAGCGTAGCCCGCCCCGATTTTCGGTTGCTTTCATTTTTAACCACCTTGCGCTTTTTCCATGGCTGCGTAGAGTTATCAATCCAGTTTTGCGCACGAAATCTTTCCTTACTAAAGTTTACCGCCTCAGTAGCTGCCCGTGCAGGTAGTTTGTTTACCGCCTTGCTAACCCTGTCAAGGGTTAAAATATAGCTTCTTGTTTCTTGCATCCTAATAGCTTGTTTCCACATTTCGTACAACTCGTAAAAACATATTTGTCATCCATTGCTCTAGTTCTTCTGGTTGCATTTTATTTAGTGTTGTATTAGCAGTGTTAATACCACCTTTGTTAAATGCATCAATGTTTACAGTAATGTTTTTAACCTGTTTGGCACTACCGGTTATCTTATTAATAGAGTTGTCTAAACTACCATCTGCATTTGTTCCATTGTTTTCGCCAAAAGGATCTTCCACCGTACCAAAAGGGGTAGGACTTCCGTCTGGATCGTTTTTAGGATCCGGATCAACATTAGTATTTATACCTAACACTTGATTCCTAAATTTATCAACGCTACCTGCCCATTTGTTAGCAAATTCAAGTCCAGGTATTTTTCCAATCAAGTTCAAAGCTTGTTGAATTGGCATTACTAATGCATCAATTAATACCAGCCCTAAACGTTTAATGCCTTCAAGTAAACCTCCATTCTTAAAAGAGTCAATAATACTACTCCAGTTATTCTTGATGTTTAAAAACATATTCACCAACATACCCAGAGGTCCTAAAGCCGCAATCATCAATGATCCAAACTGATCGAACTTTTTATAAGCTATAGTTATATAAGTAATAAGTAGAACAAAGGCTGTTATAATTGCACCAATCGGATTTGCAGCTGTAATTACATTAAAAGCAATCATAGCCAACTTTGCAACTCCTAAAGCAATACCTACGTTTTTAACTACAGCCCAAATGGTATCAAAATTTTTAAAAACAAAGTCTAGTACATTATTTACTTTCTCTAATGCCATAACCCATAATGGTAAAAATTTCTCACCAATTTCGGCCATAACAACCCCTAGCCTGTTTTTTGCCATCGCTGATATAGTTCGGAAATCACCTTTGGCGTTTTTGATAGCCTTAGACCAATCAAACTGAACCTTGTCGTATTTTTCAAATGTATCTAATAGTCCGTTGGCGTCAGTCTTTAATTTAATCAATAAATTACGTAACCCCTCCGGACCGCCAATTTTAGAAATTGTTTCATCAATCTGTTTTGATGTCATTCCTTTAAACTGTGTTGAAACATCTTTTAAAATGCTGGTCATATCCCGCATATTTCCGTTTACGTCGTACATTTCAATGCCAATACCTTTTAACCCTTTAACGGTACCAGCCTGAGTAAAGCCTTCAAAGGCGCTTTTTGTCATTGTAGCTGCAGTAACACTATCCTTGGCAATAGCAGTAAACACTGAAAACATCTTGTTCGCAGTATCTACATTTTGTCCAGCTCCAGCCGCTGCTCCTGCAAATTCTGTTTGGACTCGCGCTAGTTCGTCATAGGTAGTAATTCCTAACTGTATTGTTTTTGCGTTAGCGGTTAATAAATTATCAATACCATCTACTCCAACCCCAAAAGCCTTCATCGCCTTAACGGTTTGGTTTACAGCATCGGGTAGTTTGGCTCCTGTTACCAGAGCGTAGTTTCCTACCTTTGTGGTAATATCGGCAACATCTTTTCCAAACAACCCGGTAGCGGATTGAATATCGTAAAAAGCCTTGGTAGTATCTAACAGGTTTTGCCCTGTTTCAAATGCTACCGCTTTAATAGAATCTTTGTAAGCGTTCATTTGCTCGGTGCTCTTATCGAGATTGAGCTGCTTAATGGCTAAAAATTCATGATTAAAATCGGCGGCTGCACCCGTGGCATTACTTAAAAACATAGTCAACGCCACCACACCGCCAATTAACAATGTGTACGGATTACCCAATGTGCTTATTGCATTACCAAACATCGGGAATTGCGCACTCATTGCCGAAAACATTGCAACGTGGTGTTTTTTTAGTTCAGAAAGTTTTGCTTTCATTGCCCCCACACCACTATTTACCTTTTTTTTAGCTTCGGACATACCTGTTTTAATTCGGTTTTTCATCTCTAACAACAAAGTAACTTTTGCTTGTCCGTCCATAGTATTGTTTTTTAATTAATTGTATCGTATATTTGTGCCAGTGAGGGAGCAGTCCCACACTTCCCAAAACGGTCGGTTAATTTATTAGCTGGCCGTTTTGTTTTTAATCCAGTCCTAAACCTTTGCGATCGTATTTCAATAACTCATCACCATTAATCACCCATGTTTCTTTAATTGTTTTGGCGTGTTTCATTTGTCCTCTAACCGCATCCTCAACATTATCGCTATCCATAACTTCAGGTAAGTTTATTACACCATAATTACACTGGTCTTTTGCTTTACGTATGCCGTTATGAATTGCACTAACACTGCTGTTTTTACAGTTTTTAAGGTCAACCAAATACTTGTTGTCGATTAATGCATCAGGGTTTTTGCCTTTTACAAACGAGGTGGTTTTATAAACCAGCTCTCTAATGTCGTTATCATCCTTATCCAGTACAGGCAATAGCTTAACATCGTAACCGTTATCAGCTAAAAACTTAGCGGTTTTAATATTGCCCGGCGTTTCGTTTAGGCCGTGATAAATATGTAAGTCAACCGTATTACCCGACTCGCTTGTGTAAACATTATTGTAAGCCACATCATCGGGTAAACTGGCAACGGCACGTTTCATTACATCATCCGTCACTCCGTCATAGTATGGATGGTTTTTGGGAAATATCATTCCTGTTTTAGCCAAATTAGTGGCAAACATACTATCAATAGGAACTTTTGGTAAAGCTTCAGTTTCACTTGCATAACTTGCCGACAGCTGAACTACATCACAACGGCATTTCCAACCATTAGGCGGGAAATACTTGTTCCAAAAACTATCGGTTATTTTGCGAACGATACCATTTAATAACTGGTGTTCGTGCCTTACATTGTTATCGCCTACCGTTTGGTATTTTAAATAAGGCTGATCGGCTGCGTTTTCTTCAAACTCGCTCCACCGGCTGGCCATGGTTGCTGAACCTACGGCATGGTCGTACTCAGTTTTTAACCAGGTACTATTATATTTTGTATGTGTCTTTGTGGCCTCTTCTTTAAAGTCGGCAAAGCTGCGCAGCTTGCCATCATCATCCAGCAAAGCGAGTGTCATATCTTGCATTTGCTGATAGTTTTTAGCGGCTGAAAATTGCCAAACATCTTGTGTTAAACGCTGCAACATATTGGCATCAGGTGTACTCCAGTCTACTTGAACAAAGCTTGTGCCTGTGCTTTCGGTTGTAGCTTGTTGTAACGTACTACCTACTATTTTTAATAGTTTTTTATAAATGTCTCCGGCCTTAATTTTGTTATTGAAAACATCTTTTAAAAGCGTATTTAAAAGGCTTTTAATTTTACTTTCAACACCTTCTGGCAGGCTGTTAGTTGCGCTGGGGTGTTTACCTCCGCAATGTGGACATGGCTCGTATAAGGCTTTGGGAGTAGCCGTAGCCGTTGGACTACTCCCTAACGAAAATTTTTGCTTAAGGCTGTTGGAATTATAGATGCAGCACTTGTAGTTTCTTTTTTACCAACAATAGGAATATTGAATCTACGGCTTACCCATTCAGCATCTATTTCGTAATGTGTTAAGGCATCGCTTACAATATCCCAGTGTTCGGCCATGGTTAGATCTTCTGATCTGTCAAATACAAACCGGTCGCCTTCCTTAAAACCAAAACCCCATGTATTTAAAATAGGTATCAACTTACCATTAACAGTAAATTCAATCATACGACGGTCGCTTTCTCCTATTTTTTCATCTAGTGTTCGTTCATGCACTTCGCTTTGGCTTAAGCTAGATCCATCATCGGTAAGCATCGTTCCACCCACTATCCTTTTACCAATTTCATTATTGGTAATCGTAATTTGTTCAAGAAATACCTTATGCGGATCCCCTTTGGTTGCAGCATCGTGGATTGTAATTTTTGCACCTTCGGGGAGTACAGCTTGAGCCGCCCGACCTAACTGACGCATCATCGTTTCAATTCTCTTTAGTTCTTTTGCATCTGTGATTGATGTTTCTGCAGATACTAAAGGTATACCAAAACGTTCGCTAAAATCTGCCCACACCTGTTGAGCATTTCGTTTCCATATTAATTGAGGAACAATGTCATTAAGGGCGCCTTTTGGATCCATGTCATAACGATAAATAATTGTTCGTGCAAACATAGGATCTGTAAAATTAATGCCTTGATCACCAGATGCCTCAAATAAAACCATGTTAGTTGCTGGCACAACATTACGGCGCGGTATAAGTTCCCACTTCATGTTAGCCGGGTCAGTTAGCTCTAGAACCGAGTAGCCAAAAAAACGAGAATCTAGCAAGTGTTCCATAATGTCGAAAAACCATTCCGTTTGCAAAAGTTCGGTTTTTTCTTCTACCTCCTGACCATTTTTGTCAATTACCATAAAACGGTTACTTAATGTAGCCGCTTTACGAATTTGAATTTGAGCCATCAGGTGGCCATCGCTCATGAGGTTACGTAACAAATCCTGCAGTAGTACACTTTTAGGGTCATCTGGGTCTTCAAAGGCTGACAATGCCGCCCTCCATTTTTTAATGTCTGAACGACTTCTGTCTGCAAACTCACTAATCAGTTGTGTAATGATACCCTTACTATTTCCAGCTGCAGCCATCAATGGCGATGTAGTTTTTTTAAATGCTCCCCACAAAAACTCTTTTGTTATGTTTTCTGTAATTCTCATGTTAATAGGTATTATCCTCAGGAGCAGAAGCGCTCCAAATTTTCACTAATCCTTGTTCTATTCCATCCTCTGTAGCAAGCGGCAAGTCACTTTGCGCCCCTGCTTGTATATCTTGTAACCATTTTAGTGCATCGTTATAACGCAACTCACGTGTTTTAGGAATGTTATTACCACCTTCTTTAGTCCATAAATGGTAAAGTGTAATGTCAATGGCTAGCATCACGATGTACTGATCGCGCAAATCATCCTCCCCATCCGCAGGCGCATCAATAAAAATTGCATCTACATCTAATCGACCTGATAAATGGTTTCGCATTTGTGCAATAGCCATTTTTTCGGCTGTCAGTATTTTACTGCGCTCTGTTGTAGCATCAATAATTTTTTCAATCTCACTTCGAATGAGAACTGTATAATCACTTTCTTTTAAGAATGCCATGTTTTTATTTTACTTAGTAATATAATGCGTCTAAATCCCTCCTGTGTTTGTTAATTGCCTTAGCCCAGTCTGGTAATTTATATTCTTCACTTGGAAATGCACTTGTTTGTTTAGTGACTTCTTTCTCTTCGCAACATATTTCACAGTAGTAAAAAGAAGTACTCACAAATGCTTTATTGTTGCGACCACAATAATACCAGTAGCTTTCATTTCGAGAGAATTCATATTTATGTTTACAACTCATATTAAAAACGGTTTCTGCTGTACGACCTCATTTCCTCTATGGATGTGGTCATAGGTTTAAAATTGTCTCTCTCTATATAGTCAGATAATTGGTTTATGGCTTGTTCATCTGCATCGGGTCCGTCATCATGAGTTTTGTATTTTGGCTCAATTCCTTTAAGCTGACTAATTCCTGTTTGCATATCATTATTACCTTTCTCCCTTTCATTATGGTATATCCTACCATTCTGATAATATGGGTGCATGGTTAAAATACGGTCGTATTTATTAATCCGTGGACGCTCTACGATAATAATATTTAACGGTCTACGTTTCTCATTTTCAACCAACTTTAGAGCATCTTTTAACGGTTTGTTCCAAAACTGGCTTTCAACTTTCCAGTGTATAATTATGTTGCTTGGAATCTCTTTTTCGTAGTCATACATAAAGCGAATGGCATCCACCATTTGACACTGTTTACAAAAAGCTTTTAAGTGCCAAAAGTTACGACCATGCAAGCCCCAAACCTTAACAGCGTTGTAGTCGTTTTTGCCTGAGTAGGCTACATCCCAAAAACCTACAATGATTTTAAAATGGTCGATGCGGGGAGGCTTAGCCCATTGTATTAAGTCATCGGTAAAAATTTTACCTTCAGTATGCTTTTCGTGGTTGTACTCAGCTCGTGAGGCTAAACTTCCGTCTTCCTCTTCGATTTCACGGTAATAGTCATCATCATACTTTTGATGCCATGCCGGTTTATAGGTTACCTGGTCGTAAGCTTTTACTTCATCTAAGTGCCATTTTGGGTGTCTGGCTTCAAGTAAATTCTGAATACTTCTAGGCCATGGATCATTATTAGGGTGAAGGTATCTCCTAATAGGTCCGTCCATTGTTTTTAATAGATCCTTTTCAATCCATTCAACAACATCATCTTGTCTTTTGGGATTTTTAGAAGTGAACTTATCCTCTAAATCATCACAAACAATTAGGTTTGGTCGTTGAGAGCCTTCTCTTAATCCTCGTGGACTGGTATCCATACCCAAAGCTTTACCTTTAAACCTATTGTCCTTAGTATTAAAATCTCCATCAGTCCAAGAACCTACTAGCTTTTGATCTCCATAATCGTGTATAAGTAATGGGTTACTTTCAAATTCGGCTTGCACATCACTTAAAAGAGTTTCAGCCTTATCATAGTTATTACCTACAATAACCATGTAGATTTTTTCATCGTTAATCCATAACCACAATGGAATAAGAATATCACAATGAACCGACTTTGCTAAACCACGTCCCCACCTTACCAACTCTCTACATTTAGGATTCTTTTTAATTCTGTTGGCTAGCTTAATCTGAAAGTCTGCACAATCAGCATCGGCATAATGTTTAAAGTAGGTTATTACAAAGAAACCATAGTCTTTTTTCGCTCTCTCAATTCGTTCCTCTTGTTCTGTTTTGGTTTCGTTGGGGTTAATTGAGTTACCAGATCGAATCAGGTTAAGTTTCTCCTGATACTTTTTTAATGCCTGTTTATCTTGTGCCTTCATCGCTATTTAAACTTTAATGAAACATCGTTTAAATGCACCTCTTGAAAGTCGAGCATTTGTAAAAAAAGCTTTTCGTCATGCTCACGCAAAGCATCAAAAATCATTTCCATAACAGCGAGGTAGGTTGATAATGTTACCGTACTCTCTTTGTTAATAGTTTCAAGTGTTTTATTCCATTTGCTTACCCCGTCATCAACTTTGGCAATAGAGGAACGTAATTCGGTACAGCGTTCTAAATCGAGATTGCTCTCAGCTTCTTTAAGTTCGCGTGTGAGCGTTAAGCGCTGTTCAGTAAGGTCGTTTATTAGTTGTTTAATGTTGTCAGTTCGAACGCCAGGAGCTGATAAACGGGCATTTCGTTCAGCTCTCCAATTTTTTGTATTAATCCATTTGCTTAATGTTTGCTCACTAACATTCACTAACCGGCTAATTTCCTTAGCTGTCTTCCCCTGCTCTACAAAAAGTACGCGTGCTATTTTTTGTTCTTTCTCCTTTGCCATTTATACTTTATTTACATGCAAAAGTGGAGTATACAGCATTGTAAAACGAATATTAGTAATATGATTACACGCTATATTACAAGGCTTACACTATATTTTGCATATGCCTTTCGCATGGGCTAATCTTGTACATACTAAATGACAAATACGTCGCAAAACAAGTAATAAAGCAAATGTTTAAAGTTGAAAAATTAGCAGACAAAGCAGTATTAACCATTTATGGATACGTAGGGGGTTACTATATGGATTATAGAAATGTTGCAGCTGCTATTGAAGAGGTAAAGCAAACAGGATACAATAAGCTAGACTTTAGGATGCACACTTATGGAGGTTCAGTATTTGATGGAAATCTGATATACAATTTTCTATCGGGTTTTGATGGTGAACTAAACATATACATAGATGGGGTGGCAGCGAGTATGGGTTTTATAATCATGTTGGCTGCGCCAGTAGAAAATGTACATATTGCCGAAAATGGTTTAGGAATGTGTCACAGCCCCTCTGGTGGAGCTAATGGGACGGCTAAGGATTTAGAGCAGGCCGCGAATTTGCTTAGGTTGCTTGAAAAGAACTTTAAGGCCGTATTAAAGGAAAGAACCGGTAAAACCGATGACGAAATAGAAAGTTGGTTTGATGGGTCCGACTATTGGTTTGATGCCGATCAGTTAATTGAAATGCGCCTTGTTGGTTCTAAATTCAAACCTAAAGAAAATATCCAAAGCCTTGACACCGATACTGCAAGTGCCATTGGAGCCCGTGCAACATATGAACGTTTTGCTGCACTTACTACGACGCAAAAAACACAATTAAATTCAAAAGCAGAGATGAACAAAGCAGAAATGATTACAAGGTACGACCTTACTAGTGTAACGGCTGAAAGTACCGATGAAGAAATTTTGGCCGCTATTGATGCAAAAATGCAGGCTAAAGATGATGCTGCCAAAGCAGAGAGAAAAAAAGCTATTGTAGCGGCTGTAGATGTTGCTATTGCGGCTGGTAAAATTACTAAGGAGCAAAAATCCGATTATGTTGCTAGAGGAGAAAAGTTGGGTTTAGATGATCTTAACGGCATATTCGCAGATATGCAAAAGGCAGATAGTATTATTAGTCACATAAAAGGAGATAAAGCCGGTTTACCCAGTTCATCTGCTGAGCGTAAAGCTTGGACGTGGGATGATTATCAGAGCAAGGCTCCTGGTGATTTAGAGGCCATGGCCGAAACTGACCCAGAGCAGTTTAAAGCTTTGTATAAAGCTGAGTATGGAGTAGAGCCTGAAGTGTAGGTTCTAGTAATTCGATTGTAAACTTTTTTATTCAAATAAAATGAAATTATTTTTTAGTATTTTTTGCTCATTATTAGTTTCTGTGCTGTCAGGCGCAGGAATAGCCATGGCCACAGGATTGCCAGCCTTTGAAACAACAGCTGTTTTATTTTCAGCTTCGTTTATCCCTTTAAACAGCTTAGGCTTTATTGCTCAATCTGGTGTATATAAGGAGGTGTGGACAAAAGAAGTTGTAAAACGCTTATCGTCTCTAGGTGAAGGAACATTCTTAGATGGAATAAAAGATTATTCGCAGCACGTTGCCGCCGTAGGTGACGAAATGCAGGTTATTCATCTCACTTACTTTGGTATACACCCTGATGTTTTAATAAATAATACAACCTATCCGATTGCAATCAAGGAGCAGGATGGTGAAGATATACCTATTGCGCTTGATAAGTATCAAACTACCGCAACTCCAATAACCGATGATGAGCTGTATGCCTTGTCGTACGACAAAATGGGGCTCACAAAAGAGACGCATGCGGAAGCAATTTTGGAATGGAAAATACAAAAATCCATTCATGCTCTAGCCCCCTCGAGTGAGACTTCTACTATGCCTGTTCTAGTAACAACTGGAGAAGATGATGGTACAGGCCGTAAGCGACTTGTATGGGCTGACTTGGTTCGCTTTAAAAAAGCCATTGATAAGTTAGGGGTTCCTAAGAAAGGACGTCGATTAGTACTATGTTCAGATCACGAAAATGATTTGCTAGAGCTTGATCCAAAGTTTAAGGATCAATATTTTGAGCCTGTTGCCGGAAAAGTATACAACCGTTTAGGGTTTGAATTTTATTCTTATATGGCAAATCCTTACTTTTCTCCAGCCACAAAAACAAAACTCTCATTTGGGGCTATACCTACTGATACAGACAGGGAGGCGTCGGTATTTTTTAGCCTTAATCGGGCTGCAAAAGCGAAGGGATGGACTAAAATGTATCACTCTAAAGCAAGTACTGATCCGCTAACTCAACGTAATCTCGTTAATTTCCGTCATCACTTTATTGTGATGCCTACACGAGAGGAGGCTCGAGGTGCAATCGTGAGTGATAACGCATAACCGTAAATTATGAATGAATCTCGCATGGATATGAGTAAGCTTTCTGAACGAGAGCTGCTCATCCTTCTTAATGAAAGGCAAAACAACATGAACTCCAAGCTCGATGAAGTATCTCGGAGTCATTACACCTTACGAGATGAAGTTCATTTTATTAAAACAAAGAACAAAACATTAAGCGCAGTTTGGGGCGTGATTACGGTAGTAATAACAATATTTATAAACAGCCTAAAAATTTTCAAGTGATGGCAGCAAAAACAAATAAAGCTAAGAATTTAGAATTACTGGACAGATTTAAAACTGACGTCTTGTACAAAAACCCTAAAGGTGAGTATTTTACTAGTGAAAATCTTGCAAAATTGAGCCTTTCCTCTGAGGAGAAAAAAGCAAAAAAAGGACTGACTAAAATTGAAAGGTCAGAGATCGATAAAACCACTGACGCAGAATAAGCATGAACGGTGTAACTATTGATAAAGGAGACGTTGGGGCGGCTGTTAACCCGCTTGCAGATGCTATAAGTGGCCTATTGATAAATGGTGTAGAAGTAGAGTCGAGCGAGTCGGTTACAGGGGTGACGAATGGAACCTTATACAAGCTAGAAAAGATAAAGGATGCTGAGGCGATGGGTATTGATGCTGCCTATGATGTAGATAATGACTTGCGTGTATACAGACATATTACCGAGTTTTATCGTATGGCTGGTGCAGGTACTCCTCTTTATCTTGTAATTGGTTCATTATCCTCCTCAATGGAGGATTTAATAACCAATTATGGTGAACAAATGATAATTGATGCAGGTGGCGAAATTCGCCGTATTGCAGTTGCTTACAATCAACCGGCTGATTATACTCCAACTCTTGTTGATGGTTTAGAAGAAACAGTAAGGGCTTCAATTGCACTTGCGCAAGAGCTTACTGAATTTGCATGGGATACAAACAGACCCTGTAATATTTTTTTAGAAGGTAGAGGTATATCAGGTTTAGCGGCCTCACAACTAAACTTAAGGAATATTGAAGTTTCGGGGGTTGTGATGCAATACAGTAATGTATCAATTATGATTGGACAGGACTGGGACTATGCCGATTCCTTAACGGGGGAATCGAAAAAATTTGCGGATGTAGGTACACTGTTAGGTGTGTCAGCTAGCATTTCTGTAAACCAAAACATAGGAGAGGTGGAAACCTTGGATATTAGCGATGCAAATAACACAATATGGGTTACAGCTGGTTTAAGTAACCACAAAAAAATTACAGCGGTTGAAACCGACCTGAGCGAATACGACAGCAAAGGTTACATTTTTGGCATAAGCTATACTGGTATTACAGGTTTTCGTTTAAACGATGATCATGTATGTGCCCCTGAAGTAGTTGATTCAAGTGGTTATTTTAATGAAAATACAATTGCGCATGGCCTCACAATGGGAAAAGCTAAGCGTGAGCTGCTTACACGATTGCTCCCAAAAGTTAAAACGGTTGTGCCTGTAGATACATCCACTGGTAAATTAACAACCGGTATGATTAAGTACTTTGAAGGGATAGGTAATACAGCCTTTGATTACATGGCTGGACAAGGGCTAATTTCCGGGGGAGAAACTGTTGTTGATCCTGATAGCGACCTTTTAACCGGAGACAAGGAATTGCTTGTGTCTTTTACAATAGTACCAACTGGTACTATCAAGAAAATAAGTGGAACGATAAACCTTAAAACTACGTTGTAATGAGTTTAGTTAGGAAAAACGGAAAAGCGTATGACGGTGGAGATGTTCAAGTCACAATGTTTGGTAGTCTCAGCTACGAAGTAACTGAGATATCATACGCTACAGAGCAGGAACATCAACTAAATCACTCACTCGGTAGCAACAAAGGTACATCGTATAGTATGGGAAAAATTAACCATAATGGTTCAATTACTATTCGATTGGCAAGTATTAGCGCTGTTGAAAAGGCTGCGGGGGGATCTCTAATAGATATTAAACCGTTTGAAATAAATGTTACTTACACAAACGAAAATAACGATATCATTAATGATACATTATTGTGTAAGTTTCAAGATCAGGGGCGCGAAGTGCAAACCGAAATGGACTTAAAAAGGCAGTTTACACTGTTTGTATTAGATATTAATTATAACAATGCATAAATAAGCAGCCCTTCTGGGCTGCTTATTAAAAAAAAATTCACCAATGACGACAGAAAAAAAAGCAACCACTTTACAAACAGTGGTTAACATGAAAGAAGGCAATAGCTTGCCTGACGGAATTACACAAGAAATAATTGACGCTTGGAAAAAGCGGTATGGACAGCAAAAAATAAAGCTTGGAGAGCTTCCTATAAATGAGGACAGAACGCAGTTTCTGGCTGTAATTGGTCGTGTACCTGACCGTAAAACGGTTGGAGAGTTTGAAAAGTGGATGGATAAAGATCCTAATAAAAGCAAAGAGATTTTGATAAATGCCTGTCTTTTAACAGAAAAAGAACAAGTAAAAGCAGATGACTTTCTCTTTTATGGCGCTTTCGACTTTTTAACAACCCTGTTGCCAGTCGCAAAAAGTAACATAAAAAACTTATAAGCGGCTATCCTGCTATCGACAGTGTTGATGATAGTGATAGTCGCATAAGGCAACATGTTAATTTTTTTCGGCGCGGCAATGCTTTGCTTAGCTACTTTTTACACATACCATTTCCTGAGAATTTAGAGGATGAAGTATGGATGGAAAAGTTTAGACAGCTAGAATGGTTGGCAGAACAAGGTATACTAGGAGTAAAAAATAAGACAGATGGGTATTAAAATAAGTGGTATAATTGAAAGGTATAACGAGGCTTTTGGTGTAACAGCACAAAAAGTTGCACCTCGCTTAGTTCAACTGGCCAATTTAGAAGGCATAAACATTAACCTTCCGGGTTTAGATGTTTATAGTAACGATTCAACCGACTTTGCTAATGTTACCTTTAAAAACTCGCTTGATTCAGATAAAGTATATCGATTTGGAGTCAATTCGTCAGACAATAAAGCATTGCCTTTTTTTAAATTTCAGAGCACACAAGATTCTCAAGGTTTTCTAGCGCCTCCGCCTATGGTAAGCTTTAAGCGTGGCAAACATGCAGTAATAACACCAATTGACCGTACTGGTTATGAGGTGATAGAAAATTTTGGTTTAAGAAGTTGGCAAATTCGTATGCAGGGAATACTTGTGGATAGCGATTCGCATAACTATCCACAGCGTCTTGTAAAAAAGATAACTGAGATGTTTGAGGCTGCAGGGACTTATGCCGTTGAAGGAACAATCTGGGATGATTTGGATATTCAAGAGGTATTTTTTAAAGATGATTATCAAATTAGCTTTGTTGAGGGTTATGTTGATACGGTAAAGTACAGTGTGAGTTTAATTAGTACAAGTCAGGCTGAGTTTATTGTGCAAGGGCAATGATATGAAAATGTATTACGAACCAAATAGTAGAGTAACAGTTGGTAATGTTGTTTTTAACAATGTTAACAGAGTACAAATTACCGAGAGTGTAAAAGAACTGGGTGATAAAGCTATAGTTGTATTACCTCGAAACTATTCAACGATTGCCGGGCAGGGGGTTCTTGATTATTTGAAAACAGGTGATCCTGTAAAAATAGAACTTGGTTATGATGGAAACTATTGGACTGAGTTTTCTGGATTCTTAGACGAGATTGAAAGTAGTGAGCCACTTGTATTACATATAGATGATGCTTTTTATCACCTAAAACGCAACAACTTTGTAAAAGCATGGCCAAGTATAAGCTTAAAACAGTTGCTTGAATTTATTGCCCCAAATTACACTATCGAATGTCCTGGGGTCAACTTAGGTACTTTTCAGATTAGTAATGCCAGTAGCTACAGAGTTTTGCGAGAATTACAGAAACAATACGGCTTTTATTCATATATCCGGGATCAGGTTATTACCTGTCAGTTTGCCTACGATGTTAGGGGCATTGGTGATATATGGACTTATAAATTTTACAATAATGTAAAACGAAACGATCTTGCGTATCATAGAAAAGAGGATGTTAAAGTTAGAATTAAAGCCATTGCCAACCAGCGTAACGGTAAAAAGTTGAAGTATGAAACGGGTAGTGATGATGTAAACTATGCCAGTGTTAGAACTTTAAACTTTGGAGCAATAACTGAAAAAGAATTAAAACAAGCTGCTGACGCTTGGTATAATAAACTAAGTTTTGATGGGTATTCAGGTTCAATTACTGGCTTTGCTTACCCTAGAACTCATGCTGGAGATACTCTAAAAATAATTGATGATCTGGAACCTGAGAGAGAGGGGAATTATTTGATTGAAAAGACAATAATCGTTTACGATTTAACAAAGGGTTATGAACGTCAAAACACATTAAGCTTTAAAGTATGAGTTTAGAAAGTGTAATACAGGCAGCAACTGAAAAAGTAGCCGAAAAGGTTATTCCGGTAATGGTTACTGAAGGTACGGTTACCAAAGTGGATAGAGATGCAAATACCTGTAATGTTGAGCGTGAAGATTTACCGGATTTATTTGAAGTAAGATTAAACGCTATTACAAGTCCGGGTCAAAATGTTGTTTCCATTTATCCAAATCTTGGTAGTCGGGTTCTGGTTGTATTGGTTGAGAATAATAAAACAGATGCCTACGTAATTACCGCCACAGATATTGACGAAATAATCATAAACGGTGGAGTCAATGGAGGAATAGCAATCAGTCAGAAAGTGATAGATGAAATACAGGAGATTAAAAACGATTTAAACATGCTTAAAACAGCGTTTCAAAATTGGGCTCCGGCAAATGGAGACGGTGGAGCATTATTAAAGACAGCTGCAACTGCTTGGTTTGGCAATCAGCTTGAGGATCCAGATCCTGAAGCAATCATTAACGAAAAAGTAAAACACTAATGGCACGTGAGGATTATCTATTAGACGAAAACAACGACTTTGCTACGGCAAACGGTGACTTTGTTACGGGTGCTTCCGATGACCAGCACGTTGAAATGTTACTGGAGCTCAACAAAGGGGAGCTGAAAGAAAATCCGACTGTTGGAATAGGTTTAAATAAGTTTTTGAAACAACAAAACACCAGTTTAAACCAAATTAAAAGAGAGATTAAAGTCGGTTTAAAAACAGATGGATACACAGTAACCGATCTTAGCATAAGCGAAGATGGGAGCTTTGAACTTGATTATAAATTGGAGGAATAAAAAAAAGATTATGAAGAAATTTTTTAAAACATTTAAAGAGGAAATGATTTCACTAATCGTGTTAGTGATTTCGTTTGGTTGCCTAAACTGGGTATTAGGAAATTACTTTCCCAATTCTGCATTTTTTGACGTTATGTCTGAACTTGAAACGATAGCGTATAGTATAGTTCGTTATGTTGTTGTGTTGGCTACAGCATGGTTTGGGGTAAGGGTTATTTTTCCAAATGTATTTAGGTTTTTACGAGATGATTTTTATGGAAATTTCCCAACGCTTGAGAAAAATATAAAGTACATATTAGCTACAGTTATTTTTTTAGTGTTTGTGTTAGCTGGATCTATAACGGCATCGGCTCAGCCTGATGTAAGGCAAAAATTATTGAATAATCTAAATGAGCAACTACATGTAAGAGAAGTAACACAAAACAGCTCTCCTGATATAGATAAATACCTACACCATGTAGGCTTTGATTATCCAGTAGCTTGGTGTGCAGCGTTTGTTTCCTGGAATTTATATAATGTAGGAATTAGTAATCCAAATTCTGCGTGGTCGCCATCCTTTGCCAGAGATAAGGATGTGATTTGGTATTCAAAATCAGGCTATAAAAACAAAAAAACAATTGCGCTCGCTGGTGATGTTGTTACATTTTACTATTCATCTTTAAAAAGAGTTGGGCACGTAGGATTTTACATCAAGACTGATAAGTCTGGGTATTTTATAACAATTGAGGGAAATACAAATAATAACGGTAGTAGAACCGGTGACGGGGTATATAAAAAAAAGCGAAGCCCCAAAAAGGTGTATGCCATTTCTCGTTATATAAAAGTAAAGAATTATGACTGTAAAGGGTAAAATATTCATGTGCACAACCTTTCTGTTTCTAGGTATAGGAATTGGTTTGGTTGGAGGGTATACGTTTGCAAAAAAACAAGCAAATACAGGAAATCAGATTAATGTTTCCGTTGACGGTAAGGTTAAAAAAGACGGTAACGTGAATATTAATTTAGAAGGTAACGATCAGGATCAGGCAAAAAAACGCCGAAAATGAACAGCATAAGCATACTGTCGGGTGAAACCCTGTTTGATGTGGCCATACGCGAGTATGGACACATGCAGGGTGTCGCTCAATTAGCTAAGGATAACAATATAGAATTAACATCAATTTTAAGTCCTGGTAGTGTTCTTAAAGTTGATGACTCTGTAACCTATGATTTGCCTGCCGTTACAGTTCGAAAAAATACATCTATTGCACCTAACACACAAACGGTTCATCAAGGACAAAATATTTTTGACATTGCTATACAAGAGTACGGAACCCTACAAGGAATCGAAAAGCTAACAATTGATAACAGTATCGGTTTAACAGAGAATCTGCCTGTTGGAAGTGTTTTAAATATAAGAAACGAAAAGCTAAACAAATTAGTGGTTGAGTTTCTGGCCGGAAAGGGCTTAAAGATAGCAACCGACTTTAGTGTCGAACAATCGGAAACACTAAAACCTCAGGGAATTGGATATTGGAAGCTAGAAGTTGATTTTATAATAAGTTAAATAAATGGCAAGGAATATAACAGAAATACAGCAGGGAATAATTGACAACGTTCAGGATGATGAGGCGTTAAGCGAAGTGCTTACAAGTACAAGTAAAACGGCCTTATGGCGGCTTTTTGCGTATGTTTTTGCAGTTGCTTCATATTTGCTGGAGGTGCTATTTGATAATCACACATCTGAAATTGATGCGAAGCTAGCCACACAAAAAACACATAACGAAATGTGGTATGCCGAAAAAGCTAAAGCATTCCAATACGGGTATGAGTTAGTGACAGAAACAGACTACTACGAAACAGAAGATGAAGATGCAAAAATAGTAAGTCATGCTGCCGTAGAAAGTAAAAACGGAACACTGTTTATGAAGGTGGCAAAAACTGAAAATGGAGAATTGCAACCTTTAAGTACAAGTTCTCCTGATGAATTAACACCTTTTACAGCATATATAACAGCTGTAAAAGATGCAGGGGTTGTTATTAATGTTGTGTCTTCTGAAGGTGACAATCTTCGTCTTGTTATGGATATATATTATGATCCGCAAGTGCTAAATGCGGATGGAACGTTGATTACAGACCCTAGTCAATCACCAGTCGAAGATACGATAAGGAAATTTATTACTGCGCTACCCTTCAACGGTGAATTTATTCCAGCAAGTCTGGTTGATTCGCTTCAGCTCACTGACGGTGTTGATATACCTGAAATATTAAGCGTTGAAACAAAATACGCGGACAACGACTGGCAAGCGGTCCAGGGAAAGGTTACCCCTAACGCAGGTTACTTAACAGTTACAGATGATGATCTAACACTTAACTATAAAGCAAATGTTTAATATCGACTTTAATTCTGTTGTGATATGGTTACTTCCAAACAAGTTGCGAACGATATTTAATGTGGCCTGGTTAAAGGCTCTTATTTCGCAAATTGTTGTAGTGTATAATAACTTTATTAGCTATCGTACACAAACCTTGTACAAACTCAACCACAATAGTCAGGTATGTTATATCGAATCGGCTTTAAATGATGCCTTTGATTCTTCTGATAGAAGGATATACATAACAGACGCTGGAGGTGAGGTGGTAACACTAATTAATAGAGACACTGATTTGGACGCTCTAATCATATCTGATGATGTTGAAGGGGGTATAATAATACATAATGATTCAGCTTATTACGGGGGGAGTTATGATTTTATTGTAAACATCCCATATCAATTTTCGGAGGCAGATCTGTACAGGTTAAAAGGTATTGTTGATTATTATAAGCTGGCAGGCAAAAGATTTGATGTTGTGGTAAATATATAAGAAAGATGGATAAATTAACATTACAAGACAGGAAAGATTTTCCGCTTACAACTAACTCACTCGCATTTATGCAGGCCGCCTATGCAGCTATGGAGAAATTGGGCTATATAGGAGGCGATAACTATATCGTTTCGGGTTGCGAAGTTACAGGAACAAGTGCAGCCCCGGGGTACATGTTCTTAAAGGGTATTTTAATGCCCTTTAAAGGAGGTTCAATTTCAAGCAACGTGCAAATAGTAAAAAAGGTAACAGTTTCTAATGTAGATGCTGGTACTCGTGAGCAAACAAGCTATAATGCTGAGTTTGGAGTGTCAGCTGACGCAGAAAATAATATATCTTGGGATTCTATCATACGTACTGATACTATCATAAGTTTAATGTCGCAAATGACAGCTCTAAATAATCGTTTAGCAGATGTTGAAGATGATATTCTAGTAAACGCTCAGGATATACAATCTAATGCAGATAATATTGAAGAACTTGAACAAAAAGCGATTGTATCTCTCGCTAAAGGCACATACGGACCTTTTGATATCCGAGGTGGTAATCCTGACATTAATAGTGAAGTGATTCCATTTGGTGCTACAATTTCAACCGCAAATTATTTAGTTCTTGGAGCCATTCGACTTGCTAATGATACTGAAGATGGCAACGATGATTTGATATCGTGGGCTGTCAGATCTCGCAGTACTACAAATATGGAGATTTATTTTCAGGAAGAGTTTAGTGAAGATCAAAGTATATTTTTTGATTGGATGCTAATACCGTTAGATTAATTAATATGGGCAAACAGACTATAAATACGCTAAAAAACTGGTTTAAAACAGGATTATTACCAACGCAGTCTCAGTTTTGGGCATGGATGGATTCATTTTGGCATAAAGACGAGCAGATCCCTTCCGCTTCCATTGATGGGCTACAAACTTTGTTGGATTCTAAAATGGATGTTAAAGCGGTTGTGGCTCCTGAACAGGTAGGCGTTTATGATCCTGAAAAAAACTACGTATTTGATGCTTTAGTGGCCGAATACGTAAGTTTTAGTAATCCGGCAAGTGCAGACCCTCAGTTTCAAACCGAAAAGTTTTACCGACTTAAAGAAAATGCACCAGTAGGTGAAAACCCCGAAACCCATCCAGCCCATTGGGCTTATCAAGGCTCTACGATTGGTGAAATTACGATTGATGATGTGGTGGGGTTAAGGGAGGAACTGGACTGGTTGAGAGAGGATGGTGGTGGTACAAGCACAGCAATAGAAACCAGTTTCGACAACTCCGAAAACGACTTTGAGGCCGAAAATGTACAAGCCGCAATTGAGGAAGTTAAAGAGATAGCGGAGAGTAATATGGGTACCTCACAGGAACGATTCTCGCTAATAGGTCACACAAGCATACCAACGGCTTTTAGTGCAGCTACCAGTATTGTCTCTGTACCAAAATTCACTAATCTAACAAGCGTTAAGTTGGTAAACTCCGATGATGACAGCGAAATAGAAATAGTTACCGATAGCGTAGTAGCCGATTTACCTATAGCAGTTGCCGCAGGCGATTACACTTACGAATTGGCATACGAAAGCGGTTACGAACAAGGTGTTTTACTTATAAATTTTAGCGCATGACAACAATAACAGATGACATAATATTTGACCCTGATTTATCCTACGAGGAGCAATCAGAAGCATTCTTAACATATGCACAGGAAGTATTTGCAACCATAGACTTTACCGACATGAGCGATTTAGTTGATGATACTTGCACATGGACAGTTGAGCAAGATGGATTAAAATTCACTGCTACCCGTGTATACATTAATGTAAAATGGTACACCGTTAAATCACACACGTTTAGTGTAGAAGAAATAGAGGAGGAAGTATAATGGCAACTGGTTATGTAACTAATTACGGTAATAGTGAAAATGACGGACTGAGTTGGGATACTCCAAAGCGAAGTATTCAGAGTGCGATTGATGCAGGATTAAGTCCGATTTACGTAAAAGGATATCATAACGAATCCCTTGCAGAAACATCTGCTAGACACATATATGGTGATGGCTATATTATAATAGATGGAACATTGTTATCAAATTTTATTAGCTATATTAATTATAGCTATTTTTTAGGTTTAAGAATTCAGAATTTTGATAAATTATGTAGTAGTAACTTGTTTAGAGCAACTTATAGGGATGTGATTTTTAGTAAGATCGGCTACATTTATTATAAAGACGATACGATTGAGAGAGCAGCTCAGTCGTGTTTATTCGATAGTATAACTACTGAATTGGTAATTACTGGTTATGCGATTCGTTATAATAATACATTTTATAATTCGAAAATATCACTAAGTACGTTCGGTTGTAACTCTACATATACATATAGTAATGTATACTCTGAATGTGATTTAAATATTCAAATTTCTCCAAAATTTCAATATTCATTATTCCACAATTGCACATTCAAATTTACCGGAGGAGATCAGGATGCAGATGAAACAGACTATGCTGCACCTGTTGGCGATACCGATGATGATAAATTAGAAAATATACGTACCCGTATGGCTACTGTATACGGTGGTTCTTCATCCGATTATTTAATCGGCTGCAAATACCAAACAGACGGTGATTTGTTTATTGATGCAGATAACGAAAACTTTTACTTAGTCCCTGGATGTACAGCTGCGAGCATGAGTTATAAGGCTTCATATGTAGGTAAATATCCAGAAGGCGCAGTAGCCGAAATACCAGCCGATTTCACCACGTACACCAATATAGATGATGATGGTAATATTACCGACCAAACTACCAATGCCTATGCCGAAACAGCCATACAGGATATTGGCAAGCTACGACATGTAAACACGCTCAAAGCATTAGGAGAACGGGCAGTGCGTAATGGTAATCAGGTTAACGCCGATGCCGATTTAGGAGATGCCATTTATCCTGGTACAGATTTAACCGACGGCAGCACCTACATAGTTCGCACCGAAGCAATAAGTTTAACAGCTTCCGGCACAACCAGAGATGTTGGCGAAACATTTATAGCCTCTGCCGATGATGGTTTAGCTTTTACATCCGATACAGGCTATGTACAAGAAGTCTATTTAGACAAACCTCGCTGCGTCGAAATCAAAGCCAGCAAAACAGATGCTACACTAGCATCAGCCACATGGATAAAGCTCGATTTATACGAAACTCCTTACGTGAATTACGATGAAAACGGGTTAATAAGTGCAGGTAATTTAGATGAAGGCTATGATGCAGACGCAGCCGAAAAGATGTATATCCGTTATTGGAAAGCTCGTATTTATGTTCAAGCCCAAAACTTACCAGGATAATGTACGATGATGATAGCACATATAAAGGTCAGGTTTTAGGTTTATCGCCCGAAAAAGCAGAGTTCTATCCAAATGATTCTAGCCAATTGTTAGGATTCGAATTAGGCTTAAATGGAGATTCTGATAATCTATTTCCTGACGCAAGTAATTTAAAAGGTTTATGTCTTGGGCTAGGTGATCAGTTGCCTTTTATTAACCACAGTTCAAAGCTGTATATGAAAGAATAAAAAACAATGGGGTAAAAAGAGCCCCCGACTCCGTTAGTAGCTCTCTGACCTTCTACTAACAATAAAGGTGCATACACACCACGCCGGAGGCAAAATGCCTTGGGTTGGTGTGTATGCACCTTTTTTAATTAATTATTGCCAGAGAGACTACAAATATATAAATAACAAAACACAAATGAGTATTAAGAATTACACAAGTGCCCCATTGCCTTTCATGGGGCAAAAAAGACGGTTTTTAACACTGTTTAAATCAGCTTTAAACGAGTTTAAAACAGCCAACACTTTTATTGATTTATTTGGGGGAAGTGGCTTATTGTCTCACACAGCAAAAAGCGTTCGCCCGGATGCTCAGGTGGTGTATAACGATTACGATGATTATCACACCCGGTTATTACATGTAGATAAAACAAACCGCATGCTTGAGCATATCAGGGTATTGGTTAAAGACTGTCCACCGGATAAGAAGATACCCAATGAGATTAAGCAAAAGGTTATTGATTACATCCAAAATGAGGAACAAAAAGGCTTTGTGGATTATATTACGCTTTCATCTTCTTTGCTGTTCAGCATGAACTACTCAAAAAGCTTAAAGGATTTAGAAAAACAGACCATGTATAATTGTGTCCGTAAATCAAACTACAATGTTGCCGGGTACTTAGATGGTTTGCACATTGTAAAATACGATTACAAAGAACTTTTCAACAAATACAAAGGCATTGATAATGTTGTTTTCTTTGTCGATCCACCTTATCTGAGCACTGAGGTAGGAACATATAACAACTACTGGCGTTTAGCTGATTATTTAGATGTTCTCAACACATTAAAAGATACATCGTACTTTTATTTCACGTCTGATAAGTCAAGTATAATAGAACTTTGTGATTGGCTACAAAAGAACCTCGAGGCCAACAACCCTTTTGATGGTGCAATTAAATATGAAATGCCTGTTAAGGTTAACCATAATGCCGGGTATACTGATATAATGCTTTGTAAGGGTAATACAAGCGTTTCAGGCTCATTGTGTCAACCAATATACCAAAGCACCACCACAGATAATAAAAGCAGCTATTAAGCTGCTTTTATTATCTTTACACATATTTTTAAAGGGACATTCCGATTTAAAAAAAGGGACATTCCGATTTTTCAATTATAAAAGTATACCAATGAGTCCTGATGATATAATAACGCAAATACCCATCCACATACCGTCTCCGCCCATCGAATAACGAACGATACTGGTGGTAATCATGGTTATTACAGTAGGTATTGGACCGAAAAATAAACCAGAGATAGAGATCATTACAGAACGTGTGTCAAAAGCTATTCCGGGTACCCAATACCAAGGAGTGTACATGAGTACAATGCCAATACCACTTAAGATGATGCCAATGAGTATTTTGGTGCCTATGGGTTTGTTGTTTTTATTTTTTATCCAGAAATTTCCATAAAGCATGGTGAAAGCCAATAAGAGACCTGTGTTCTGTAATAACTCTATAATGATCGAATTTTCCATGAAACCTTGTTGTGTTTAATAGCATCCAAAACTTAATGAGCATTGCTTAGGCTCATTTTTATCCATCCTAAAGGGGAAAATTGGTTTAGAGTTGAGTAAATATTATTGACTATACGGCCAATAAGGCAGTATGTTACGTGATGTGGCTATGTAGTCGAAAATTGCCGATTACGAAAGGGTAAAAGAGAACCATGAGAATTGGGCCAGGTATAAAGCTGGGGTTGTATTGGATGGGGTGTTCTGGTAATTTTATCCACAGAATCATTGTTGTCATGAAGAAGATATCACGAAGACAGGTTGTCATTGATATACTTGTGGAGTTAATGGCTTGTTTTTGAGGTTGTAAGTCGTTGATGTACAGTTTGAATTTGTTTGCCTACTAAACAGTAGGTACAGGGTGAGCGTAAAATTGTTTTGATTTAGGGATTCAAAATCAAATGTGGTTAGAACATTGCTTATTTTAGCAAGGTTAATTAATTTAGGCGAACCATTTAAACTGATTTATTCAGGCATCTTCGTGTTGTAATAAATAATTTAAGAATAGCTCAGGTTAAAAAAGTGTGTGTTACTATTTTCGTACGTTGTTTAGTAGTAAAATATTTACGGTTGAGAATCGTTGTTATGGTATTCATGCAGATTATCTTTATTACTTTACAAATGATGTTTTTCTTTGATGTTTCCAATTACTAAAAATAAATAGTCATGAAAAATTTTAATTATCAGGCAGGAACAAAGATCCTTTTTGGAAAAAATAAAATCAATGAGTTGGCCGATGAAATATTACCATTTGGCAAAAGGGTTTTAATTACTTATGGGAAAGGTTCTGTGGTTAAGAGTGGGTTGTTGGATGCCGTAAAAAGTGAATTGAAGGAAAAAGATATTTATATAGAGGAATTGGGAGGTATTCAACCTAACCCGCGTTTGGCTAGTGTGAGAGAGGGTATTGCCATTTGTAGAGAGAAGAAAATTGAGTTTGTGTTAGCTATTGGAGGAGGTAGTATTATTGATGGTTCAAAGGCCATAGCAGCTGGTGTAAATTATCCAGGTGATGTTTGGGATTTTTATATCCGAAAGGCCGTACCAGAAACTGCGCTGCCCTTAGGTACCATTCTTACATTAGCGGCTACCGGATCTGAAATGAATGGAAGTTCGGTTATTACCAATGATGAAACGCAGGAGAAGTTACCAACAAGTAGCGAGTGTTTAAGACCAAAAATTTCGGTGTTGGATCCAACGTTGACTTTTACTGTGAATAAGTGGCAGACAGCATCAGGCGTAGTGGACATAATGAGCCATATCTTTGAGCAATATTTTACACCTGATTTGGGAACGGATTTGCAAGATAATATGGCAGAGGGTATTTTGAAAACATGTTTGAAATATGGGCCAATTGCGATCAAAGAGCCTAAGAATTATGAGGCGAGAGCTAATTTGATGTGGGCCTCAAGTATTGCATTGAATGGCTTGATGGTTACCGGTAAGATGTCGGGTGATTGGGGAACCCATATGATAGAACATGAGGTGAGTGCTATTTATGACCTCACGCATGGAGCAGGCTTGTCTATTTTGTTTCCCAATTGGATGAAGTTTGTTCTGAATGAACGGAATGCATTTAAATTTGCTCGTTTGGGAAAGAATGTATTCGGGATTGAAGAAAGTGAAGCTATGCTGGCAGCCACTAAAACCATTGAGGCGATTAGAGCGTTTTTTACATCTCTGGATATGCCAGCTTCGTTGTCGGATGTTGATATACCATCAGAGCATTTTAAAGTCATGGGTGAGAAAGCATGTCAGTTTGGACCCATCGGCTATTTTAAAAGGCTCAATGGAGAAGATGTTACGGCTATTTTAAAAATGAGTAAATAGAAATGGTCATATTGATCCATTAAATGAACTTAGGCATTTTTTTTGCTATATAAACGATATTGTCACTAAAAAACAATTATGTTATTTCGAAGTTTTTTTATACTGCTGGTTTCTGTGTTGTTTGCATCATGTGTAACTTATCAAACATTCAATATGGATGTTTTGATGCCTGCTAAACATACGGTTCAGCCCGAGGTTAAGTCTGTGGTATTGGTAGATAATTCGGTGCCTTTTAGGGGTAAAGATGTTCATCATATAAATACTTTGGGATCAGAGTTAAGTATTGATACCATCTGGCTGGATGCGTTTTCTGAATTGACCTTGTTGGCACTCAAGGAAGAATTACAGCGTAGAAACTTTTTTGATTCGGTATATTTACATGTTGATCCATTGAAGAAAGACCAGCGGTTTATTAACAGGGCTTTGAGTTGGAAGCAGGTTGACGACTTATGCCAACAGTATGATGCACAAGCTGTCGTTGCTGTCGAAAAATATTTATATGGTACTAAAATTCAAGTGGAAAGGATGTTTGATGGAGATTTATTGGGTTACCTGGATGCTGGAGGTGCCATATTGTGGCGAGGATATAATAATTTAAGCCAGAAAGTGATTTATCGTGAAACGCAAAAGGATACCATATCATGGGACGTTACTGGTGGTAATATCACACAGATAGCCAATGGACTACCTGCTATTAAAGGGGGACTGGGTGATTTGGCTCAATATTTGGGTGAACAGGCAGCAGATTACCTGGCACCGGTGTGGGAAACGCAGACAAGAGGTTACTATGTTGCAGGGAATTATCATTTTGTTCAGGCTGCTGAATTTGTTAATGCGGAGAATTGGGGAGAAGCCATTAAACTCTGGAAATATGTTTTTGATCATTCGCAAAAAAAAGTGAAGGCAAGAGCCGCATATAATCTGGCACTGGCAGCTGAGATTTTAAGTGATTATGAATCGGCTTTATACTGGCTTAAGGAAGGAATGAGTGTTTATAGTCAATTAAAGAAGACTGTTGTCGTTGATGATAGGAGGCGCATGGTGAAATACTTTATGTATATGAGCAAACGTGTTAATTCAGTTGAGGTGTTGAAAGAACAAATAGGAGCTATTCAATGAAGGTAAGTCTTTTAATAATTGTTTTATTGCTGTCATTTGCTTGTGGTAGAGCCCAGTTAGATATTGGTGATAAGGGAGCCAGCACAGCTTTGAAAATTCAGAATCTGATAAGTGGTGAAACAATGGTCTCGCATAATGCGTACCTGCGTTTAATGCCAGCTTCGTTAACGAAGGTGATCACCACTGCAACAGCATTGGAATTATTGGGAGAGAATTATACGTATAAAACTGTTTTTTCCTATACCGGATCGCTTGAAAATGGTAAGCTAATTGGTGATTTGCTTGTAGAATCGGATGGAGATCCAACATTGGGCTCTAAATACTTCCCCCAAACAGCCCCTGATATTTTTTTTGCAGATATCTTAAAACACCTGAAGAGAATAGGCGTTCAGTCAGTGGAAGGAAGTATTCGTGTATTAGGTGCTCAGGTGAGTTATTCGGCTCCCCGGTTGTGGGAAGATATGGGTAATTATTATGGTGCGTCACCGCAAGGTTTTAACTGGCATGACAATACTGCTGTAATTACCTTACGTTCTGGCGAGGTGGGAACGGAATGCAAGGTTGTGTCCGTAGATCCTGATATAAAGCCTTATCGATTGCGCTGTAAGGCTGTGGCAGCTTCTCATAGTAAAGATAGTGCCTATGTGTATGGTCTTGGCGAAATAGAGCAGTGGTGGATAGAAGGTTCGATTCCGCAACATCGTTCTTCTTTTAAGATAAAAGCTGCTTTACCAAAGCCTCAGGAAGCATTTGTCAATTATTTGATGAAGTATCTGGACAAAGAGGGTGTTGAAATTCATTGTAATAGAAAAATTAGTCTGAAGGGTCAGAGGAGACGCACTCCTATTTTTACCTATCAATCACCACCACTTTCTCAGATTATTAAAGTGGTTAACCATAAAAGTAATAATCTATTTGCCGATCAGCTTTTGTTGACCCTGGGTAAAGAAATAAAGGGAAGATGGTCGTGGGATAATGGTAATGCGGTGGTAAGGGAGTTTTGGCAGGATAAAATAGATTTCGATACTCATTTTCGACTGAGGGATGGCAGTGGGTTGACGCCGAAGAATTTGGTTTCGGTAGATGGTATGGTGAAGTTGCTGGAGTGGATGTACCGGAATAGTGATCATTTTGACGTTTATGCCGCATCGTTGGCCAGAGGAGGAGAATCGGGTACCTTGCGTAGTGTTTTTAAAAATCCTGATCTAAAAGGTCGTATTATAGGAAAGAGCGGTTCTTTTGAAGGTGTGTTGGGATATTGTGGTTATGCAACAAGCTTGGCTGGTAAAAAGACGGCTTTTTGTATGATTAGCAATAATTACCTTGTGTCAACTCGACAGGTTAGGATGGTTATGGATGATGTAATAACCCATATTTTGCTGGAGAATTAAAATATTTAATATGGCATTTAAAGTAGCACTTATTCAAAACGATATTGCCTGGGAGCAAGCAGGTTCTAATTTGAATCACTTGTCGCACCTACTTCAGGGATTAGAGGATCATGTTGATTTGTTGGTGTTGCCTGAAATGTTTGCAACAGGATTTTCCATGGATACTTCATGTATCGCACAAGGAATGGATGGACAAGTTGTAGAATGGATGAAGGAGATGGCTGAGAAATGTGCAATTGCCATTATGGGCTCACAGGCCATTGAAGAGAATGGTAAAGTTTATAATAGGGCTTTGTTTGTAACGCCCGATAAACAAGTTAGATATTACGATAAGCGACATTTGTTTAGCCCAGGTCAAGAAGATTTGCATTATACACAAGGAAAACAGCGTACTGTCCTTACTTATAAGGGTGTGCGTATTCTTCCTCAGATATGTTATGATTTGCGTTTCCCGGTATGGAGCCGGAATGGAAGCGATTACGATTTGGCTATTTATGTGGCAAATTGGCCAACGGTCCGAAAAGATGTGTGGGACGTCCTACTTAAGGCCAGAGCTATTGAAAATCAATGTTATGTGTGTGCTGTTAATCGGGTAGGAGAAGGGGGCGGAATTCATTATTCCGGAGCGTCTCAGGTGATTGACTTTAAGGGAAGGGTTCTGCTTAATATGAACCATAAATTTAATTCAATAGCTTACTGCAGGTTAGATATGTTGTCTCTTGTTTCTTTTAGAAAAAAGTTTCCAACTTATTCAGATGCGGATGATTTTACTCTTTTTTTAGATTGAATTTTGTCTTTTTATTGCATATTAACAATTTTATCGTTTAATTTAATAGAATGATAGTTGTAATTGTTTAAATATTATATAAATTATATTTTTGTGGTTCGAGATTTGGCCTCAATGATTTTGTTTTAGAAAATGATGGTTGTATTAACACTGTTTATATGAAAAGTTTTAAGGTAACAATAGAGGATAGCGAAGTTAAGTTCTTTAAGGATTTATTGGATAAATTTGATTTTGTTAGGTATGAAGAAGTGGATGGATTTGAAGAAGGTGAGGATATATCCGGGAGCGGATTTTGAGATACGCTCTAAAAAGAAAAGTAATATACAAAGCATTCAATCTGATTCTGCTAATGTAAGCCAACATTCAATTGGAAAAGATAGGCAAAGTAAACCGGATACAATGGAGGATATTCGTAGTGTGATTTCGAAAATAGACCAACTAAGGGATCGTTCAAAATAGATTTATAATCAGGTGTTGGGATGAATTTTTACATTGGACAGTAAGGATGAGATGTAGTAAGAATATGTAAGCGTTTGGAGTTGATAAGAACAAGATTGGTCTATTGTTAGGAAAATGAGTGGAATGCAGTGTTGATAAAAGTTGTTCAGGGCATCATTTTTGTAGTAGGATTGTTCGGAAAAACCAATACTATTTGTTATGAAGAGCTTCGTTTTTATTTTTAGTATGGCACTGATGTTTTCCTGGGGTGGAATGGCACAGGTGACTGAAAAAGTATATACATCGGTAGATAAGGTTCCTGTTTTTGGTAAATATGGTGGGAATGTTAAAAAATATATCCGTAAGAATGTTGCGTATCCTCTGGATGCTTTGGTGAAAGAAACAGAAGGTGAGGTGTTGGTTTCTTTTGTTGTAACAAGCAAGGGGCTCGTGAATAATGTGCAGGTAGAAAAAGGCTTAACGAAAAGCATTGATAACGAAGCTCTTAGGTTGGTGGAGGGCATGAAGAAGTGGAAGCCTGCAAAAGTTGGTGGTACAGCCGTGGCGAGTAAGGTAACTATTCCAGTAGGCTTTTATTTGACAGATGCCAACAGGAATTTGTCAAAGCAATTACAACCATTTTATGCCAAGGGGCAACCACCCTTGTTTGTGCTTGATAATAAAAAAGTAATGGGAATTAAAACCGTTGAGTATTACAATATAAAATCAATTCGGGTTGTTAAAGGAGAGAAGGCAGTGGCGATGTATGGTGAGGACGCTAAAAATGGCGTACTGGTCGTTGAAACCAAAAGAGGTACTCCTAGGGATTATCAGATGTATTAGATTAAAAATTATAAATCATCGCATATAAGGGAATTTATTCACTGAATAAATTCCCTTTTGTTTTACCTTTGTGGTACTTTTAGAACCTTCATAAGGAATTTAATGAGAGACCGAAGTTGTTGTGGGAATTTGAATTTCTATTTATAATGTAATTATTTTATGTATACACCAATTTTTTATTTGATAGTTTTTTTTATAGTAATTGAGTTCGTTTGGGATCGTTTTTTGCTTTATCTAAATACAACACAATGGAGTGATAAGGTACCTGCTGAATTGGAAGGTATTTATGATGCCAGCAAATATGCGAAGCAGCAACAATATTCAAGGGTCAATTATAGGTATGGTTGGTTTACATCGGTCTATGGTATTGTTTTGGTGTTGGCGATGTTGTTTTTTCAGGGTTTTTCCATGTTAGATCGTTGGGTTTTAAACTTTACTGATCATGAAATTCTAAGGGCCATTTTATTTTTAGGTGCACTGGGACTTGGTTCAGCTTTATTAAATCTTCCTTTTTCCTTGTATAGTACATTTGTGATTGAAGAGCGGTTTGGGTTTAATAAGACCACTCCTAAGATATTTGTGCTTGATTTGTTTAAATCAATGTTGATTGGAGCTATATTGGGTGGCGGCATATTGGCATTGATCATGTGGTTTGTTCAGCTGGCCGGTGATTTGTTTTGGCTGTATGCTTGGGGGTTGATGACTTGTTTTATGCTTTTAATGACGATGTTTTACACCTCTGTGTTATTGCCCTTGTTCAATAAACAAACCCCGCTTGAGGATGGCGAATTAAAAACAGCCATTCAGGCATTTTGTGAAAAAGTAGGCTTTAAACTGGATAATATTTATATGATGGATGGCTCTAAGCGCAGTACCAAAGCCAATGCTTTCTTTAGTGGTTTAGGCGCTAAAAAACGAATTGTTTTGTATGATACTTTGGTGAAGGATTTGGAAGTGGATGAGATTGTAGGTGTGCTGGCGCACGAAATAGGTCATTACAAAAAGAAACATACTCTATGGGGAATGATCAGTGGCATCATGCAAACGGGGATTATGTTGTATGTGTTTGCTTTATTTGTGTATTCGCCAGAACTCTCTCAGGCATTGGGGGTTCAAGAGCCTGCTTTTCATATCGGTTTAATCGCTTTTGGTATTCTCTATAGTCCTATTTCCGGTATTGCAGGTTTGTTTTCTACTTTGATTTCCCGTAAAAATGAATATGAAGCAGATGCTTTTGCGGCTAAATATCACAATGCAGAATCTTTGATAAAGGCATTAAAAACGATTTCAGTAAATGCTTTGAGTAATCTTACTCCACATCCTTGGTTTGTGTTTTTTCATTATTCTCATCCTCCCTTGTTATCCCGGATAAAGGCCTTGAACAAGTATAGTTAATGGAAAGAACTGTGCTGAATGTATAACGATATTTTTGATATATAATGAAAATAGAAATAGTTACAATAGGAGATGAGTTGCTCATCGGTCAAGTGGTGGATACTAACTCGGCATGGATGGGCAAACAACTAAATGAAGTGGGGCTTGAGTTGACTCGTATTAACTCTATTGGTGATGATGAGAATGAGATTTTAAATGTTTTACGAGAGACATCGAAAAGAGCAGATGTGGTGCTTATAACTGGTGGTTTGGGGCCAACAAAGGATGATATTACCAAAACGACCATGTGTAAATATTTCAATAGTCAATTGGTGTTTAATGAACAGGTGTTGGAAGATGTTAAGCACTTTTTGACAGGACGGGTAAAGGATATCAATGATTTTAATCGTCAGCAGGCTATGGTGCCCGGTAATTGTCAGGTAATTCGAAATCCCGTAGGGACGGCACCTATCATGTGGTTTGAGGATGCGGGTACTATTTTTGTGTCTATGCCGGGGGTTCCATCAGAAATGAAGCATGCGATGAAAACAGAAATATTACCCCGATTGGTTGCACGGTGTGATACGGGTGTTATTGTGCATCGTACAGTGCTTATTCATAATATTCCTGAGGCGGTATTGGCCGAGATGTTGGTGGATTTTGAGCGTAGTATTCCTGACTTTGTGAAACTGGCTTATTTGCCTGCTCCCGGTAGGATACGTCTTCGATTTACGGGTAGAGGAAGTGATAAGGAGAAAATAGAGGGAGCGATCCTTTTGCTTATTGAACAATTGAAAGGTATTGTTGGGGATGCCATTTTAGGTTATGATGATGTGGCAACGGTGCAGTTGTTGGCCTCTCTTTTTAATAAACATAAATTAACTTTGTCGTCGGCTGAAAGTTGTACGGGAGGAAATATTGCACATCAAATTACTATGTATCCTGGTAGTTCCAGTTATTTTAGAGGTAGCGTTGTTGCTTATCATAACGATGTAAAGATGGGCATGCTTGCTGTAAAAGAGAAATCATTAAAAGATTTTGGGGCTGTAAGTAAAGAAGTGGTAGAGCAAATGGCTATGGGAGCCAGGTATAATTTAGGAACAGACTATGCTGTAGCTACCTCGGGTATTGCAGGACCTGATGGAGGTACTCCAGAAAAGCCTGTGGGCACTATTTGGATAGCTGTGGCTGGTCCGCAAAGGGTGGTGAGTCAGTGTTATAGCTTTGGTTATATTCGGGAACGAAATATTATGCGCACAACAGAAATGGCCTTAGTAATGCTTAAAAAGATGGTGGAAGAGGATTTGAGCTGATCATTTTGTAGTTAATTAGTGAAGGAATTATATAATTAAGTGTGAAAAATATATGCTTTTTGTTGGTGTAAATTTGTTATTTACAATAAAAAATAGTTATTTTGCACCCTGTTTGAAAAATGTATCCGAAAAAACGGTATAAAGATGTCAAGAGTTTGTCAGATAACTGGAAAAAGGTTCTTAGTAGGGAACAATGTTTCCCACTCCAAAAGGAGAACCAAAAGAAGATTTGATGTAAATCTATTTAAGAAACGATTCTTCCTAGTGGAAGAGGAGCGTTGGGTAGACCTAAGGGTTTCGGCTTCTGGGCTTAGAATGATCAACAAGGTTGGTTTATATGCTGCTTTGAAATCCGCACAAGAAAAAGGTTTTATAACTAAATTTTAAGAGGATTAAGAAATGGCTAAGAAATCAAAAGGAAATCGCATTCAGGTAATACTTGAGTGTACTGAGCATAAGGAGAGTGGAATGGCTGGAACCAGTCGTTACATCACTGTTAAGAACAGAAAAAACACTCCGGATAGAGTTGAATTGAAAAAGTATAACCCTATATTGAAGCGTTATACTATACATAGAGAAATTAAATAAATCTTTGTATCATGGCTAAGAAAGCAGTAGCAACATTACAAAAAGGAGGCGGTAAAGGTCACACTAAAGTGATTAAAATGGTTAAGTCGCCTAAAACCGGTGCTTACTCTTTTAGAGAAGAGATAGTAACCAATGAAGAAGTAAAAGATTTTTTCAAAAAATAATTTTGCCCAGGCAGAAGACATTTTTATCAAAAGAGCTTCCTTTATTTAAAAAAGGAAGCTTTTTTGTGTATATGCAGTTATGTATGCATATTTTTTTTACTTTTAACTTGTTCATTTTACAATGCTACGGTTGTTCATTGTAAAAGTGGTGGGTAACCATTCTTCCCATAGAACATATAGTAGTTGTCTATTTTAGAAAATAAGAAATGGGATTATTCGGAAGTTTTACAAAAGAGAAAAAAGAAAGTCTCGATAAAGGTTTAGCTAAAACCAAAGAGAGTGTATTTAAGAAACTTACGCGTGCCGTTGCGGGGCGCTCAAAAGTGGACGATGTTGTTTTGGACGAGCTGGAGGAGGTTCTGATATCTTCGGATGTGGGTGTGGATACCACATTGAAGATTATTGAACGTATTGAAGAACGGGTGGCCAAAGACAAGTTTTTGAGTACTTCCGAATTAAATAAAATTCTTAAGGAGGAGATTGTAGAGCTATTATCTGAAAATCAGGTGGATGGCGAAGGTGATTTTGAACTTCCCAAAAGCGAATTTCCTTATGTGATAATGGTTGTTGGAGTGAATGGTGTGGGTAAAACAACTACCATCGGTAAATTAGCGCATAAGTTTAAGTCGGCTGGTAAAAAGGTGGTGTTGGGAGCTGCCGATACTTTTAGAGCCGCAGCTATTGAGCAACTTCAGGTGTGGGCCGATAGAGTTGATGTTCCGCTAATTCGTCAAAACATGGGATCTGATCCTGCATCAGTGGCTTTTGATACTTTGGCGTCGGCAAAAAAACAAGGGGCTGACGTGGTGATTATTGATACGGCAGGACGACTTCATAATAAGGTGAACCTGATGAATGAACTCACAAAGGTGAAAAAGGTAATGCAAAAGGTAGTGCCTGATACTCCCAATGAAATTATCTTGGTGTTGGACGGGTCTACTGGTCAAAATGCTTTTGAACAAGCCAAAGAATTTACCAAGGCTACAGAAGTGAATGCCTTGGTTATTACTAAACTGGATGGAACAGCCAAGGGAGGCGTGGTAATTGGTGTGTCTGATCAATTTCATATCCCGGTTAAGTATATTGGGATTGGAGAGGGCATTGATGATTTACAAGTGTTTAATCGCACAGAGTTTGTGGATTCTCTATTTAATTAGCGCTTTATTTAGAACCATATGTTGGGCTACCTGTTATGAAGGTGGCCTTTTGTTTTTTAGCTGAAAAATTACTGAGTGTCTTTGAATAATTATGATGCGCTGAAAAAAAAGTAGGGTATTCAGAGCTAGATGTGGTTTATTCTGTAATTTTACCTCGCTAATTGGCGAAGGAATAGTGTATGGGAAGTATGATTCGTGTAATCTTTTCTCTTTAATTTGATAGTTTATAGAAAGTATGAAAAAGATTGATGTTGTTACCTTGGGATGCTCGAAGAATTTAGTGGATTCAGAATCCTTAATTAAACAGTTTGAAGCAGGAGGATTCTCTGTTGCACATGATTCGCCGTCACCAAAGGGGGATATTGCTATCATTAATACCTGCGGTTTTATTGGAGATGCCAAAGAGGAGTCCATTGAGACAATCTTGAATTTTGTGGAAGCCAAAAAAAGAGGAAAGGTTAAAAAGCTCTTTGTGATGGGCTGTCTCTCGGAACGATACTCTCAACAACTTAAGGAAGAACTACCTGAAGTTGATGCTATTTATGGTAAGTTCGATTGGAAGCAGATTGTGGAAGACTTGGGACAAACCTATCGGGCTGATCTGATCAATGAGCGCAGTCTGACCACACCGGGACATTATGCTTATTTTAAAATATCAGAAGGGTGTAATCGTTCTTGTTCTTATTGTGCTATTCCGCTGATCACTGGTAAGCATCGTTCTAAACCCATGGAGCAATTGATACAAGAGGCCGAAGGATTGGCTGCACAGGGTGTTAAAGAGTTACAGGTCATTGCGCAGGATTTGTCGTTTTATGGTCTGGATATTTATAAGCAAATGCGTTTGGCTGAATTGGTGCATCAGGTGGCTGATGTGGACGGGATTGATTGGGTAAGGCTTCATTATGCTTATCCAGCTGGCTTTCCTTATAATTTGCTAAAGGTGATGAACGAGCATCCTAATGTGTGTAATTATTTAGATATAGCCTTGCAGCATGTGAGTGATCATATGTTGCAGATTATGCGCCGTAATGTGTCTAAAGCAGAAACCTATAAGTTGATAGAGCGTATGCGAAAAGATGTTCCGGGGATTCATTTAAGAACAACGATGATCACAGGACATCCTGGTGAAACAGAACAGGATTTCAAGGAGATGTTGGCATTCGTGAAGGAGATGCGCTTTGAACGTCTGGGGGTATTTCCTTATTCTCATGAGGAGGATACGCATGCTTATCGTAACTATAAGGATGATGTCCCACAGGAATTGAAGCAGGAAAGAGCTGATGCCATCATGGAAGCTCAGGAACAAATTAGCCGTGAAATCAATGAGGCTAAAGTAGGTAATACAATGAAGGTGATTATCGATCGCAAGGAGGATGATTATTATGTGGGAAGAACTGAGTTTGACTCGCCGGAGGTTGATCCGGAAGTATTAATTCCCATTGAAGGGAACAAGGCTGAAGTGGGAACGTTTTATAAGGTCAAGATTACCGGTGCAGAATCCTATGACCTTTTTGGTGAATTATCCAAGGATTAAATTGTATGGCAAGATTTTTTATGGAGCTGGCTTATAGGGGTAAAAACTATCATGGCTGGCAGATACAGCCCAATGCCATTACGGTGCAAGAGGTATTGAATACCTGTGTAGGTAAAATGCTTGGCCAGGAAATAAATATAGTGGGGTGTGGTCGCACTGATACAGGCGTGCACGCATCTTATTTTGTGGCTCATTTTGAGAGCGAAAAGTTGCCCTTAGGTACGGAACAGTTTTGTTATAAGCTCAATCGTTTTTTGCCTAGGGATATTGCGGTTTATTCCATGACGCAGGTGGATGAGCAAACGCATAGTCGTTTCTCAGCCATAAACCGTAGCTATGAATATCACTTGGTGACACAAAAGAATCCTTTTTTACAGGAGTCTGCTTACTATTTGGACAAAGGAATTGATTTTTCGAAAATGAATGAGGCAGCTCAGGTCCTGTTGGATTATACTGACTTTACAAGCTTTAGTAAGTTGCATACCGATGTAAAAACCAATAACTGTAAAATTACAAAAGCTATTTGGGAGCAGAAGAGTGATCGATGGGTGTTTGCGATTAGTGCTGACCGTTTTTTACGGAATATGGTGCGTGCTATTGTAGGAACTTTGTTAGAGGTTGGGCAGGAAAAGATTAGTCTGCAAAGGTTTTGTGAGATCATTGAAGCAAAGGATAGAGGACTGGCAGGAACATCGGCGCCAGCCCATGGACTTTATTTGGTTGGGGTGGATTACCCCGAAGCATTGTTTATTCCCAAACATCAACGTGTTTGTTGTTTATAATACTTTTTTCTGTTGGCTATATTTTTATCTTTGCAGCGCAAAAATAAAATCTGATAATGATCTCAATTGATGGCTTAACGGTGGAGTTTGGTGCTACTACCCTTTTTAAGAATATTTCCTTTGTTATTAACGAGAAAGATAGGATAGCCCTAATGGGAAAGAATGGGGGCGGTAAATCGACTTTGTTGAAGATTCTTGCTGGCGTGCGCGAAGCCAATAAAGGACGTGTTTCTGTGCCTAAGGACAAGGTGGTGGCTTATCTTCCTCAGCATTTAATGACGGAAGATACACGTAGTGTTTTTGAGGAGGCATCGCAAGCTTTCTCGGAGATCATGACAATGGAAAAACAGATAGCTGAACTAAATCAACAGTTGGAGGTGCGTACTGACTATGAGTCAGATAGTTATTATGCATTGATAGAGGAGGTGTCGACCTTGAGTGATAAGTTTTATTCTATTGAGGAAACCAATTTTGATGCGGAAGTAGAGAAGGTTTTGTTAGGCTTGGGTTTTGAACGTGAGGATTTTAATCGGCCTACCAGCGAATTTAGTGGAGGATGGAGAATGCGTATTGAGCTGGCTAAAATATTACTAAGAAAACCACATCTGATATTGTTGGATGAGCCAACCAATCACCTTGATATTGATTCTATTGGATGGTTGGAGGATTTTCTGATTCACTGCGGAAAAGCCGTGGTGATAATTTCGCATGATAGAGCCTTTGTTGATAATATAACTACGCGTACCATTGAAGTTACCATGGGGCGGATATATGATTATAAAGTCAACTATTCAAAATATCTGGTATTAAGACAGGAGCGGAGGGTACATCAGTTGAAGGCATTTGAGGAACAGCAAAAAATGATAGCCGATAATGAGGCTTTTATTGAGCGTTTTAAAGGTACCTATTCTAAAACTTTGCAAGTTCAAAGTAGGGTTAAAATGTTGGAGAAGTTGGAAAGGGTGGAAGTAGATGAGGAGGATCATTCTTCATTACGTTTGAAATTTCCTCCAGCCCCTAGGTCGGGTAATTATCCCTTGATTGCCAATGAAGTTAGTAAGTGTTATGGTGATTATTTGGTGTTTGCCAATGCTTCATTTACCGTGGAAAGGGGTGAGAAAATAGCCTTCGTTGGACGAAACGGAGAGGGTAAGTCTACCTTGATTAAAGCCATTATGAAGCAAATTGATTATGATGGGGAGCTTAACTTAGGGCATAATACTCAGATTGGTTATTTTGCCCAAAATCAGGCATCATTGTTGGATGAGAATCTAACTGTGTTTCAAACTATAGATGATGTAGCCCGGGGAGATATTCGTAATAAAATCAAAGATTTGTTAGGCGCTTTTATGTTTGGTGGGGAGCAGTCTACAAAAAAAGTGAAGGTGTTGTCTGGTGGTGAACGGACAAGGTTGGCGATGATTAAACTGCTGCTGGAGCCTGTCAACTTGCTTATATTAGATGAGCCTACCAATCATTTGGATATGAAAACAAAAGATGTGCTGAAGGATGCATTGAAAGCCTTTGATGGTACTTTAATATTGGTCTCCCACGATCGTGATTTTCTGGATGGACTAGTGGATAAGGTGTATGAGTTTGGAAATAAGCGTGTAAAGGCACATTTGGGAGATATCAAGAGTTTTTTAAGTACGAAAAAAATGGCGCATCTCACAGAGTTGGAAAGAAAATAAGGTGGAGAAGGATAGTTGTTGGATCCGAAGAATCACATCATCACTTTAATCCAATTCACAATAGGTGCAGCTAAGTAGGTGATTCCAAAGCTCCAGAGTGTGATGCCCAATAAAAGGTAAAATAAGAATTTGCGCGTATCTTTTAGTAACAGCATTCCAATGAGTAGGGAGATGAGGGGGCCTATCAGGCCAGTGGCTATTAGTCCGAGTCCGGAGATACCATATTTTTGTAACCAACGATTAAATTTCTTTTGTTTGTGCACCATGTTTTTGGTACCGTATTTTTTCATGAGCCACCTGCGGAAAGGTTCACCAGCAAAAGATACAATGAGGGCTGAGGATATGGCATCCAAAGAGGTAAGGGTGGCGGTATAAAATGGTGTGATGCCCATGGCAATTCCTACAGGTATCCCTTTCCAAATACCTAATAGCCCGGTAAAATATACGGCCAAATATTTAGTGAGTTCTTCCATTGGTAATTTTTGCTATGTATGCAGAGGTAATTATTCTTCTGAAACGAATGGTTTGGTGGATTAGTGATGTTTATTGATTCCATATCTCCCAGGCTGCTTCAGCCTGAAGGTGCAGCATTTCTAATCCATTTTTAATGGCGGCTCCTTGTTTTTGGCCTGCCTTTAAAAAAGCTGTTATTTCTGGATTGTAAATCAGGTCGAAAAACAAATGATCTGGCCCACAAAATTGGTATGGAATTGTGGGTTTGGCATCCATGTCTCCATACATCCCCAGGGGTGTAGTATTGATAATAACTTGGTGATCCTTCATCGTTTTTTCATTCAAATTGCCATAAGCTATTTGGTCGTCGTTCTTAGGTGTTCTGGAGACAAGCTTGTAGGTCAGTCCCATCTTTTTTAAGGCGAAACCCACAGCCTTGGCAGCTCCTCCAGTACCTAGAATAAGTGCCCCTTTGTGGTGTGCTTTTATAAAGGGTTGAATGGATTTTGAAAATCCTATAATATCTGAATTGTAGCCTTTTAGAATAGGTTTATGGGGCTTGCTCCAGTCGAATTTGATCACATTTACGGCTCCCGCTTCTTTGGCAATGGGATCCAGTTCATCCAGGTATTGAATCACTTTCTCTTTGTAAGGAATCGTTACATTCAGACCGCCCATATATGGATGATGATTAATCAGACCAGGGAATTCGTCTATGGATGTAATCGGAAAGTTTAAGTATCTGGCTTCTATATTTTCTTGTTTAAATTTCTCCGTAAAATGACTTTGTGAGAAAGACTGTGATAATGGATACCCTATCAACCCAAATGTTTTCATAATCCGTATTCAATTCAGCGGTTCAATAATATTGTTAGTTTTTTTTCTCGGTCACTTTGGAACCTAAGGACTCAGTTAGCCATATGGCTGCTATCCCTAAGATAATAAAAACGACAGCAATAAAAAAAGCCGTATCCATAGCAGGTAAGTGCCAATCGTAACCTGTTGTTTTTACTTTTTCACCAAAGGTTTCAGTGATGATTTCTTTCCAAGGCCATAAGATTCCTAATGAGCCCATTATAAAACCTGTGAGCATAGCAATGGTTTGGTCGTGGAATTTTTTGAGTAACCACGATAAAAAATGAGAAAACCCGACTAATCCCAGTCCTGCACCTGCTGCTACAGGTAATAATACCTTTAAATTTAATTCACTTACCGCATTTATCATTATAAGCTGGTAATTGCCCATCAGAATCAATACAAATGAACCTGATAGTCCGGGAATGATCATGCTGCAAATGGCTACAATTCCGCAAATAAAAAGGTAAAGTAAAGAGCTGTTTTCTGAAGCTGGGGTGAGTACACTGATAACTACAGCAATGGATGTTCCGATTATAAAAGTTAGGATACTGGAAATGTTCCATTTGCTGACTGTTTTGCCAACATAATATATGCTGGCCAATACCAGTCCAAAAAAGAAAGCCCAAATATAAACCGGGTATTCAATAAATAGATATTTAAATAGTTGAGCCAGGCTTACGATTGCCACGCCGATGCCAGCGAATAATGAAAATAGGAACCAAAAGTCAATATGTTCAAATAGCTGCGTGAATTTTCCTTTTAAAAGAAGGTTGAGTGCTTTTAAATCGAAAGATTTGATGGCATCGATTAATCTTTCGAATACGCCGGTTATTAATGCTATTGTTCCACCGGATACGCCTGGTATAACGTTTGCTGCACCCATGGCCATTCCTTTCAGTACATTTTGGAAAAAGGACTTAGAATTCATTGTTTGTATAGTTATATGTGAGGAAAAACAAATAAATGCTGGTTCTGTTTTTTTATTAGCGATGCGTATTGATGTATTCTGCAATTTTTGGCATGGAAACCAAGGCAGGATATTCGTTTAGCACTATTTCCAGATCGTCAGGTAATAGTTGACGAGCAATGACCAAGTGTTGTAAAGCATCTGCATGGTTATTGTTTTTGTTGTAAACAATGGCAGCCAAATAGTGTAATGCACCATTGGTTTGATCTTTACTTAGCAAGCGTTTTAAGAAGGGTATTGGATCAAAATCTTTTTCATTTTCATCAAGAAACTGATACATTTCAATCCAGCTGGAAGTGTCTTCGTGCTGGTTAATCAGTGCACGTTTTAAGCATCTTTTTGCTTCGGCGGGCTTTTTCATCTTTTTATAGGTCTTGCCCAGGGAGAGCCATAGGTCAGATGAGTCGGGATCGAGCATTAAAGCTTTGTCAAATGCAAAGATGCTGGTCTCATAGTCTTGTGTGCGATATGCTGTTCTACCTAGTGCTTGAAGCGCTTCAGTATGTTCCGGGTCTATGTCCACAGCTATTTTGTAAAAGCGTGATGCTAAACCATAATTGTTCAGGTTTTCCCAGCAATCGCCCATATAGAAATAGGTGAGTGCCATGGGGTAGCTAAATGACATATACTCGGCGTAGCACTCGATGGCCTGGCTGTACTCTCCTATTTGTGCCAGACTGTTGGCTTTATTGTAATAGGCTTCGGACAGGTTAGGTGAGATTGCAATGGTAATATTATATGCTTCAATGGCTTCAGTGTATTTCTCTTGTTTGTTGTAGAGTATACCCAGATTATACCACGCATTTTCCAGATACGGATTTATATTTAGTAATTTATTGTATACCTCAATCCCTTCCTCTACTTCTTCCAGTTTATCATGGGCATAGGCCATCTCAAAAAGAATGTTTTCGTTGTTGGGAAAGCGGGGGTGGAGGTTTTTAAGTAAGTTACGCGAGTCCTTATAAAAACCTTCTTGGTTTAGGTTAAAGCCAATTTCAAAAACAAATTCGTCCAATTCCTCTTCGCTAACCAATTTAAGTGCTTTGGTATAATCAGCAATGGCTTTTTTTCTTTCTCCCATCCGGGTGTATACAATACCCAAATTCAGGAATATCTCTGCATTACTATTCTCTACTTCTCGTATATATTCCAATATCTCCAATGCATCCTCGTGCGCATTTTGTTCGATAAGTAAGGTGCTATGTTTTAAGAGGAGTGATGTTGAGTCCGGATGCTGGCGTAGTCCCAATTTAATGGCGGACTCAGCCTTATCCAACATATTTTCTTCGTTGTAATAATCAAAAATGGATTCAATTTGAAACACGTCAAAATAGGATTCCTTGTTGTGGTGAATCATCTCCTCAAACTTTTCAACCGCCTCTCTTGTCCCATCTTGATTTGCGTGAGAGTATTCTTGCATATATATAATACTATTTTATACCCTTCAAAAATACCATATTTTTGTCTAATTACAATAAGCTGAGACACTAAAAAAGGCATTGTTGATAACTTATTAACAATGCCCTCTGTATTTTTATGAAATCTTAACCAAAAGACGTCAGTGGCTTTGGGTAGTTTCGGGTTGGTGTTGAATTCTTAATAAGTCGTTCACTGTTTTAACCGGATTAAAAGTGCTTATGGGAACTTCTACAAATATGGTCGTCCAGTCAGACATGCCGCCATTCCAAAGTCCCGGTAACTCTAAGGCTTTTAGTTTTTTACCATTGATGGATTTCTCGGAGATAAATCCGGTGTTGGGATCCACATATTCTAAAAGGTTAAATTTTTCTCCCTGATAATTTTTTGTACCGCAGATCAGATCCACTGGGTTAAAGTGGGTACTCTGCTGAACTATTTTTCTTTTCTGAGGATCGTTCATGTCTATTTGTGAGCCTTCCACAATTTGGAGCGATGTTTCGCCATTGATACCGATACCCCAAAAAGGACCGCCGCCGGGTTCTCCTTCGTTCTTGACCATGCCGCAGACTCTTATGGGGCGATTTAATTTTGATTGTACATAGAGACGTTTTTCGGCATCGGAGTAATTGTCTATCATCTCAGGTAATGAAATAAATAGTTCGACCTGCATAAAATCAATGATCTCGTTCACGAGGTCGTTGTCGTCCTGATTGTTGTCGAGTTCTCGGAGATATGCAAATATTTTTTGTTGATAAAAATACAATACGCCGGCCAAGGCCTCTTTGTATTGGATGGTATCTCTTAGGCGGTAGGCTGGAATAACATTGTCTATGTTCTTGATAAAGATGATGTCGGCATTTAAATCGTTCAGGTTTTCGATCAATGCACCGTGGCCTCCGGGACGAAATAATAGTTGATCATTGTCTGTGCGAAATGGTGTGTTATCCGTGTTAACAGCTATGGTGTCGGTATATTCTTTTTGTGTTGAGTAGCTGACGTTAAAGGTGACCCCGTATTTGGCTTCGTAACGAGGTAGCTTTTTATGAACGATTTCCTCAAACAGAGGCTGATGATCACCGGAGACCGTAAAGTGGATATTTACATTGCCCTGGGCATCCTGACCATAGGTGGCACCTTCGCATAAGTGTTCTTCGATGGGAGTAATTGCTTCTTCTCCATCAAGATGAAATTTTAATACACCTTTGGGATATTTACCATAGTTGAGACCTTCGGGTAGTAATAGTTTTTTTATGATATGGACACCATTGTCAAAAACGGCTTGTTCGTTGCTGAAATCCATATCGCAGATTTGTTCCAGTTCTTTTGAAAATGCAAAATGTTGAATATGGGTTAGAAAGTCTTTGATGGGGCCTTCTTTTTTTTCTTGCGCCTGCTTGTCTTTGTCGGCATTGATAAATGCGAACAGATCTTTAAACATACGAGTGGCCGCTCCCGAGGCGGGCACAAACTTGAGGACGGTGTAGCCATTGTCAATACCGTTTCTAAATTGGTCGGTAAACATTAGTTTTTGTTCTTCATCCAGGGATAGTATGCCGTTGGTGGTAGAAGCAGGCGCTTTAATATCCATGAATGGGAAACCAATTTTGAATTGAGAAAGTTGTTCTTTCACTTTCTCTTCAGTGATATTCTTACTTTTTAAAAGCGTTCGGTCGTTTTGTTTTATCATTGTTTTTTAGTTTTAGATGTTTAAATATAAGAAACAATTCCTCTTTCTATAGAAAAAAGTGATTTTATATGTTGTTTTTATTAGGTATTTCCTGTGGGCATTTTTTATACATTTGTATTTTATTTTTTTAAGCGTTTATAAAATAGTGAGATGGAATATTTGTGGGGACATGCCAGAAGGTTTAATGATTATAGCTCCTATATAAAAAAGACTTTTAACGGACGGGTTCAAAAGGTATCGGTGGATGCAGGTTTTTCCTGCCCTAACCGCGATGGTTCAAAGGGAACAGGGGGGTGTACTTTCTGTAATAATTCAACTTTTAATCCAGCCTATTGCGGTGAAGGAAACAGTATCACTCAACAAATAGATACGGGAATTGCGGTTTTTGCTCATAAGTATAAAACACAACGTTATTTGGCATATTTTCAAGCTTATAGTAATACTTATGCACATTTAGACGTGTTGAAAGAACGGTACCGGGAGGCTCTAGAGCATCCTCAGGTTATAGGGATTGTTATAGGTACACGTCCGGATTGTATCAGTGATGAGTTGCTGGACTATTTGGCTGAGTTAAATAAAAATTATCATGTCACCGTGGAGTATGGCATCGAATCAACCTTGAATACCACGCTGCTGAAGATCAATAGAGGACACAACTATGAATCGGGACAGGAGGCTATTATGAAAACCGCTCATGCCGGAATCAATGTTGGTGCACACCTGATTTTAGGTTTACCTGGAGAATCACGGGATGATGTATTGAGACACGCGCGTGAGATGTCAGCTTTACCCCTGGATTACTTGAAATTGCACCAGCTTCAATTGGTGAGAGGGTCGGCTATGGGAGAAGCGTATCTGAAAAATCAGAACGATGTGCATCTTTATGCAGTGGATGAGTATATTGAACTGGTGGTGGATTTTCTTGAGATATTAAATCCGGGTATCGTCATGGAGCGTTTTATCAGTCAATCGCCCAAAGAATTGTTGATTGCCCCCCAATGGGGACTGAAAAACTTTGAGTTTGTGGCAAAAGTGGAAAAGCGGTTAAAGGAACGGGATACCTGGCAAGGGAAATTGTTTGTTGCTCAAAGGACTATACCTTGATAGGAAAAAAGCGGGTTTTGTCTCATACAAAACCCGCTTTTTTTGTATTATGCTACTTATTGAGCAGCTTTTATCACAAACGAATACTGATATTTTCCTGATGGAACTTGGTATTTTCTGATGGGTTTTGCTTTAGCACTCCAAGTGTTACAGCCACCTACACCTGTTTGTATTAAGTCAATGTTTACGGTGTTGTAATCTTCTTCTTGTAATTCATTGGTATGTCGTGCTTTTACAAGTGATTCAGGAGTCCATGGCCAAACCGATATGCTCAACGGTTGATCACCTTTTATAAGCAGCCCCTTGCGCTTAGTATCTGTTAGTTTTAACCAACGAACATCTGTCCGGTTGCTACATTCTTGTGGTTGGGCATATTCAAATACAAAGTCATTTACTGTTCCTTTGTAGATATTAATCTCTGCTGCTTCGCAGCGATCACTGTAGTTTTCCCATGGGCCATTGCCGTAGTAAGACATGTTATTAAGCTTGTTAGGAACGCCTGTTTGCATACCTACCCTAAGGAGGTCAGGCAGATTTTTATCTGCATCCAAATTATAGTTTACCTTAATTGTACCATTGTTGTATATAACGTACAGTAAAGTAAGTGCTGCTTTATCCTGAATGAGAAAGTTAGATTTAATAGTAATCGATTCATCGGAAGAGTTGACTATCTCAAACTGATCTAACTTTAGGTTGGAGGAGGCATCTTTCCAGAATTTATTGTGTATCTGGGGTTTCCATCCACGTTCATCATTGTCGGTTAAAGGACGCCAGAAATTAGGTTTTAACGGTTGCGATAGTATTTCTTTCCCTGCCATATGGAGCGATTCGATAAAACCTGATTTTTGAGAAATAAGTAGGGAAAATGCTTTGTTATGATACTTGATGATATCACCATTTTGTTCTTTTAGGATAGGGGAACCAGAGGTCGATTTTTCATCGGCTTGAATATAAAAAGGAAGTTTGAATTGTTGTTTTGCTATTTCGTATCCTTTCTTAGCCCATTGTTTATCGAGGGTTGAGTGTGCGCTTATTCTCAACCAATACTCAGCTCCTATAATTAGTTTGGGAGTTCTAAAGGGAACTGTTACTTCCATAAAATCTTCGGGGCTGATCATTATGTCCGATAATGTACCGCGTTCAATCACTTTGCCATCCTGACTTAATGTCCATTTAAACTCCATGTTATGGGTGTTGTTGAACCATTGTCGGTTTTTGATTCTTATTTTACCTTTGGCGAGATCAATTGCTTCAAAGGTAATGGGTTGATAAATATACTTGCATTCTTCAATCTGAGGTTTAGGAGTTCTGTCGGAAGCGATGATGCCGTTCAAACAGAAGTTGCCTGCATTTACCTTATCGCCATAATCGCCACCAACAGCATAGTAAGGTCTGCCATTTTCATCCTGTTCCAGGATTCCCTGATCAATCCAATCCCAAATGAAACCACCAAGAATATTGTCATGAGTATGAATGATATCCCAATATTCCTTCATGTTACCCAATGAGTTGCCCATGGCATGTGCATATTCGCACATCATTATGGGGCGTTGAATAAAAGGATCATTTGCCATGTGGTTTAGTACCTCAAGGGTTGGGTACATGCGACTTATAACATCCACATAGGGCATATCTGTTGGATTTGCTCCATGCACACTTTCGTATTCTTTGTACTCTTTAGAACCTACTTTTTTGTAATGTGGATGGTGTTTATTTCCTTGTGCACCCTCATAATGTATAAATCGGGTGTCATCATAATCTTTTATCCAGGCAGCCATGGCGGCATGGTTGGGGCCACTACCGGATTCGTTGCCTAAACTCCATGAAATAATAGAGGGGTGATTTTTATCTCTTTCGACCATACGAATAGCTCTATCTAAATAAGCCGCTGCCCATGTGGGTTGATTACTCAGCAATCCACGCACTGCATGGGTCTCCAGATTGGCCTCATCCATCACATAAATGCCATATTGATCGCATAAATCGTAAATATATGGGTCGTTGGGATAGTGCGATGTTCTAATGGCATTCAGGTTGTAACGTTTTAACAGTTTGATGTCTTCTTCCATATCTTCGCGGGTAAGTGCTTTGCCACGAATATGGTCGTGATCGTGTCGGTTAACACCATATAGCTTTACCTTTTTTCCATTAATCAACATGACGTTGCCATGGATACTTACATCCCGGAAACCTACTTTTTGTGAGCGGGTGTCAATGGCTATACCATCTTTGTCTTTTAAAGTAAGGATAAGGGTATATAAATAAGGATTTTCTGCCGACCATTTGTGGGGCGACTTTATCTCTTGTTCTAGCAAGGCAAAATACACATTGTCACGTTGAGGATACCATTCGTTTAAAATTTTGTCAGCATCCATACGCATGGTTTTGCTCGCAGAATTACCCTCAGCATCCAATAGTTGTGCTTCCACTCTCATACCTTTTGTATCGACCTTGTCGATGGTAGTGAGGCGAGGTCGTATTTGAAGTTGGGCATTCTGGTATTGTTGGTCAAATTTGGTACGGACAAAAAAGTCGTTAATAGAAACCTTTGGTTGACTTAAAATCATCACTTCGCGGTGAATTCCACTTAAACGCCAGTGATCCTGATCTTCCAGAAAACTGGCCGATGTCCATCGAAACACTTCAACGGCTACAGTATTTTCTCCATGTTTTACATAATCAGTGATGTCAAATTCGGCAGGTAAGCAAGCGTCTTCACTATAGCCTACTTTTTGGCCGTTGACCCAGCAGTTAAATGCTGAGGTTACACCTCCAAAATGCAAAATAACCTGACGATCTTTCCATTTTTCATTGTATTGGAATGTCCTTTTGTATTGGCCAACTTCGGTTTCCCATGGGTAATGAGGCGGTTGTAGGTCTACCTGAAAATTGGAGTTTACATAAGTGGGTTGCCCATATCCTTTTAGTTCCCAGTTGGAAGGAACCTCGATATCATCCCATTGTTGTACATCAAAACTATTTTTGAAAAAATCTTTGGGGCGTTCTTCTATTTTTTTAGTGTATTTAAACTTCCAATCTCCGTTTAAAAAAGTGATGTCGGTTTTATTTCTGTCACCGGATAGGGCATCTTCAAAATTATAAAAAGAGTAAGATGTTGCACGTCCTTGCATTTTGTTGACGGCAAATACGGATTGATTTTCCCAATGCGGTTTATCAATTTGTGCCGATAAACAAATAAAAAAACTACTCAGTATTCCGAAAATGCAGAGCCTGGATATTGTTTGTTTGAATAGTTGCATAAAATAAAGATTCTAAAAAGTTACAAATTACAGCGAATATACAGGAAGGGATGAGTTAAGGCAAGAAGAAATGCTAATTAATAGAGGGGTAAAATTAAATTTTAGCGTTCCTGAATAAATCGGAATAGATAAATATTATATCTTTTCTAAACTTACTAAATACCCCCCTTTATAGTTTGGATTATTTATCTTATCTCATAGATGAGATTTGTAATTTTGATTGATCAGATTGTTAAATAAAACTAAGAAAATTTGAGTCATGAGAAAATCGATATTTTTGGGAGTCTTGATGTTTTTTTTTACTGTCATCTCATTCGCAAAACCTCCTAAGCCTCCTAAGGGATTTCGATGGGTTTTAAATGCGCAATTCTCCGATGAATTTAATGGAGATGGTTTGGACCATTCAAAATGGATGAATCAGTTTAATGGAGGGTGGAAAGGACGAGCTCCTGCTTGGTTTAATCCGGAGGCCGTTTTTGTGGAAGAGGGTAATTTGAAAATTAAGAGTGGCGTGTTAAAACAAGCTAAAGGAAAATATACAATGTATGGAGGAGCCGTGTCTTCTCTTACCCAGGATGCTCATTTCGGATATTACGAATGCAAAGCCAAAGCTTCTAAGATAGCTATGTCAACCACTTTTTGGATGTCCAATGATAAGGTTCCTTTTACCGAAAATGATGATTGTGAAGATGATAGCTATAGTCAGGAATTGGATATTCAGGAAGCAGTAGGAGGGAGCACAAAGTTCGATAAATTTAAAAATGGAATGAATAGTAATACGCATTATAGGTATGTGAAATGTGGTGAGCGTAAGGAGACATTTATATCTAAGGGTACAGGGCATATTTTGGATAGTCCTGTTTATGAAGATTACCATGTTTATGGCGCATGGTGGAAGAATGCCGAAGAAGTCATGTTTTATGCCGATGATGTGCTGTTTGATACAGTTGAGTTTAGAAAGGATATTTCGCAGAAGCCATTTGATAGACCAATGCAAATCAATATGGTTACAGAGACCTACGATTGGCAACCGGCGCCATCGGCCGAAGATTTGGAAAACCCAGCTATAAATACCGCTTATTACGATTGGGTTCGGAGTTATCGTTTGGTGCCAATCCATGAAAAGATAAAAGATACTTATGAGGTAGAAGTGTTTAAAAATACCATTGAGCTTTCTACCCAAATGGTGGGTAAAAAAATTGTTATTGATTATGCGTATTCTTCGAATGATGATTGTAGTATCGTGTTTACTTTTTGGGATAGCAAAGGAAGGGAAGTAAAACAGTCGACAATACCGGCATTAAAGGGATATGGCTATCATTCGCATGAAGTGAAAATAAAGAGAGGCGATGTTCGTCTGGTAAAAGCTCGACTTCAATCCTTGGAAAAAGGTAGAATAGACATTGGCATTGAACAAGAAATGTGAGATGCTCATGTTGAGAAATGTTATTAGACTGCACAATGAGTGTTTGGGTGAGTTCCATATACCCGTTAAAAATTTAATTATAATCATATGAAAATAGTAATGCTTACGCTGTTGTTTTGGTTGGTTTTAATCTTTTCGGGTGTGTGGGCAAAAATACCGGCTGAGTCTACAAAACCTAATGTTGTATTGATTTTAATAGATGACTTAAGCCATTACGGAATTACGGCATATGGAGCCCATAAAGTCAGTTCCTTGTTAGGTGATTTTGAAAATGAACCCATTTCTACGCCGAATGTGGATCGATTGGCTGAAACAGGGCTCATGTGCACGAATGCCTTTGCTTATCCCTTGTGTGAACCTAGTCGTATTGCCTTGATGAGTGGGAAATATAACCAACGTAACTTTTTGCGGTGTAAAGCGCAGCACAGTTCCGATATAACTTTTGGGGATGTGTTTCAACAGCAGGGCTATGCCACAGGTTTATTTGGAAAATGGAAGCAAAGCAGGGGTACGAAAGAAATACCGGGTAAGGATTATATTTTTGAGTTTGGTTGGGACGAGTTTTGTGCTTTTGATGTTGTTACTGAAGGAAAACGTTTTATTAATCCTAACCTGATTATCAATGGAGAGATTCACGATTATCAACTACGAACAGACCTGGATCCTATGACAGGACGTCGTTGGTATGGTCCTGATATCTGTAATCGATATGCCTTACGGTTCATAGAAAAGAACAAAGACAAGCCATTCTTTTTGTATTATCCAATGTTGTTGGTTCATGATGAGCATCAGCCAACACCCGATACGCGACCTAAAGAACTGTTTGATACCTTTGATGAAGGAAGGAATGCCCATAATTCCAAAAAAGGAGATGATAAAAAATATTTTCCGGATATGATCTCTTATATGGATAAGTTGATTGGCAAGGTGGTTGCTAAACTGGATGAATTGCATTTGAGGGAGAATACTTTGATAGTGGTGATGGGGGATAATGGAACCAAAGAGTGTTTTGCACATGTTTTTTCAGACGGAAAAATATACCCAGGAAGAAAGGGGGGTAATACCGATAATGGTCTTCATGTGCCATTGGTATTGAATCAACCAGGAAGAATACAATCTGGGAAAAAGGGGATGCGCAAATATGATGGTCTTGTGGATGTGACGGATATATTTCCTACAATAGCGGAGGCCTCCGGTGTTCAGATTCCAAGAAAGGATGAATTAGATGGTATTAGTTTTTGGCCACAAGTGATGGGGCATAAAAAAGAGGCACGTGATGTTATCTATACGTGGTACAATAATAACCAACCTTATACCAGTAGTGATGAGTTGCTGGTATATGCTTTTAACAAGGCGTTTAAACGATATGCCCCGTGTAAGGAATATCCTGAGGGAAGATTTTTTGATTTACGGACTGACTCACTTGAAAAGGCAGGGGATACAGTGGTAGAAAGGAGGTTCAAGGTAAAGCTTCATAGTGGATTGGATATTGCGCAGCTGGATGTAGAACAACAAAAAGCTTACGATGAATTGGGCAAAGTATTGGACGCCTATGAGCAGAAAGGTGTGAAAGGTTTACTGATATATACCCCCAAAACCTCCTTAAGGGTGGGAGAGGAACTCAATTTAAATTGTATGGTGTTTCCGCAGGATGCTACACAAAAGAATATTATTTGGGAGTCAAGCGATGAAGAAGTGGCGTTTATTGATAAGTTTGGAAAATTGAAAGCACTTAATAAAGGGAAAACTACTATATCTGTATATTCGTGGAGTGATGCTTTTCCAGTGTCAGCCAACCTGTCACCCAGTTATACCAAAGGAGGCATCAGTCATTCTGTAGAAATGAGTGTTGAGTAGCTTGGTATTTAGTTCGATCACGAAGAGTATATTATTTTTTCGTTATGTAAAGAATGAAATGAGTTTGGGGAATGTTTTTCTAATACAGAAGATGTTTATCTTAGTTTGCTTATTAATGACGAAAATATCATATGATCTTTGAAAAATAAATTTAGACATATGAAACTGGCATGCCCAGCGCAAATAATTGGTCACATAGGTGAATGATTGAAATTTGCACTGGCTGGTTAAGTTTCGCTAATTTTTAAACAGATGAAAATAGTTAATTTATTACAAGTTCTTTTGCTGGTCGTTTTTTCTGCGTGTCAGCAACCTAAACAAGAGGCAAAGAAATTGCCCGAGAAACCTAATATCATTTTTCTTTTTGCGGATGATCAATGTCATTCTACCATTCATGCATTGGGTAATAAGGAAGTGATAACACCTAATTTGGATAAGTTGGTGCGTAATGGAGTTACCTTTACCAATGCCTATAATATGGGATCCTGGAGTGGAGCCGTATGTTTGGCTTCTCGTGCGATGTTGAATACAGGTAAGCCTGTGTGGAAAGCAAATGCGGGTGTTCGATCTGTTAATAAAGGAGAGGCACAATCATGGGCTCAGATGATGAGTGCGCAAGGTTATGAGACTTATATGACTGGTAAATGGCATGTCAGTTTTCCGGCAGCGAAACATTTTGATCATACCAAACATATTCGTGGTGGAATGCCCAAAGATAATTGGAATCATGCTGCGATGGTCAAGAAATTTAAGAATTTGAAGAAAGGGGAGGATTATCGTGACTTTATGCCTACGGGATACAATCGTCCCTTGAGTAAGGATGATCATTCGTGGTCGCCTACCGATACCCTTAATGGAGGGTACTGGGAAGGCGGCCAACACTGGTCTGAGGTATTGCGTGATGATGCCATTGCATTTATTAATCAGGCCAAAACAAGCGAGAAACCATTTTTTATGTATCTGGCATTTAATGCACCCCACGATCCACGTCAGGCACCACAGGAATTTCAGGATATGTATGATGAGGAGTCATTATCAGTTCCCCAAAACTTTCAGCCGCTTTACCCAGAGGCTGAGGCTATTGGTAACGGACCGTCCTTGAGAGACGCTGCGTTGGCACCCTTTCCTCGTACAAAATACGCTACGCGCGTACATTTGAAAGAGTATTATGCCAGTATTACACACATGGATGCGCAGATTGGTAAGATATTAAAGGCTGTAGAAGAAAGTGGAAAAGCAGATAATACCTATATCATCTATAGTGCAGACCATGGATTGGCGGTGGGAGATCATGGATTATTTGGAAAGCAGAATATGTACGATCACAGTATGCGTCCTCCATTCATGATTATTGGTCCCGGCTTGCAAAAAGGAAAAAAAGTAGATGCCGAAATATATTTGCAGGATGCGATGGCAACAGCGCTTGATTTAGCAGGAAGTACTCAAAAGGATTCGGTGTTTTTTCATAGTGTTTTACCATTGGCTTTGGGACAACAGGAGAAAAGTAATTATAGTGCGATATATGGAGGATATTTAGATCTGCAAAGAATGATTCGTGAGGACGGTTATAAGTTGATACTGTATCCTGGCATTCATCAATTAAAACTGTTTAACATTGATGCAGATCCCTTGGAAATGAAAAATTTAGCTGATAGTCCTGAACAAAAACAACGAATCAAACAAATGTTTACTGCTCTGAAAACGCTTCAATCAGAAGTAGGTGATAAGTTAAATTTGGACGATTATTATAAATTATAAATATAGAGCAGGTAGTGTCACTAAGCGCTGTATTACAGAAGGTGAAGATTATTGTGATTTATCTATCTGCTACTTCTAAGCATGTAAACAATGAAATTTAAGACAACCTTTATAGTGCTTGCTGCACTATCTATTGTGGCAAGTTGCACACAAGCTAAAAGCACGGAATCGAAAAAAGAATTAAAACCAAATGTTATTGTGGTCATCACCGATGACCAAGGTTATGGTGATTTGGCTTGTAATGGTAATCCCATTATACAAACTCCTAATATCGACAAGTTTCACGATCAGAGTGTACGTTTAACCAACTTCCATGTGGGAACAACATGTGCTCCTTCGCGTGGAGGCTTAATGAGTGGACGTAATTGTAATAGAAATGGTGTGTGGCATACCATTGGTGGATGTTCTTCGCTACATGAGCGTGAAACCACGTTAGCCGATGTGTTTGTTGCCAACGGTTATGCTACAGGTATGTTTGGAAAGTGGCATCTGGGCGACAATTACCCTTTTCGTCCTTATGACAGAGGGTTTCAAGAGACTTTCTATCTGAAAGGTGGTGGTGTAGGTCAGACGCCTGATTATTGGAATAATGATTATTTTGATGATACCTATTTTAGAAATGGAGTCCCCGAAAAGGTAGAAGGTTATTGTACAGATGTTTGGTTTGATGAGGCGACAAAGTTTATTGATAAACATAAAGATGAACCGTTTTTTGCTTATGTTTCGCTCAATGCACCACATGGACCTTATAATGTGCCTGAGCAATATGTTTCGATGTATGATGAGGCTGATTTAGCACCGAGACAGAAGAATTTTTATGGTATGATTACTCAGCTTGATGAGCGTTTTGGCCAGTTGGCCGAGCATTTGGAAAGTACAGGAATCGCAGATAATACGATTTTGATATTTATGACGGATAATGGTACGGCCGCTGGTTATTATTATAATAAAAAGAATAAATCGTTTACCGGGTATAATGCTGGGATGCGAGGAACCAAAGGCAGTCATTATGATGGCGGACATCGTGTGCCATTTTTTATTCGTTGGCCTAAGGGTGAGTTGATGGGTGCAAAAGATATTCAAAGTCTGACTGCGCACGTGGATATTCTTCCTACTTTGGTTGAATTGTGTGGGTTAGATGTTAACTATAAATATGAAATGGATGGGATCTCTATTGCCAGTCTTTTGTATGGAAAAAAAGCTGAAGTTGATTTTGATAAGCGTATGTTAGTAACTGATACTCAGCGTAATCAATGGCCGGAAAAAGGACGTAATAGTTGCGTGATGACCACTAGGTGGCGTTTAACTAATGGTAACGAGTTGTATGATATTTTTGCCGATCCAGGACAGAAGAATAATATTGCAGATAAGCATCCTGAACAAGTTAAATTGATGCAGGATTTTTATAATGATTGGTGGAGTAGAGCAGAAAAAGACTTTGAGTATCCGGTTATTAAACTGGGTACTGATAATGAAAATCCATCATTCCTGACTTGCCATGATATGCATAATAATCAGCCTATTCCATGGAATCAGAATATGATACGTGCAGGTGTGGCTTTTGATGAAGGTTACTTGCTTACCCAAGTGATGCAAGCCGGAAAGTATCGGATTGCAATATCTCGTTATCCCAAAGAAAGTGGATTGAGGATGGATGCATCAGTGCCTGGAGTTAAGGCTACCAAGGGAACAGAGGCTATCACAGAAGGTGTATCCTTAAAATTAAATCAACCCTTTGTTGTTTTAAATGGTAAAGTGGTGAATTGTAAGTTTAATGATGCCCATACCGCTGCTGAGGTTAGTGTTGATCTGGAAGCCGGCGAATTGAAGTTGGGTGGTGGCTTCTTTGATGACAATGGTCAAAAAGCAATGGCCTACTATTATGAAGTGGAGCGACTGTAAGCTTCTTAAATATTTATGTAATTACCAAGCCCCAAACGATATATCGTTTGGGGCTTGTGTTTGTTAACCCGAAAATGGTTGTTGAATTGTTTTTACCCCCTCAATGCGTTAACTTTTTATTTATCTTAACCTCTCCATTTCAAAATGATATTTACATGCGTAGAGTAAAATGACTTCAATGTTTAAGATGAACGGAGCCATAGGAATGGTTTCGCATACAAGGGAATGATTAAATTTGGCGAGTTCTGAATGACCATCGAAATATCAATTTAATATATTATGTAAATATGTTATTGTTGAAATATGCTTGTTGTGGATAAGGTTTGTTACCTGTTTTTGGGAGAACTGGCTAAGGCTAATAATCCCAATATGGGTCCAATAGCTAATGAGGTATAGATATAAATAAGGTTTGTATAATTTTGCAAAATATTTAAAAGCTGAATACTTATGATGGTTATGAGAAATCCGATACAATTTACAATGGTAAGAGCAGTTCCTTTTATTTCAGGTTTGGCATTTTGTGCCACTAGAGTTGAGAAGAGTGGAGAATCAGCGACAACCACAATGCCCCAACATAGAAGGAAAGCAACAAATAAATCTTTCGATTCGTTCATGAACATGAGTGGAGAAATGAGACAACAGATACATGATAAAAGAAGGGCCATGGAGGCTGTTTTTTTTGTCCCTGTCTTTTGAGAAAGATACCCGCTAAACACACAGGCCAAGCCCCCAATAGCTACAATTAGGAATGATAATAGAGGGATGTTAAAGATTGCTGAAGGGTGTTTGATACTATAGGTTTGAAGTATGATAGGAACAAATGCCCAAAAAGCATATAGTTCCCACATATGCCCAAAATAACCAAAGGAAGCAGAGCGGAGTAGCGGATTTTTGAATACTTTGAAAAAAGAGGAGAGCATTAACTTGCTACCTTTTTTACGATAGGGGCCATCAGGAACCAATAATAACATTAGTAAGCCTCCACATACAGCAAGCGATGAGATAAAGGTCAAAACAAATTTCCAAGGGATGGTATTTGTAATTCCTTTTGTCAGGTGTGGAAAGGCAGTGCCAACTACCAATGCACCTACCAATAGGCCTAGAGATTTTCCCAGTCCTTCTTCGTAGTAGTCTGCTGCTATTTTCATCCCTATCGGATAGATACCTGCCAGAAAAAATCCAGTCATAAAACGCAAGATAAGAATACTGGCTAAGTTGTTTCCATCCCATATGATACCCAAATTAAACAGTGAGCCCAACAAAGCACAGCTTAAAAATACATTGGATGGTGAATATCGGTCGGCAATGGTTAAAATGGCTAAGAGTAGTGAGCCCAAAATAAAACCGAACTGTACAGCAGTCGTGAGGTGACCCAAGGCATTGCTACTTAGTTGGTAATGAATGATAAGGTCGTTCATTACTCCATTTCCGGCAAACCACAGCGAAGTGCAACAAAATTGAGATAGGACGATGATCGGAAGTATGTACTTTTTGTTTTTCATATCCGCTGCCTTCATTTTTTTCCGAATGAGATTCTGATATTTAAATTGTCCCCATCATCACTACAATTTTTTTTCATCCATAACCCATTTATACCAGCAGCTCTATCTTGCATTTTCGGATTCTATGATCTTGATATGCAAGAGACCATAAATCGAATAGCAAACCAATAGCAAAGACTGTGTGAACCGTCAGGATATTAAAAGAGTATGTGATGGGGTAATGTTTTGTTTTTATTGTTTGTCTGTTTTTTCTTAATGAGTTTCATTACTGACCTTATAGGTCACTAATTTTTTAAAATCGAAACTGTTAGATCCTGCAATGAGAAAGTGATTGTCTCCAATTTGATGAGATTTTAAACCGTAATAGATAGAAAAACCTGTTTCACAATAACTTAGTGGTTGGAGAATGCCTTTTTTGTTTAATTTGCACAGTTGAATGCTGGCGTCATCTCTGGTGGCGACAGCTAATACAGCCTCCCTTTTATTTACGGAAAGTATTTCGATTCTTGTTTGTCCGGATAACTTGGTGTTTTCATCATTTTTGAGTACAAAATGGGGTAGAAGTTCTCCCTTTTTGTTAATTTTAAAAATGCTTACCCCATCGCCGTGATATACAAAATCTGTGTTTTTTATAAAACCAGCTCTCTTATAGTATTTATGGTGTCTGTGACCTACTATTATATAGTGATTTCGTCCCAGTTTAACCCCGGTAACAGGATAAGCTCCAGTTAGGTATCTGTCTGTCTCATTGTCGTCAATATTGTTAATGTTTTTAAAAGTTCCGTTTTCGTAAACTTTAAAACTACTGACTCCGTTGTCATGAAAACCACCTGTATATAAAAAGGTGTTACCGTTTATTTTATGCGTAAACATTCCAATAATTCCATCGGTATGTATTTTGTCATTATCTTTTATTGATTGAATGTGAGTGAGTTTACCATCGCCATTTATTTGAAAGCAACTTAAGCCTGGGGTTTCTTCCAATCCGCCAGCAAATAAATAGGATGATGTTTTCATGTGCACCACCTGTAATGTGATTGCGGTGCCAAGGTAAGTGCTATCGGTATCTTCTGTTATGGAAACCCGTTCAAGCAATCCGTCAGTTAATATTTTAAATACTTCGATGGCATTTCCATATTTGTTAGCCACGAATAAAAAATCGCTACCTTCAATTTTGTCAGCAATCATACCTCTAGCAGGACCTTTTTTTAAATATAGTTCCTGTGTTCCTATAGGCTTAAGCTTTCCTTCTTTATTCAGACTGAATATATCTACATCGCCAAAGCCTCCGGCATATACGTAATGGTTTCCACCTTTTTCATAGCTGGTAACCGATACTGTATTGTTGGCAGATATATCTTTTATGTCTGTTTTGTTAAGCATGAGCTTGTTGTTAACTTGTGCAAAACATAGGGACGAAAGAAATAGTAGACCTATAAGAGTGTAATTTTTGATAATGCTCATGTTTTTTATTTAAAATGGTTTTTTGTTATTAACAAATTATTAGAGAGGTTGTTTTAAGAATTCGAAGTAATCCACGTCAAACATATGACCTGATCCGCCTTTAAAGACGAGGAACAATGCATGTTTTCCTTTTATATTACTGACTTTACATTCGGATATTTGATAAGCTGTATTGTTGGGTTGAGGATTTATTTGGCATGTACCCACAAGTTTTCCGTCTTCACTGTCTATTCTTAGTTCAACGGCCCCACCGGTAGCATTAAAAGTTTTTATTCTAAAGCGATTGATTCCTTTTTCGAAATGGAGGTATTTGTATGCCGCATAATCGTTATGATTAATATGTGTTAATATTTCATTGGGATAATCATTATTTATGAGGTGGTCGATGAATACACTTCCATATAACAGACAGGCTCTTTCTGCTTGAATCAGGGATTGCGCAGGTAGATATGATAATGCTCCTTGGGAGGTCATTTCTACCTCGTTGATGGTACCGTCTTTATTTATTTGGATGGGTTCGAGGCAGGTTTTTCTGTATTTTTGTGAGTTATGAGTAGAACGATGGTAAAATACGTACCATTGTCCATTAAATGCTTCAATAGAACCGTGATTATTCCATATGGATGGATCACTCCCGGCATTGTCGATGATGACTCCTTTATACTCGTATGGGCCCATCGGTTTTTTACTGATCGCATATCCTAAGCAGGTAGGGCGGTTGTTTCTACTATCGTCGGCAAATACCAGATAGTACCAATCGCCAATTTTTCGAATGGAAGATCCTTCGTGAAAGGCTTCGTTTCCAGCCTGGTTAAGAGGTTTGCATATGGTCGTTTGATCTATACACATCATGTTAGGTTTCAGCTTGGCCATCTTTGGATATCCTTGTCCCCATAAATAATAGGCCTGGCCATCATCATCTACCAATACTGCCGGATCTATCTCTTGGGCGCCTTTTATATGTTTTCCATTCGTAAAGGGGCCGGTGGGATATTTACTGGTGGCTACCCCTTCGGTATACATTTTCCTGTCGGGTGAGCAATAATAGAGGTAGTAGGTTCCGTCTTTGTAGGCGCAGTCTGGGGCAAATAGTAAGTGGTCGCAATAAGATACTTGGTCGTTAGTCCCTTTTGAAGCGAAAGCATCTTCAACCACTTGCCAGGTTTTTAAATCATCGCTGAATAGCACATGATGTTTGTGGGAACACCAATAGGCATCACTTTCGTCGCGTGAGCCATAGATGTAAATTTTACCATCCTCCCATACGTGAGCTTCGGGATCGGCAATATACATTCCAGGCGGACAGATTGGGTTTTGTCCATGGGTGTTCGTGCTTAAGATGTTGATTATTAATATGGTGGCGATGTATTTTAGTGTACGTTTAAATAATGTCATTTCTATACTTATTGCGATATTCTAATGCGTCATCCAAGTTAAAAGGAAGAGAGCAATTTAGTCATATAGAATGAAATGAAGGACGAAATAGAGATGTGAAAAAGGGGGGTAAATATTTTTCTTGAAAAACAAAATAGCCTGTTTAACCCAGAAAATGCATTAGAAATTCTATTGCGCATTAAAATTGCTTTCAAACAATTCCTAAGGCTTGTTTTAACTTACCATAGCGGTGCTATGTCTCATCACAACAAGATATTGATTGCACTTTTAATTCTTATGACGAAGTTCTAATACATCATCTGGGTTTAAGGCTGTTTTGTATATGCACTATACCTATCTTTTTTGTGCTTTTATTAAGTCGATAAAGGCCACAATGTTTTCAATGGGCGTATCTCCTTCAGTGGCATGGGACGGACAGAAAATATAACTGCCATCCTTACCCAATTCCAATAAGTGCATTGTTTCGTCTTTTACGTCTTGAACAGTGCCATAGGGCAATGTTTTTTGCGTGGAAAGGCCACCGTGAAATGTAACTTTACCTCGGTAAGTATTCAAGAGCTCATCAACATTCAGCACTTCGGGCTGGAAGGGATTGATTGAGTTAACGCCAGCATCAATGAGTTCAGGAATCACCTCTGCTATATCGCCGCATGAGTGTATCAATTGGTATTTGCCGTGTGACTTCGTGTTGGCGTACATCCTTTTTAATTCTGGGTACAAGAACTCCATCCATACTTCTTTGCCCATCATCAAGCCCTGTTGAGCGCCCCAGTCGTCACCAAAATAAATACCATCTACTTCAGGATAGCGTTCGCATACATTGGTAATTACAGCAATGTTAAAGTCGGCTATCTTGCGTAACAGATCTTTTACAAAATCAGGATACATCATAAAGTCAAGGAAAGCATTTTCCATTCCTCGTAATGTCCAGTAACGTTCAAAAAGGCTAAAGCCGATGCTATAAAGTACGAATTTGTCTTTGTTGGCGGCTATTTTTTCTTCTATTCCTTCGTATAGCATGGGGTTTTCGATATCAGGAAACTCATACCCCTCCATTGTTGGTTCAGGAATAACCAATCCTTCCACGTTGCCAATATCTTTTTCGAGTGTCATATCCCATGTTACCCCAAAGATGTCTTTTTTTCGGTTATTTCCTATGTCTACTTTAAAGCCACTGGATTGCCCCAATTTGATAAAGTGGTTATCTACCAGGGCTTCCACATCAACATCCTGGCCGTAATGGGCCTTCATTTTTTCAAGTGCTTCTATTGTAAATTTACAATCCCATGGCACATAGGGCGGTTTTTTACCGTCCAGCACCATTTTTATCACCTCTTTTTTTGTCATTGTATCTTATATAATTTTGTCAGCATGTGCTTGACTATTTAAACATTTTTTTTAGTAAATTCGTAATCACCGATGTGAATTGTTATTCGGATTCTGTGTGCTTGATTACTTGTTTCGAATTTGTGGATTTTATGGTCTCAACATGTGTTCCTAAGGCCGTTTTTACACCATAGATATCACATTCAATACCAGTAAGTTTTTTATAGGTATCAAAAACGTCCTTTTTAAATTCTTCCAGTTTGTCCTTGTATACCAAAGACACCATGCAGCCACCAAAGCCGGCGCCTGCCTGACGCGAAGCGACTACACCTGTAGCAGAACTCATGGCCTTGTACATATTCTCCATGGCATCATTTGAAATCTCAAAGAGATCTTTAGCTCCATTAAATGATCGCTTAAAAATATCCTTTAGTTTTTCTACTTCACCTTTTGTCAATGCTTCTTCGAGTTCATGGGTGCGATTGTTCTCTTCAATAATAAACTCTGCTCGTTTGGCTGCTCCTGTTGTGAGTTTATTTTTATGTTGGTGAAAAAAATCGATGCTTACATCGCGCAGTGCCTTAATATTGCTATCTATTTTTGCAAATTCCGTTACCGCTTCTTCACATTGCGCACGGCGATCATCATATTCTGAACCATGTAGTTCTCGTGGTTTATTGGTATTACAAATGGCAACCATGATTTCTTCCGGCCAGCTGACTTGTTTGTGTGTTAGTTCGCGACAGTCTAATTTAATTACCTTGTGACGTTCCCCAAATATGACAGAGTATTGGTCTAGGATTCCACAGTTTACTCCTACATATACGTTTTCGGCGCGTTGGCTCAAAAGCGCCATGTTCTTTTTGTCTATTTTAAACCCAGATGTTTGGGCCAACATGGCCATGGCTATAGCTTCTAGTGCTGCAGAACTGGATAGGCCCGAACCTATTGGAATGGTGCTGCAGAAAGAAGCTGAAAAGGCCTTTAATTCGTAGTCTTCATCCAGAAGTACTTTTACTACTGCGCTCATGTACTTAGCCCAATTTCCACCTTCTATGATATCGCCCGTTTTTGTGTTTATTTTTGTTTTGTTTTTTAGGTTACAGGAATATATCTCAATTATATCGGTGTCGTTGGCAGAGAAGGCACAATCAATCACTAAATTAACAGGCATGGTTACTACGTATCCATGATTGTAGTCGGTATGACTTCCCATTAAATCCACCCTGCCGGGTGAATATGCATAATAGGTGGGTTTAGAATGGTATAGTTCTTCGTACTTGCTTAATACTTCATTGTTCATAATGTCTGATTTTAAAATTTTAATAAACGATCATAGACTTTGGGTAAGCTCTTCTTACCCTTTGGTTTTACTATAGTTTACAAATGTAGATGGAGTGTATGGAATTATTTTTCTGATAATTGATTTTAGTTTAGTTATATTTGCTTATATTTTTATATAGGGTAAAATTATATTATGATTCCATATATTGAGAAAATAGAATTAGATAAGGGAAAGTCCTTTTTTGTTGGTACCTATTCCAGTAAATATTTTGAGCGCTCGTGGCATTACCATCACGAATTTGAATTATTATTAATAACAAAAGGGTATGGAACAAGAGTGATTGGGGATAACACCAGCAAGTTTGCAGTGGGTGATCTGGTGTTAATTGGGGGTAATATTCCGCATGCCTGGTTTTCTGATCCCGTATTTTTTGAGAAGGATAATAATGAGACTTGTGAATCTGTTTACCTTCAGTTTGATCGATCCATATTTGGTACTCGTTTTGCCGGATTGCCCGAAATGAAATCGATACAAACGTTGCTGAATGCTGCAAAATTTGGGTTAAGATATGCACCCAAAAATGAATCTGTTGAAATTATGAATTTGATTTGTGATTTTCCGTCGTATAGTGGGGTGGACCGATTGTTGAATTTGATTAAAATATTAGATTTATTTGAGAAAGGACATTGGGATCCCATTGTTTCGAAAGCTTATTTTGATAGTATTTTTGTTACAAAATCTGTTAGAATAAAGAAAGTACATGAATATGTGATGAACAATTATATGGAGGATGTGAGTGTGCAAAAGGCAGCTGAATTGTCAGAAATGAATGTAAGTAGTTTTTGTCGTTTTTTTAAAAAAGTAACCCATAAAACATTTTCGCAATTTGTTAAAGAAACGCGTATTGACTTTGCGCAGCAACTGCTTATAAATACTTCTCTTACGTCTAACCAAGTTGGTTTTGAATGTGGTTTTAGCTCTGTGGCCTATTTTAATCAGTGTTTTAAAGCTATTAGTGGAGTTTCTCCTTTGGAATATAGAGCTAATTATAAAAAAGTATAGTGTTTCCTCGGTTGAAGTCAATGCAAATATGCGGTATGGACTTGTGTGAAATTTAGAATTTATTTGCTTTGACTGAAAGATGTTGGTAATATAACTAAATGATTGGTAATATAGCTTTAAATATTAGCTGGAGGGAAAGTTAGTTTTGTGTTTTCTATGATTGAAAGAAAAATTATAAACATATGAAAGGTATATCTACAGCAATTTTGTTATTTGTTTTTTTGATTGCACTAAATGCGCAATCGCCGCGTTCTGTGGAAGATTTTAATTTTGGTTGGAAATTCAATTTGGGAGATACGCCAGAAGCGAAGTCAGTTGATTTTAATGATGAGTGTTGGCGTGTTTTAAACTTGCCACATGATTGGTCCATCGAGCAAAATTATACTACCCAAAATACATCTGGTTCAACGGGTTTTTTACCAACAGGTATTGGATGGTACAGAAAAACATTTATTGTTCCGGAGGAATCAAAGGATAAACTCACTTTTATTGAGTTTGATGGGATTTACCATCATTCAGAAGTGTGGCTTAATGGTCATTTTTTAGGAAAACGGCCCTATGGCTATAGTGTGTTTGGCTATGAACTGACTCCTTACCTAAAATACGGAACTGAAAATACTGTGGTTGTAAAAGTCGATCATTCTAATTATGCAGATTCTCGTTGGTATACTGGTTCTGGTATCTATCGTAATGTACGATTAATAACCACTTCTAAGGCATATGTGCCTCAGTTTGGAGCTTGGGTTGAAACCCCTGAGGTCAGTTCAAAGAAGGCTGTTGTAAAAACTTTTGCGGTAATTAAGTCCACCTCAAAACAGAAACTTACCGTGCGGGTATCTATCAAAGATAAAAGTGGAAAAGTTGTGGGAAGTAGTAGTCAGAGAGCGGTGGTTTCAGGTATTGACACCCTGGCGTTGCCAGTGAATGTATTTAAACCAAAACTTTGGGATATTGCTCATACTGATATGTATACGGCTAATGTTCAGGTGTATGCAGGAAGTAAATGGTTAGATGACTACCAGGTTGAGTTTGGGGTTCGAACCTTTAGGTTTGATGCCAATAAAGGATTCTTTTTGAATGGAAAAAACCTAAAGCTAAAAGGCGTTTGCTTACATCATGATGCTGGTGCTGTGGGTGGTGTTTTTATCAAAGATGTTTGGAAGCGTAGACTACAGGGCTTGAAAGATATTGGAGTGAATGCCATTCGTATGTCACATAACCCTGCAGATCCCGGGTTGTTAAAGCTTTGTGATGTGATGGGTTTTGTTGTTATCAACGAAGCGTTAGATGAGTGGCGTAAAAATAAAGATAAGTGGATTACTTCTCGTTTTGCAAAAGACATGCGACCGGCCTTAAAAACCGGATATGGAGATATCTATGAGGAGTGGGCAGAACAAGATGTGAAAGATATGGTTCGTTCTTCGCGAAACCATCCCTCTATAATTATGTGGAGTATGGGTAATGAGATAGAATGGACTTATCCGTATTATTACAAAATGGAGCAAAGTAATCAAGGTCTTGGGAATCAGGTTTTGGTGGAGGAGACGGGCGATGGTAGAGATGAACTGAAAGAGACGGCGGAAGAAATAAAAAGATGGATTAAAGAGGTGGATACTACACGTTATGTAACCGCTGGAGGTGTATTACCTAAAGCAGGAAATATGACCGGGTATTTTGATGTACCCGACGTGATGGGCTATAATTATAGGGCGGTAAATTATGATGAGGATCATAAGAATTATCCGAATAGGTTCATATATGGATCAGAAAATTGGGGTACTTATCAGGAATGGAAAGATGCCATAGATAGAGATTTTGTGGCAGGCATTTTTATATGGACTGGTATCGCTTATTTGGGAGAGTCGGGACCGTTTCCCTGGAAAGGTTTAGAGATTTCTCTGATGGACTTTGCAGGTTTTTATACCCCCAGAGGACATTTTTATAAAACACTTTGGAATGATGAGCCATCTATCTATGTGGCAACCAAACATGCAAAAAAAGCGCAATGGATATTTGAAGATGGAAAATGGGTGGATAATAGGGTTCGATTTTGGTTAGACAAATGGTTGTTTGAAGATGTGGAGCCTACCTGGAATTATGAGAAGGGGGACGAGGTTTTTGTAGAAGTTTATTCTAATTCTCCTGAAGTGGAGCTGTTTGTTAATGGTGAAAGTTATGGGGTTAAAAGTCCCAACGACTTTGAAGATCACATTGTTAAGTATTTGGTGCCTTATCACGAAGGTGAAATAAAAGCAATTGGAAAGGATGGAGACAAAGAAACGTGTGTGTATTCACTGAAAACGGCCAAATGGGTTTCGAAAATTAAGCTTAACGCAGATAGAAAAACGATGAAAGCCAATGGTTATGATGTGGTGCATGTGGAAGCTGAATTGACCAACGGAAATGGTGACTTGGTGCCGGATAAAAAAATGCAATTGGTGTTTGAAATTGAGGGAGAAGGTGTTCTTATTGGTGTGGATAATGGATGGGACCGAAATGTGCAGCCTCATAAATCAAATCAGATTGTTACCCATAACGGAAAAGCATTGTTATTGATTCAGAGTACCCAAAAGGCAGGAGAGATAAAGATAATAGCTAAAGCGGGCTCTCTTGTTTCTAATGAAATTTTGGTGGCGACTGAATAAAGAAATTAATGAGGTTCTGATAGTGATTCCTTTGTTGTCCTGATCAATAGCTTCCATAAAGCCACTCGACCTATAGGGATAAGATTGGTATGCTGATGGGGTGATGTCTTTTTCTTCAAGTGTTAATTCCAACTGTTTATCGTAAATATGCTTTCCGCTTGAATATTTTCTATAGGATACGATCTGGAAATATTCTAATATTCCTGCTGGTAAAAATAGAGACAGTAGCTCCGATGATAATTCTTCTTTCTCAATTTATTTATCTGTTTCTATTTAACAGCTAAATAAAAACTTTTTTATCAGACCCAACTTTTGTGCGTGATCTCTAAATATGACCGAATAGTATATTGAGCGGGCTTTTTATGGTACATGCCAATAGTATGTGCTGATAGTTGTAAATTCTTATTTCCTTTGTCTATAATGACAAAGGGAAGTGTCATTTATTTCCATTCATAATTTATAAATCTATTACGCATTACAATTGCTGACCATCAAGTCGCCCGCTGATTTGCTTCCATTCACCATAGCGCTGCTATGCCTCGTATCAACAAGTTCTTGGTTGTTTGTGCCTTTCATTTTAAGGACGAAGTTATAATGCATCTAATCCAAGTGAAATATTTCTTCCATATCCGCCCAGAATTCTCCCTCGGATCTACTTTCTATAGGCTCCATTAGCGGTTTTACAATATCCCACCATTTGCGTGTTGTGGGATCTGCAGCAATAAGCTCCATGTCTTTTTGATAATTTGTACCGGAGTATTCAAAATAGGCAAATAATATATTGTCCTTCCTAAATATTGAATACCGTTCTATATGAGCCTCTTTTAATTTTGCGTTGACTAAGGGCCAGGGATTCGCATGGTATTCGATATATTTTTTAATGCCTTCTTCTTTCAGTTTGATTATTTGTCCAAAACGTTTCATTGTAGATAGATTTTATGTAAGCAAAACAAAAAAGAGTTTGTTTTGTTTGATGTATGATTTGTATTAATACGATATTTTTAAAGGTATTGTATTGTAATGTATTGTAAAACAAAGTAATAATAATGTGTGATGAATGATTCTTTTAAACAAATACGAGATTACTCCTTGCTTGGAGAAGAGTCTGGTTTGGCTGTTTCTAAAGGCTTGGCGGAGGCGGTTTGGTACACCACGCCAGTTCCACGAGAAAAAATGATCGAATTACTGCAAAGAAAAAATGGTCCCGCAATTCGGGATACTTTGATTTGGTTTGGACTAATGGTTGGTTTTGCCATTTTAACAGTTGTATTTTGGGGAAGTTGGTGGGTGCTATTGCCTTATCTGGCCTATAGTGTTTTGTACGCTTCTACTTCAGATTCTCGTTGGCACGAATCTAGTCATGGTACCGCTTTTAAGTCCGATTGGATGAACAATGTTTTATATGAGATTGCTTCGTTTATGGTCTTTCGTCAGTCTACGGTATGGCGTTACAGTCATACTAGGCATCATAGCGATACATTGGTTCGCGGCCGTGATCCGGAGATATCTGTTCCTCGTCCGCCTGACATACTTGGTATTATTCTTAATTTTTGGGGGTTAAAAGCGATGCCCAGTGAAATGCGCAAAATATGGATTCATGCAAGCGGTAAAATAGATAAGGAAGTAGCTACTTATTTGCCAGAATATGAACATGAAAAAGTAATTTTAAAGGCCCGTATTTATTTGGCTATTTATTTGGTTGTCATCTTGATGTCTATCTTTTTGGCTACCCCGTTACCTATTATGTTTATTGGTCTTCCTGTTATTTTTGGTTCCTGGCTGATGCCTGTTTATGGATTAACCCAACATGCCGGATTGTCAGAAAATGTTTTAGATCACCGGTTGAATTGTAGAACTGTTTATATGAACAGGATTCATCGTTTCTTATATTGGAATATGAATTATCACATCGAACATCATATGTTTCCTCTGGTTCCATATCATGCTTTACCGCAATTGCATGCGCTTATTAAATATGATTGTCCACCTGCTTATAATGGGATCATCGAAACCTTTAAGGAAATTGTTCCAGCAGTTCTTAAACAAGTGAAAGATCCGTCTTATTTTGTAGAGCGAAAACTTCCTCAAAATGCCCATGTAGAGGAAGCTACCACATCTATGATCGTTCATAGAGCAGATGCTGATGAGGCGGGTTGGGTAGAGGTGTGTAAAGAGCGAGATATGGTTCTTAATGAAGTTGTACGAGTGGACTGTCAGGACGCAACCTTTGCCTTATATAAATTGGGGGGTGATCAGTATTATGCCACCGAAGGTATCTGTACGCATGGAAACGCGCATTTAGCAGATGGATTGATTGTAGGGAATCAAATAGAATGCGCCAAGCATAATGGACGCTTTAAAATAGAAGATGGATCTGTTCAACGACCGCCTGTGTGTTTGGGCTTGTCAACCCATGAGGTAAAAACCAGGGATGGACATGTTTATTTAAATTTAAATACGGCCCATCGTTATGATAAGGGAGATCGTATTCAGTGTAAAGTGGTGCGCAATAATAATGTAGCTACTTTTATAAAGGAGTTGGTACTTGAGCCGGTAAATGGTAAGGGATTAAGTTTTACTGCCGGTGAATATATACAACTTGAAATTCCGGCTTATCATATTCGCTTTAGTGAAATGCATATCTCAGAGCCATATCGTTCTGCATGGGAACAGGAACGTGTCTTTGAAAATTTTGCATCCAATCATACCAAAACCCGTCGTAATTATTCTATGGCCAATAATCCCGACCAAGGAAATCAACTGATTTTTAATGTCAGGATTGCTACTCCACCTTCAGGAAAAAAGGTAAAGGCTGGTGTTGGTTCTTCTTTTGTGTTTAATTTGAAACAGGGTGATTTGGTGTATGTGAGCGGGCCATTCGGAGATTTTCATGTGAAAGAAAGCGAAAAAGAAATGGTTTATATCGGTGGAGGAGCTGGGATGGCTCCCTTGCGTTCTCATTTATCTAACTTATTGGAAACCAGACGTTCAAAAAGAAAGGTGAGCTATTGGTATGGAGCTCGTTCATTACAAGAGCTTTATTACGACGATTATTTTAAAGAATTGGAGAGCTGCCATGAAAACTTTTCCTTTAATGTTGCACTGTCAGCCCCCCAAGATTCTGATCATTGGAATTCGCATACAGGCTTTATTCATGAGGTAGTGGAAAAAAACTATTTGAATAAAAGAACAGATTTATCAGAATTAGAGTTTTACTTATGTGGTCCTCCGAACATGATTAAAGCTTGTTTAAAAATGCTTGAAAACAAAGGAGTGTCTTCTGATGTTATATCTTATGATGAATTTTAACTGATATTAAGATGGATATAAAATATATTTGTGCTTTTTGGGGAAGTGAGAGCTTGATGCCCAAGATGTTCATAAACAAAGTAATGTCTGCCGGATATGATGGTGTAGAAATGAATGTTACTCCTAACCCTGATTTTGAAAAGGAATTGAAGGAAACGCTGGATAATACAGGTCTTATTTTTATTGCGCAACAATGGTTACCACCGAAAGATGAAAGTGTGGAGGACTATCGTGAACGAATGTTGAGGCGCTTAAGATTCTTAGCTTCGTTAAAGCCTTTATTTATAAATACTCATACAGGCAAAGATTTTTTTTCGTTCAAAGATAATAGCAGTCTGATAGAAAGCTGTAGGCAGTTTACCGAAGAAACGGGGATACCGCTTGTGCACGAAACACATCGTGGCCGGTTTACACATCATGCATTTGGATTACTGCCCTATCTTGAAAAATATCCGGATCTACAATTGAATGCCGACTTTTCTCATTTTTGTAATGTTTCCGAAAGTTTATTGTATGATCAGGAGCATGTTTTGGAAAAGATATATCCGCATTGCAGGTATATTCACGCCCGGGTGGGATTTGACCAAAGTGCCCAGGTTAATTACCCTTTTGCTCCAGAGTGGAAAACAAACTTGGATCGTTTTGTGGCTTGGTGGCAGCATATTGTAAATTTGGCCAGAGAACGAGGAGAAGAGGTGTTTTATGTCTGCCCCGAGTTTGGGCCATATCCATATATGCAGCGACTTCCGTTTACACAAAAAGAAGTAGCCGATCAATGGGATATTAATTGTGAAATGATGGCATACTTAAAAAATAATTTACATTAAATAAATAGTTGTATTTTTACTTATTATCTCAATGATATGGGATAAATGAATCTTATTGTACCCAGTTGGAGTATGTTGGTTATTAGTGATTAAATAAAATATAGTTTTGTAGCTGTTAGCATAGTATCTAATAAGATTTCTTCGCTTCACAAAAAACAGATACACATTAAATTTATAACGTTTAAAGACTGTTTGAAAGGGGGAAATATGAAATTAGGTACTTATTGGAGGGGTTGGCTTTCTTTAGCAGTTGGAATAGGAATCACCTGTGTGGTGGTGTTTTTATTTAAGCAGGAAAGAGATAGGGTAGAAGAAGCGCAGTTTCTTTTTGAATGTAAAGAAATTACAAACCGAATTGATTTACGTCTCCATGCCAATGCGCAGTTACTTAGGTGTGGAGCAGCATTTCTGGATGCTTCGGATGCCGTAGATCGGAATGATTGGTATAAGTTTGTTCAAAAATCCAGAATAGAACAAGAGTTACCCGGTATTCTGGGTACTGGTTTTTCTTTGATTATCCCATATAAAGATCTTAATGCCCATACTCAGCTAATACGAGAGATGGGCTTCCCTGATTATTCTGTTTGGCCTAATTATAAACGGGATGTTTATACTTCTACCGTGATGGTAGAGCCCTTTACTCAACGAAACATTCGTTCGTTTGGATATGATATGTTCACCGATCCGGTGCGGAGAGAAGCTATGCAAAAGGCACGTGATTTGGATGAGCCTGTTCTCTCTGGAAAAGTAAAATTAGTACAAGAAACAGAAACCGATTTGCAAGCCGGATGTTTGATGTATGTTCCTGTTTACCAAAAAGGAAAATCTATTGAAACGGTTGAAGAAAGACAAAAGTCTATTGTGGGGTGGGTTTTTAGTCCTTACCGAATGAAGGATCTGATTTGGGGAATATTAAATGATTGGGATTTAAAAAAAGGTGAGAGTGCATTGCAACTAAGCATCTACGATGGAGCGGTTAATGCGGAAAATTCACTGTTATTTGTATCTCATGAGGAAAAGAATATTGGTGAGGGACTGCAGTTTGGGGGACAGAGTAGGATTGATTTTAATGGTCGAGAATGGATTTTAGTCTTTAGACAGGAAAGAGGTTCTTTGTTGACTGTTTATAAAGGGGCTTTATTGGCAGCTATTGGTGGATTGATTATCAGTATTTTAATGATGTTGCTTACTCGTTCTTTTGTGGAAACAAAACGTAGGGCTTTGCAGATGGCCGAGCAGCTGACGGTTGAGTTAAGAGAACAAGAACGGCAATTAAATGAGTCTCAAGAGATTGCTAGGTTGGGACGGTATTCTTTAAACATTACAGAAGGATTATGGACCAGTTCTGATATTTTGGATGATATCTTTGGAATCGATTTTCAGAAAGTACATCAGTTCGACGAATGGGTGAATATTCTTCATCCGGACGATAGAGAGTGGATGATAGATTATTTTAATCAATTTATTTCGGATAAGGGTCTTTTTAATAAGGAATATAGAATATTAAGAAGGAGCGATCAGCAACTTAGGTGGGTGCACGGCCTTGGGAAGTTGGAACTGGACGATCATCAGGTTCCTGTGCGTATGGTAGGAACAATGCGTGATATTACGGAGAAAAAGCAGATAGAGAAAAGCTTGGAAGAAAGCCATGAGAAGTATCAAGGCCTGTTTAATAACTCACCACTTGGTATTTATAAAACCACGGAGGAAGGGGCGATTTTAGATGCAAACCCCGCTCTGTTAGAGATGATGGAGTATGATTCGTTAGAGGAATTGCAGCAAAGAGGGGTATCAGTAAATAGCTATAGCCATAACTCGGCTGTTACGCGTGATGATTTTATTGAAATGATATCTAAAGAAGGTTTTGTGAAGGGACTGGAAGGATGTTGGCTTACAAAAAATGGAAAAGAGATTCATATTCGTGAGAGTGCTCGTGCAGTGGAAGGAACAAATGGATTGAGCTCTTGTTTTGAAGGAACCGTCGAAGATATTACAGAGAAGAAACTGGCTGATAAGGAATTTAAAGATGTGACAAATAGGTTGCAGCTGGCAACAAGCGCAGCTAGTATTGGTATTTGGGACAGAAATCTGGAAGGAAAGACATCCATCTGGGATAAGACTATGTACCGGCTTTTTGGATGTTCTCCCGATGATTCGCTATCGCCTGATGCCATATGGCAAAATGCTATTTCAAAGGAAGAAAGAAAGAGATTAAACTTTGAGATACAATCGGTATTACGTGGTGAAAAGAATTATAACACCGAGTTTAAGATAGTATGGCCCGATAAATCAGTTCATTACCTTAAGGGATACGGTTTTGTTAGTTATGATGAAGATGGTAATCCATCACGACTTTTGGGTGTAAATATGGATATTACTGAGCAAAAACGTGCCGAGCAAATAATTAAGAAACAACACGAAGAATTGGAAGAAAAGGTAGCTGAACGAACCCGTGAACTAACTGTTTCTGAGCAAAAATTAAAAGAAAGTATCAAAGAAATTACGGATTACAAATTTGCACTTGATGAATCGAGCATTGTGGCCACTACTGATAACAGGGGAGTTATTAATTATGCCAATGAAACTTTTTGCAGGATATCCAAATATAATTTGGGGGAACTGATTGGTAATACACACCGAGTAGTAAATTCAAAATATCATTCCAATGATTTTTTCATTGACTTATGGTCTACTATTTCTTCAGGAAAAGTATGGAGGGGAGAAATTAAAAACAGGGCTAAAGATGATAGTATTTATTGGGTTGATTCAACCATTGTACCTTTTCTGGATGAGAATGGGAAACCTTATCAGTATATTGCAATTCGTTTTGATATCACTACCAAAAAAATAGCAGAAGAGGCTTTGATCAGTGCCAAGGAGCAAGCAGATATGGCCAACCGAGCTAAAAGTGAGTTTATGGCCAATATGAGTCATGAAATACGTACGCCTATGAATGCTGTTATCGGTTTTTCGGAGTTGCTTGTTAGATCTATTGATAACGATAAACAACGTTCTCAAGTGGAGTCTATTCGAAATAGTGGAAAGACTTTGTTGAAAATTATTAATGATATTCTGGATTTGTCAAAAATAGAGGCCGGTAAATTCGAAATTCAACCTTCTCCGGTAAACCTACCATCCTTATTGTCGGAAATTGAAAATATGTTTATCCAAAAAGCAGAGGAGAAAGCACTGTTTTTTGCGGTCGAATATGAAAGTATGATTCCCCATATGTTAATGCTCGATGAGGTAAGGGTGCGTCAAATACTTTTTAATTTGATAGGTAATGCCCTTAAATTTACCGAAAAAGGAAAGATTATTGTCACCTTGGATGCGCGTTGGAATTATGATCAGACCAATAAGATAGACTTGTGCTTGCGTGTGGAAGATACCGGAATTGGTATTTCAAAGGATCAGTTAGAAGCTGTTTTTGATCCTTTTACCCAGCAAAAAGGACAAAGTTCAAAATATGGAGGAACGGGGCTAGGCTTGTCTATCACCCAAAAACTGATTGTTAAAATGGGTGGACATATAGAGGTTACAAGTGAGCCGGGAGAGGGTAGTTGTTTTACTGTTCTGATTCCCAATGTAATCGTTTCACATGAGGCATTTGATGATGTGGAAGAAAGTTACGATGATTTAGATATTGATTTTGAAAAAGCCAATGTACTGTTGGTTGATGATAATGCAGAAAATAGAAATCTGGTAAAAGCATTGCTGGAGTACTCACAACTAAGTATTTATGAGGCAGAGGACGGAAAACAGGCTTTATCAGTGGCCCGGGAAATTCTACCGGATATCATTTTGATGGACTTAAGAATGCCCGTGATGGATGGCTATGAAGCTGCAGAATTGTTAAAGGATGATCTAAATACGCAGAATATTCCGGTAATTGCCATATCGGCTTCTTCCGATAAGATTTTATATGGAAGTCGTTCTAAGAAAATTTTTAGCGAGTATCTTTTGAAACCCCTGGATGTATCTGACCTGTTTGAAAAATTGAAAAAGTATTTGCCGTATAAATCTTCAAGCCAAGAAGAGGAGGATACAGCCCAGTCTGCATTATTGTATTCAGAAACGCAAGCTTCAAAACTTCCTGAGCTTGTTGAGATGTTGGAAGCAAAATTTATTCCGATGCATAGCATAGCCATTAAGCACCAAATTATTGATAAGATAGCTGATTTTGGGAAAGAGTTAAAAAATGTTGCGGGAGAGTATGAAAATCAATATCTTGTAAGTTACGCAGCTGATATTTGTCGTTTCTCTGATAATTTTGAAATAGATAAGCTTATTCCATTGATGGAGCGTTTTGTATTTATGGTAGAACAATTAAAAGAGCATAGCTTAAACAAAGGCTGATATGGAGGCTGACTTGAAAAGTAATAAGATAAAAATATTGGCTGTTGATGATAATCCCAAGAATATACAAGTGATTGGAAATCTATTGCGCGATGCCGGATACTCTGTGGGATTTGCATATAATGGTAAGCAGGCATTGGATATTTTAAGAGAAATTCAGGGGTTCGACTTGGTGCTTCTGGATATTAATATGCCTGTGATGAATGGCCTGGATACTTGTAAGGCCATGCGCAAGGATGATATGTTGAAAGATATACCGGTTATATTTTTGACCGCATTGAATCATACGGAGGATTTGGTGGCTGGCTTTAATGCCGGAGGTCAGGATTATGTGAGTAAACCTTTTAATTATGAGGAGGTTATTTCGAGGGTGAAAACCCATATTGAACTAAAACGAAGCAAGGATCAGCTGAAAAGAGTGAATCAATGGTTGGAGGCTAAAGTACAGGAACGAACCTTAGAGGTAAAACAAGCCCATGGAAAATTGAAAAAAGCATATCTTGAGCTGGAGCAGCTTGATCAATCTAAATCGGAGTTTTTGGCCATTATCAGTCATCAGATTAACACTCCTTTAAATGGTATTCTCGGGTTTATAGATATATTGAAGCACGAAATAGAAGACGCTCATCTTCAAGAGATGTTTGAACATCTGGAACTTTCTGCTAACAGACTCAATAGTTTTTCAAAAGTGAGTCTGAAAATTACCCGGCTGCGAACCAGAAAAGTACCCTTGGATAAGAGTGATGTTGCCATAAGTGCTATATTACAATCAAGCAAAGATGCATTGGCAAATTTGATACAAGCCAAAAATATTACATTTTGTATTGAAAGTAATACGAATGTAGTCAAAGGAGATCCGGAATTAATTGAGTTTTGTCTGGAGAGTATCCTGGATAATGCCATTCGCTATTCTCGAAATAATGATACCGTAAAAATAGATATTACTAGTGATGAGGAATACACTTATATTCGCGTTGTAGATAAGGGAAAGGGTTTTAATCCGCAATCTTTCAGTAATTTATTTGATCTTTTTGTGTCAGATAATAAATATGCTGAAGAGAATAAAGGCCTGGACCTGGCTTTGGTAAAAATTATCATGGATGCACATCAAGGACAGGTTACTGCTTCCAATAATGATACAGTAGGTGCAAGTTTATTATTAACTTTTCCCAATAAGTTGTGATGGAAGAGTCATATTGGAAACCTCTATTTGTACCAATAGATTTAAAGATATTAATTCTGCTTGTAGCAGTCTTATATTAATCTTTTACCCAGCTACCAAAAGTATTGATCAGCTTTAAGATGTTTTCTATATTAAAGCTATCGATAGATTCACGGAATTCTTTGGCATATAGACTTAAAGTCTTAATACTGTATGTTGTGCCCGCATCGCTGAGCGCATCGGCAAACTTTTTTAGTTTATCAAAGGACTGTCTGTTTTTTATTTCCTCATACAAAGGCAGTATAAGGGTATTCAGCTCCTGATTTATTAGCTGAAGCTCCTGTTTACTTAGTGCTTCCAGTGGTTCAGTGTGTATACGTGCGGTCTTTTGTTGAATATTATAAGTAAGGTGTTTCATGAGTTCACCAATAAGTTCATCCAATTGGATGGGCTTAAAAAGAACTCCGTCAAAGTCATTACGTCTTATTTCTTCCAGTTCTTCTTGCAGTGCTGAAGCGGTAGCTACTATGCAAGGAATATGCTGATGCTTACTGCTCTTAAGTTTCTTAATAAAACCGTAGCCATCCAGTACTGGCATTTTTAAATCGCATATGATCAGGTCTGTTTTTTCATTCTCCAGAGATTGATAGGCCTTCATGCCATCAGTAGCCAAAGAAACCACTAAGCCTAGTTCTTCCAGTGCACTTTTCATGTATTCACGATTTGTGCTGATGTCATCCACCACAAGAATTCGTTTGGATTCAAATACTATTTCACTATTGGTCTCGGTTCTGTCATGATCGTCTTTAGAGGAAAGGGGACATTTGATTTCCTTCAAGGATAGTGTAAATGTACTGCCCTGATTACTGATTGACTTTAAGGAGATGTCTCCACCTAACATATGGGCTAGTTTTTTACTGATGGTCAGTCCTAAGCCGGTACCTCCATATTTTTTTGAGTCCTGTCCGTCCTGTTGTATAAATGATTCAAAAATCTTTTTTTGCATTTCTTCCTTTACTCCAATGCCGGTATCTTCAACAATAAATTGGATATTGGATAGTCCTTCGGATTGATCTTTACCATCGATGATGATGTCAGATTTAACTTTTACAGAAATATGTCCTTGCTCCGTAAATTTGATGGCGTTTGATAAGAGGTTAAAAAGAATTTGTTTAATGCGTATTTCGTCTGAGCTGATGGTGGAGCAAACGTTCTTATCTATCTCCACATAAAAGTCGAGTCCCTTTTCTATGGCCTGTCTTTGGAAGGTTGCTTTAAGCTCGCTGAGTAATTGCGATAAATCTACGATCGAAGATTCTATTTTCATTTTTCCTGACTCTATTTTAGATAAGTCAAGTATGTCATTGATGATAGACAAAAGATTTTTTCCACTTACCTTAATGGAGTTAAGATATTGTCGCTGAGTAGGGCTTTTTATTTGTCTGTAGAGTATGTCGGTAAAGCCGATGACAGCATTCATGGGGGTACGTATTTCATGGCTCATATTGGCCAAGAATTCACTTTTGGCGTTATTGGCCTCTTCTGCTTCGGTTTTAGCTAATTTTAGTTTTTCAACGAATTCCCGTTTTTCGGTGATATCTTCCTTAACAGCAATGAAGTTAATGATTTTTCCATTTTCATTTTTTATGGGAGAGATGATAGCCGTTTCCCAGAAAACGCGGCCGTCTTTTGTTTGGTTGCAAAGCTCACCTTCCCAGGTTTCACCCTTTAATATGGTTTGCCATAGGTCTTTGTATATTTTCTTAGGAGATATTTTGGCATTGAGAATTTTGGGATTTTTGCCGATCACCTCTTCAGGGCTATATCCGGTAAGGTTTTCAAAAGCAGGGTTTACATATTCAATGATACCGTGTTTGTCGGTGATTTCAACCACCACCTGGCTTTGTTCAACGGCTTTGGATAATTTTAGTCTGTCGAGTTCTGCTTTCTTGCGTTGATCGATATTTTGGGTGGTGCCAATAATACGTTTGGGGAATCCTTTTTCGTCTCTAGCGATCACGGTTCCCTGATCATACACCCAAATATAATGACCCTTTTTATGTTTTAACCTGAGTTCTTGTTTATAAGAATCTGTTTTTCCTGAGTACATTTCTTTATAAAGATGATCTGTTTTTTCAATATCATCGGGATGTATTTGCTCTCTCCACCAGGTTATGGTGTCATTTATTTCTTCTTCTTTATAACCGATAAAGATAAAGCGAGAAGGGTGGGTGATCATTTTTTGCTCTAAGGTTTGTTGATCCCACCATCCGTATTCTCCACCGTTAAATGCGGCATTAAGTCTATATTCGTTTTCTTTGATTTGAAGATAAGATTTTTTAAGTTCTTGGGTTCGTTTTTCTACTTTTTGCTCCAGTTGGTTGTTAATTTGTAGGATCTTTTGTTCGTGTTCTTTCTGAATTGAAATATCCAGTATGGAACCAATACTACCTATGTTATTGCCGTGGCTATCGTAGCGGTTCGAAAGGGATAATTGGGCAGTGAAAATAGTACCATCTTTTTTGGTAAGTTGTATTTCTGTTTGTTTTTTATTGCTGGTAAAAAAGTCTTTTAGCAATCCTGTTTGTGGATTTGAATGATTGTTTTTGGGACAAAGAACATCAATGTGACAGCCTAGTATTTCTTCGGAGCTATGGCCAAATAATTTCACAGCTCCCTTGTTCCAATAAGTGATAATACCTTCGTGATCCATGGCCAGAACAGCTTCAAAAATCTGATTTAAGACTTGCGCATTATCGAAAAGTTTTTCTTGATAATGTTTTTTATCTGTGATTTCACTTACTGTTGCAATTATATTTTCTATTTCGCTGTCATTATTCAGTAGTAGAGATACATGCAGGTCTACCCATATAACCTTACCATCTTTGCGTACATAGCGCTTTTCAATATTATAACCGGTGATTTGTTTTTTGATTAGTTTATTGAAGAGACGGGTGTCTTTTTCTATGTCTTCGGAATAGGTGAATTCCTGGAAGGTTTTAACAGACAGTTCTTCTGCCGAATAGCCCAGTATATTGCAAAATGTGCCATTGGAGAATTCTGGTTTCCCTTTTAAGTTTACCAACGCTACCCCGATACCTGCATTGTTAAATAAAGAGTAAAATTTTTGTTCCGTAATAGCGAGTTCATTGAGTTTGAGTTCAAGATTATTTTCCAGTTTCTCTTTTAAAAAGGTAAGCTCAGCTTGAGATTCTTTTAGAATTTTATTTTTTTTCACCAACTTGGTTCGTGAGAATTGTATACCTATAATCAAGGAAGCAAAGAGTATGGCCAATAGTATAAACGAAATCCACTTCATTTGATTATAATAGGGAGCATTTACTCTGATGTCACTATTTTTAACCTTGCTAATTAGAATGAACTCTTCGTCAATTTCAAAAATAAGTTTACTGTCCAGTTTTTGTGGGGGGGCAAACCTTATAAATGCGTAAGAATATTCCTTTGATTGGTAAAAGCCTTTTGATTTACCCTGTATTTCGCTCCATAGCTTACTGCGTTTGATGGGTAAGCTGATGCTATCACTTTGGGGCTTGATATGACCAAATGTAAGGTCTGGATTATTGGCCATTAACCAATATCCTTGTTTGTTGATCATTTCAAAGGAAGAGTCTATATTTTCGTCGTAGGTGAGCAGTTTATTGGATAAATGTGTGATAAAGTGGTTGGTGATAATAATTCCCGTACAGTTTCCCTTGGAGTCGTACGTTTTTTTAGCTACGCGGATGACTGGTTTATAAGGGGTTTCTATTTGACCATTTTCGAAGTTTAGGTCTATTCTTGAGAAATAGATCTCGTTTGGAGAGAGTTTTTTTGCACTTTGAAAATAGTAACGCTCACCTTTGTTCTGAAGATTATTTTGTTCGATAAATAGGTTTCGATCTTGTGTGTCCAAGTCAATTCTAATTATTTCGTTGCCCAGCGTATCCAAAAGCCTAACCTGATCGTAACTCTTAAGTATGGAGGAGAAGCGTTTGAAAAAGTTGGCCTGCTTTTTTATGGAATTAACAGGCGAACTACTGATGGTGTTGGAATGCTGCCATGTTAATAGATTGATATCCTCAACCAATCTGGTGTAGAAGTCGTTAATGATAATTTTCTTAATACTAAGTTCGTCAAGTTCTGAGTGTAAAGCTATTTTTGTTTCGTTGTTCAGTATGGTATTGTAATAATGCGAAACACCTAAGTAGCAGATTAACAACAGTGGGATGTAGACAATCAAAAAGCGTACGAAATTTAGATTTTTAAGAGAGCGCATATATTTATTTAAAATGATATGTTCGTAAAGATTAAACTAAGAGCTATTTCATTTAGTCTTTTAACAATGTTTCTGTTGGGAATCCCCTATTTTTCTGAAAATAGTTGTCTAATCCTTGTTCAGTTTAAAAAAGGAAATTCTTTCTTTCAGCAAGTTAGCATATTCGTTCAGTTTTTGGGCCTTTTGCGACATGTTATCTGCTATTTGTACGTTGGTTTGTGTCACATTATTGAGTCCTTGAATGGCATTGTTTATTTCAGATGCACCAGAGCTTTGTTCTAAGCTGGATGCCACAATCTCAGACAATAAGGTGTGTGTTTTGGTAATATCAGGAACCAGCTGAGATAGTTTGTCGCTTGTAGAGTTTACTGTCTCTACTCCGTTGGAAAATAATGTCTCAATTCGGTCGGCTGAGCTTTTACTTCGTTCGGCCAGTTTTCTGACCTCACCTGCTACAACGCTAAAGCCGGCACCAGCATTTCCGGCACGAGCTGCCTCTACAGAAGCGTTTAATGCCAGGATGTTTGTTTGTTTCGCAATGTCACCTATTGAATTGAGTTCTTCTTTAATGGATAACATGGAGGCGATGGCACTTTTAGACGACTCGTTGCCTGTCTCTATTTCCAGCGCTGAGTTTTTAGCAATAGTTTCGGTTGTTTGTGCATGTTCGCCGTTTTGATCTATTGTTGATGTCATTTCTTCCATGGATACTGATATTTCTTCTACAGCAGCAGCTTGCGAATTGGTGGATGATGCCAGTTGACGAGATAATTTAGTGGACGAAGTACTTTCTTCAATTAATAATGCAGAGGCTTCATTGACTGCCTTTATAACAGATTTTAATGAATCACTCATGGTATTCAAATTACGAAAAATATCAGAAAATTCGTCTGTTCCTGTTTCGGGGAGTACCTCACTGAGGTCACCGTTTGCTATTTTTTTATTGGCTTTGACGATACGGCTGATTTTGTTGTTTGTTTTTTTTATGAAAAAACCACTGACCACAATAACTGCCACTAATACCGCCAACATGATGAGTATTATCTCCCAAATGGCGGTTCTAATATTGGCCTGCACCTCGTTGGTGTTGGCATTTAAACTTGATTTGATGATAAAAAGACCTTCTACATCACCATCTTTGTAGTTTTCCATACCATATCCCAAAACATCTTTGCCATTGCCCCAAGGACTGGTATCGGGGGCACCATGACAATTTAGACAGCCTTGCTCTTTAGATAGCCTAACGGGGCGCATTACCCATAATTCATTGGTGTTCTTATTGGTGTAAGTGATGGTGTTGAGCGTGTCGTTTTGTTCAAATTCTTCAATAAAATCTATCTCTAGCTGGCTGGCGTTATTTTTTTCATTTCTCGCTCTTTTAGATGCGATCCTGAATACGTAATTATCCTTCTCTGCATCCGTCTCGCCAACAGCCATGGAAGCAAAAATGGGTACTTTTTTCAACATGGCTTTCTTCTCAAAATCTGGAATTACTCCATCTGGGTAATTGGAAACAACTTCTTGTATTTCTTCTTTTATGTTAAACTGTGTCGCTACATAGGTTCTAATGGCCTCCATACGCGTTAGAATCGTCTGCGTTTTTTTCTCTAAGGTCTGAACGCCTTGCTCTTTTAAACGGGTGGATGAAACGTAAACTGCTGTTATGGTGGATATTACTATGGGTAAAAAAACTATTAATATTAACTTTGTTCCAAATTTCATTTCTTCAAAATAATTTAAGATGTCAGAGTATTCTATTACGGAAACATGAGCTTGCGGTTACGAATACGTGATTAAATTAAGGTATATTAACATAAAATCATTTGGATTCTAACAAAATAAATATTATGAGTTAAGCTGAAATATTCCATTAGGGTTTTAGGGATGGTTTTATGGGGTCTTTATAAATGTTTAGATGCAAAGTCTTGGGCTACCTTGCTTAGATATAAATTGGCTTTACGTATGGAGTCTTCTTGATTTTTTGCATACGCACAGGTTTCTTTTAAATAGTCAATTTTTAAGGTATGGTGATGATTTGTATTCAACTCGCTTATTCCGCAGAATATGGCTAGTTTTTGAGTGGTTATTGACTCCATTATACCTTTAATTACTTTGCCCGATAAGGTCTGGTTATCCAGTTTACCTTCGCCTGTAATAATCCAGTCGGCATCAGAACTATCTATGGTGAATACAGAAAGCAGATTATTTCCATTTCCCTCTAATTCTTGATGGGAGTTATTGTAAAAGTGATAGCCCAAAGCTTTTGCCATTCCTATTCCGGCATCGTTGGTAGCGCTACCGCCTATACCTAAAATAATGTGCTTAACGCCTTTATGAAGTGCATCTTTTATTAATTCTCCGGTTCCATAGGAGGATGTTTGCAGCGGATTTAGTTCATAATCCCGGAGCAGTCGAATACCTGATGCTTCGGCCATTTCGATATATGCTGTTTTTTTTATTTCGGAATAGAGGTACGATGCTTTTATCACACGGTGAAGTGGATCATGCACTTCTAAGGATATCATTCTTCCTTCGAGGTAATAATTGAGAACTTCGATGGTTCCGTCACCACCATCGGCCAATGGAAGGTTGATAATCTTTGCATCGACCGAATGTGCTTTGAGGCTGCGCTCTACTGTTGCACAAAATTCGAGTCCCGTTAATGACCCTTTAAATTTATCGGGTGCGATTACTATTTTCATGTTTAAATTTATCTTTTAGTGGTCATATGGAACTCACAAGAAATTTTATTGTTTGCTAAATTTTATATTCAAAGGTATTCATGAATACGATCTATTTCATTCATAGGAGTGTAATTTTTATGAATTAAATTGATACTACCCAGTAGAAAATTGAATATGAGGAAAGAAGAACTGGAGCAATTGATCAGGAAAGATATTCCATTTTTAGTTATTGACAGAATTTTGTATTTGGATCATGCACGTGTGCCTTTTATTTCTTCGGATGATTATGTGGGTGCAAAAGAAGGGATGGAACATTTGTTTGAGCAAGGTTATCAAAGGATAGCTCATGTGAAAGGTAAGGGTTTATATCACTATATGGACTTGTTATTTTAACACCTCATCCCAGCAATCGTTTTGTATGAATGGTCCAGGAATGAGGTGTTGGTGGTAAGTTTATTGAACAATGAATTTTCCTGTAGAAACGCCTTGCTTGTTCTCCAGCAAATAAAAATATAATCCATTATTCAGGTCGGATATATCAATTTTGTTGGCTTTAATATGTGTTATGACTTTAGTCAGTGTGCCATTGGGAGCAAATATTTTCATGTTTAAATTCCCCGTATAATCTCCTTTCACAAACAACAAGTTTTTGGTGGGGTTAGGAAACACCGATACCTCAATGCTTTTTTGGTTTTTGATACCAATATGTTGATCACTTACCACCAAGTAGAGAAAATCGGAATATCGGCCATCTTCGGAAGTGGCCCATATTTTAACAGCTCCTTTTTTGATGGCTGTTACCAATCCGTTTTCAGAGACGGAAGCTACACTTTGATTGCTTGATTTATATTGGATAGTTCCACTGAGCCCTGTTTTTTCAACATGAAGTTGTAAGGTTTCTTGTGGGTTAAGTACGCTTGTCCCTGGTGTAAGGGTTATTTTACGAGTATCTTCTCCGTTTTTAAAATATCCTTTATAAAAACCACTTCCCATTACAGATAGCCATAAGGTAGTTGGGTTGTGTAAGTCAAACTCCACTTGGGTGATTTTAGATGGAGTTCCTATTGTGTGGTTATTTTTGCTCCAGGTTTTGCCTCTATCCAAACTAATAAATATGCCAGGGTTGGTGGCTAATTCCCCCATCGAAAATACCAGTACATTGTTGTCAAATGGTGAAATATCAAAGTTATCTACATATTCAGCTTCAAAAATTTGTGTCCAGCTTTCTCCATAGTCGTCGCTATAGAATAATCCACCTGCATCATCGTTGGCAGCTCTTCTGCCAGCGCTTGCATACAAACGACCTGTATGGTCAAATGCAATATTGTTAACCCCTTCGATCTTATTAGATATGGGAATCTCGCTCCATGTTTCACCTCTGTCGTTAGAGTGAAACAGACCGCCATTGATCTGTACTTCTTTGTTCCATGGGGCAGCTACAAAAATGGAGGCACGGGTGTTATCTCTTGGGTCAAACTCTATATCTCTTACCCATACTTTAGTAGGCATTCCATTGTTGCTGGGAGAGAAGGTCTTGCCGCCATCAGTAGATTTATGGAAGCCACCTTCTTTGTCTTTGTCGGGACCATCAGTACCACTACCTCCTCCCGAACCGGCTACTTCAGTAACGCCAAAGTACATGTTAAGTGGGTTGATGGGATCAATTCGTATGTGGTTGGTTCTCATCCACTCTTCTGCCATCGTTGCTTTACCCCAATCTACAAAAGTTTCACCACCATCGGTTGATTTGAATATTCGGTCCAGGTCTTTTTGACGCATAGAAGTGGTATAAACCGTATTTTCGTCCCATGGATGTGTTGCCACAGCAAATACGCTTTCTTGTGTTCCATTTAGGTATTTGGCGGCTTGTTTTCCTTCGGAACCATCATTGGTGGTTTTCCATAAATGGTGTTCTCCAGAACCGCCATATATAACATTTTCTCCTAATCGTTTATCCTGCCATATGCACTGTCCTGGTAGATTACTGTTTCCGGCAGGCATGATATTACCATTGCTGGTATAGGTTTCATCTATCTGTTGAAAAGTCTCTCCACCATCTGTACTTCGAAATGTATTGTGCGCATAAATCAGCATTATATCCCCCCGTGAATTAACGCTGCAGTATCTCAGGGATCGCAGAGGGTAGTTTTGGTTCCATTGCTGGTTGGATAGTTGGTGTCCTTCGACCATATTGTCGTTGTATGGATTGTTTCTGCTCTCCCAGTATGCTTTGTCTGCTTCCCAGGCAGGGGCGTAATCTCTGGCTATATTGATCCAGTTTTTGCCTCCATCGGTTGTTTTCCACAAACGGCCAGGTGTGAAGGATTTTTGAACTTGTGCATCATAAAAACCAACGTATAATGCATCTTTACCACTGGGATCTACATTTAATGAGTTAAAATATTGCAAAGCGGCAGTTGGTAGGCTTGGATAAGTACCTTGTGCCTCACTTACTGTTATGCCAAACCATTTTGCAATATATTGGTAGTAGTTGTATGGCACGCCTCCAGTTAACTGGTTGATATCCAAACCTAAATTACCGTTGATGTTGATCCATGTTTCTCCATTATCTTCTGATTTAAAAATACCTCCATCACAGCGGGTGCTTTGGCCATCAGGATAATAACGTACCTGATCAATTACGTATAATACGAACCTGTGCGAAGCTGCATCGTAGTAGTAATCCATGTTCATGATGGTATTGTTGTCCAGTTTCCCGTTGCCAATATTTGTCCAAGATGTACCTCCATTGTTTGATTTGTATAGTCCGTACTGTGAACCGGCAAAAATCATATTTTTATTTTCGGGATGTACGATGATTCTGGAGAATTGCGCTTTCTCATCGATTCCGCTTGTTAGTTCTAACCATGTTTGTCCGGCATCGCTTGTTTTCCATATCTTACCCTGATACTTAATGTTATCGTAGATATTTTCACTACCACGAGGGTTGTCGTAGGTTGGTGAACTGACGGTACTCCATAGTTGTTGTTGTCCACGACAAAAGTTACCTGCGCCTACATACCAAGTGTTATTGTCCTGGGGATCGATGGCTACTGAAGATATTTTTCTGTACCATGAACGGCCTTCGCTTCCCTTTGGATCCATATGTGTATACCAAGGGCAATTGTTGATTGCTTGCCAGCTTCTGGCGGTATCTTTACTGATGTATAATCGTGAACTTTCGATGGCGATGGCAAACTCAGGTGTTTTTGTAGCATAAAACATATCATATATACGAGCGAGTTCTCCTGTGCCGTCTATATCTTTTACTGTGAACCAAGTGTTTCCATTATCTTCGGTTTGGTAGGTGTTAAGCATATCTGGTGATGTCAGGCATATATCTGGTAAAAGTGGGTGATAGCGTAAAAAGTTGTTGAATCCTGCATTTCCCGGTCCAAATTGTTTCCATGTAACGAGTTTATCCGATTCAACTCGCTGTGTTTGTATTATTTCCATGTTTTCTTCATAGAATGTCTTGGTAGTAAAACTCCACTCATCACCTGTTGTAATATGATTGGAAGCATCCATCTCATCTACTCGCCAAAAGTATTGGGTTTGGTTTTCTAAATCAGCAATCGGGTAGGTGGTGGCACTTGTTTCAGATGCTATTAGGGGAAGGTTTCCTGAAGATGTTCCTAAGTAAATGTTTCTTTTGACAGCATTTATACCTCCAACCCACTGTAAGATAGTGTTGTTAGCGTTTATTCCGGTGCTTCCATTGAGGGGGGTAGGACTGGTTGCTTTGGGTTCTGTAGCGATTTTATTTAACATTACATCGTCGATATACAAAAAAGCCCCTTCAGAAATATAAGGTATACGGATATATGGAGCAAAGGTGGTAAAGCTTTCATTGGCTTCGAACTCTACGCTTACTTTTACAAAACCATCCTTGGCCTCGCTTACTATTGGTTTTTGTTGAACACTGATGCTGGTTGTTCCACCGCTTTGGGTTCCATAACGAATGTCAAATTCAATATATGAGGAGGAGCGATCGATATCTGTTTTATAGTAAAATGAAAATTGATAGCTCCCTTCGTCCAGTAGTGGGTAATGCTCAGTTCTGAATGAAGGACTTCCATTTCCATAATTTTTGTAAACAATTTTTAGTGATCTGGAACCGCTGTTTTTGATTTCGTTATCTATTTCAAAGCCAATAAAAGGCCAAGCTCTCCATAGTGTTTTTCCTTCGTAGTTATAGTAGTCGCTATTGCTGCCTGTAATGGTGCCGGACTCAAAGCTTGCGTCGGGTAACAGGTTGGTTTGTGCGGCTATTTGTCCTGCTATCAAAAGCAGAAGAACATTAAAAATATGTTTCATGACCTATGTTTTATATTATTGTTTTTGCTGCCAAACTCTTACATAATCTACTTTGTAGAGCTCGTCTAATCGATTGTCATCGGGCAAGGCACCAAACCATTTGTTAGATTCGTTATTCAAGTTGATTTCCAGAGGCTGATGCCAGTGGGTGTTGGGTGCTTCACGAAAAAGAACACCATCCAGATAGAAACGAATGTAGTCTTTGTTCCATTCAAGACCCCAGGTGTGGTAATCATCCTGGAGTTCAAAAGGAATGTAGTATTTGGCATTTCTACTAAAGTGTTCTTTCACATCACCTTTGTCTTTGGGTGCTCTAAAAACATGCAGGTTAGAGTTTAAGTCGTGGCGATTGTCCGCTACGCCGGGACAGTTTTCGCATATGTCAATTTCAGTCCACCAGTCTTTGCTTACATTGGTCATCCAAAAACCTGTTACCCAAGGTGAGTTGTTGGGTTTTAAGCGGGCTTCGATGTAACCATAGAGAATTTTCTTTTTACTTTTGATAAAACCAGCAGAATGGGTATATCCTTCTGGCAGTGTTTCATCTCCATGCTGATTGATTTGCATGATTAGTTCACCGCCTTCTAGACTGACATTGGAGCCATGAAAATAGGTGGGTGCTCTTCCTTTCCAGCCTGGGTTATTGGGATACCATTTGCTAATATCCAAGGTGTCGTCGTTAAATTCGTCAGAGTAGTCCTTGAGCATCTTCCATTTTTTTTTGTTTTTTTGATCTGATAATGGATATTTATGATTGATGCGTTTGGGAGCATTACTGAAATCAACAGAGTCTTTGTAAAATTTTTTTGGCTTGGTGAGCCCTTCACTGTTTGTTTTGGTAATAGGTACCAGTTTGTATGCGCGCACCCAGTCGTAATATGTTGTATTTATCTTGTCATTATTTAATTCTTCAGGTGTTGGAGGGCTTTCCCAATTGTAGGTTTCTGTTACCATGTGCATATACATGGGTCTGCTAAAAGGTTTGTTATTAAATTGGGTACTGGGATGTATGGTAAAACGGTATTCTCCATCCACATAAAATAACAGTGTATTGGCATCTTTCCACCAGCAGCCATAAGTGTGAAAGGCTTCGTTGGCAGCAGGCGTAATTGGACAATTTCCGCCAACTGATTTGCTTTGTTTTTCACCATCACAATCAAAATATAGGTAATGAGAGTTGGCGTGGAGTATATGATTAAAATCGTGGCCTGTTTTACGCTTGCCAACAACTTCAACAATATCTAACTCTTGTCGATTATGGGTGCATCCTTCTTTTTGAGGTAAATTTTTTAGCCAGAATGTGGAGGACATAGATATGCTAGAGGCTTTCATGCGGCACTCATAATAACCATAATGAGCATCCATAGCTTTCGAAGCCACGGCTCCACCAGCAATATTGTATTTGTTATCTCCTGTTAATACTGAGTTTTTGATTTGCATATAGCCATCCTTGACGGATACACTATAGTCACGAAATGTGGCAGGTGGTCTGCCGTGTTTCCAAAAAGGAGAGCGTTGATGCCAAATATTTGTATCTAGTTCTGTTCCATTAAATTCATCTGAAAACTTTTTGTTTTTTACCCATTTAAAACCCAGGGGAGCAGGTGGTAGTTTGTTGTCAACCTCAGGCATGTTAATTTTTAGTACCGCACCACTGTGTTTTCTGCCTTCACGTAAAATGGCGTTAAAAAGGTATTCTGGTTCTCCATTTCTAAAAAGTACTTGAACACGTTCATAACGGGCTTTTTTGTCGACAGGTAAATAATGAGCGCCTTTATGATGACTACGATAATAGGGGCCCCAGTTTAAACCATCATCAGATTCCAGATATAACCCACTCAACCAATCGTAATTACCCATATCTCTGATCAAACAGTGAAATTTGTTCTTATAGAAGAAAAAATAAGGGTCTTCCGTTTGCCCTCCTCTTTCTGGAAAATCAATGATGGGGTTGTTTTTATATTTTACATATGGTCCTGTGAGATTTTTAGCCATGGCTACGCCTGTTTTTCGGCGGTCGTCGTTTCTTCTGTCCCAACTGCGGTAATATATCCAATATTCGCCATTGGGATGTTTTAAAAAGCCCGGATTTACCGTACAATAGCCATCCCAGGCCATGGTATCTGGTGAGACATCAATCATGGGTTTGTCAAATCGTTTCCAAGGACCGTAAGGATTATCAGCGATAGCCATTCCTACTCTTTGTGTGTTGGCTGATTTAGCTTTGGCACGCCAATTATCTTGTTGGGTAGTATCGTTACCGATATACAATAAAACATACTTACCATCTACTCTATAGATACTGGGGTTATGGATGGTGTTGGCATCCCATTTTCCCTTTCTACCTTCTAATATAATACCTAGTTTTTTATAAGGTCCCTCCGGGTGATCGGCTACTGCGTGCGCTATTTTGCTGTGGATAAGCCAGTTGTCTTCTTTTTTCCAGGTGGAGTAATAAACATGTACTTTTCCTTCATCGTCGTAAATAGGTGCACAACCCCATACAATACTGTCTTTGCTTTCTAAAATAAAATGAGCACTATCTGATAACAATGGGGTGAGCCATGAATCAGGCGGGCTTGGTTTGTTTTGACTGTTGGCTGTTAAACCAAGGAAAATAGTGAAAAATAAGATTGATAATGTTTTCATGTTTAAATGTATATTTCAATGGTCATATGGAACTCGCCAACATTAATCATTCCCCTGTGTGTGAAATTATTCCCATGGCTCGCTTCATGTATCTATATTTTATTTTTAATGGTCACATGCAACTTGTCAAGGTTCATTCTCTATTTAAGTGAGAACAATGTTCGCTTGACGGTACCTGTGTTAAAAATTAGCAAAGTGCTGATTATCCGTGTCCTTTGTCTTTGCAAGATATGTAGATTCTCCGCGGAGCCATGATTATTTTAACAGGATTTAAAGGGGTATTTTCACTTTTTTATGTCTATCATTAAAATATACAAATGTTGTTGTCTTTTATTTCGAATGGAAATGGATGGTGGTAGATGGTAGACCTGAGGATTTTACAATGAGAGAAATATCTCCGCTTATTCTTGTTGATTGAATAATAGCCAAGCATTTTCCATTGAAAGCACTGTGTTGATTGCTTTTGAAAGATTCCAGGCTCATGTTGTTGCTATTTCCTACGCCCGCGATTGTTGCCGGACCAAGCATTTCAAATTCTATCATGTTGTCTGCCGTAGGGACTTCGTTACCATCCTTATCAATTATTGTACATTCCACATAAATCAAATCCTGTGCATTGGCCTTCATGGAATTTCTTCGGCAGTTCACTTGTATTTTTGCTGGTTCACCTGCTGTTCTGACTGTTTTTTGGGCATGAATCTTTCCGTTTTTATAGGAAACAGCTTTGAGTTCGCCTGGTTTGTAAATCAAATCCCAGCTTTGGTATTCAACACCTTGGCAATTGTTTGTTTTTTTACCTAATGATTTTCCATCTTGGAAAAGTTCTACCTCTTCTCCGTTGGTAAAAGCATATACCGTTACTTTTTTACCTTCCATACCATCTAAGTTCCAATGTGGAAAAATATGAACCATTGGTTTATCTGTCCATTGACTTTGATAAAAATAGTAACCGTCTTTAGGGAATCCACAGAGATCTATAGGGGCAAAGGAAGATGAACGGGCAGGCCAACCAAAGGGAATTACTTCTCCCAGATAATCCCAACCGGTCCAGATAAACATACCCATGACATGAGGACGTTCTTTGACCCATTTCCATGCGTTCATACCGCTTTCTCCGCGTATATCTCTTTTCTCTACCCATTCAAAGGCTTCATTGTATTCGTAGGCTAACTTGTCCCACCATGCTTTTTTTGCATCATCGTATAAATAGGTTCCGCGAGGGTAAAATGATTGTGCCGATTCGTGTTCTGTGATGATCGTCTTAGTGTTGGGGTGTAGTTGACGCTCTTTGTCTAGTCCGTCGTTTTTGATGTAGTTATAACCATAAATATCATTTACGGCAGCGGCAGCTGAATCAGGCCATACTCCCCAACCATATCCGTGGACGCCATTGGTTATGGGGCGATAATCCAGCTGGTGAACGATTTTTGCCAGTCGCTTACCAATTATTTCACCTGCAGGTTTACGCATCTGGTCTATTTCATTTCCGATACTCCACATAATAACAGAAGGATGGTTTCGGTCTCTCATTACAAAATCAGTCAGGTCTTTATCGGCCCATTTGTGAAAAATGTTAGCATAAAAATCTACGGGTATTCTAATTTTTTTTCCATTCTGTGTTGTGGCAGGTTCTTTTACTTTTTCCCATTCATCAAACATTTCGTTCATAACAAGGAAACCCATGCTATCACAAACATTTAAGAATTCTTCAGAAAAAGGATTGTGAGCGGTGCGTACTGCGTTACATCCCATCTCTCTTAATTTCTCCAGTTGGCGTTCAATCGTTCTGCGGTGAATCGCGGCTCCAAGTGGGCCACCAGCATGGTGAAGACAAACACCTTTTATCTTTATGTTTTGTCCGTTTAGGAAAAATCCTTTTTGATCATCAAAGGATATGTTGCGGATGCCTGTTTTGTCTGTTTGACTATATATGGGCTGTTGGTGGATGGATATTACTGTTTTTATGGTGTACAGATGTGGTTTTTTGAGATCCCATAGTTGGGGTTTTTTTAGTGTTATGTCCAGTTTAACCTTCTTGTTGTTTTCGGCTTCTATTATTTCATTTTGTGAAGATTGTGCTACTTTGTTTCCCTGCTGGTCGTATATCGTATATTTAAGTTCGCACTCCTTACTTTCTTTGAAGTCATTGTTGATCTGTGTTTCTATGTTGATGGTGGCTTCCTCTTTGGAAGCATTATTACTTACAATATAATTTCCCCATATGGGCACATATACTTTATTCGTTGTAATTAAGTGAACATGACGATAGATTCCCGTACCTGTATACCAACGAGAACCCGGCTGAGATGAATTGTCGAGTTTTACTGTGATTACATTGGGTTTGTCTACTTTTATATATGGAGTCATATCGTAATAGAATGCGATATAACCCAAGGGTCTTTTGCCTAAAAGGGTACCATTGATATATACTTGGGAGTTACGGTAGGCTCCATCAAAATAAATTATAAAGCGTTTATCTTTTTGGTTTTTAGTGATATGAAAGGTTTTGCGATATGCACATTTGCCAGTAGGTAACCACCCTCCTCTTGAGAAAGAAGGATTATCCTTGCTAAATGGGCCTTCGATACTCCAATCGTGGGGTAAATTGACAGATTGCCACTCCTTATCAATAAAGTGGGGGTTTTCTGCTCCCAAAGCTTCTCCTCGCGTAAATTTCCAGTCATAGTCAAAAAGCTCCTTTTTATTCAGATGAGATGTTTGATGACAGGAAGAAAATAATACCATGGTAATGGCGTAAATAATAAGCGATAAATGTTTCATGCTTTATTTATTAAATTATTGTGAATATCAATAGAATTTAGTGTAGTGTAAATGTATAAAAGTACATGATACAGTATTGGTGAGTGTTGCTTAAAACAGTAATTTAACCGTTAATTACCAGGTTAATTTTTCTGGTATTCAATGTGGTAAATAGTTTGATGGATTTTTATTGTTCATTTAGATTTTTATAGTTTTGTGCTCCTATGGAACATACGGTCGATATCACCATTATTAATCAATCACTGGAGAGAGTAGTTAATCATCCTATTTTTGCTAAGTCGCCAAGAAATGCTCGCTTACTAAGTTTTTTGGTATCTAAGGCTGTGCAAGGTGAAGATATTAAAGAGCATATTATAGGTGTTGAGTTGTTTCAAAATAATTATAAGCCCGAAAATAATGATGGGAAGGTCAGGGTGTATATGTTTAATCTGCGTAAGAAACTGGATGAATACTATAGAGAAGTTGGAGCGGAAGATGGCGTGATGTTCAGGATTGAAAAAGGGCAATACAATGTGCAATTTATTACTCCAGATACAGGTGAAAGAAGAATTAAAGGAAAGTGCTTGTTTACTCATGCTAATGAGATGACTGTAATAGGAGTGCTTTTGTTAATAGGTGCTTTGGTGCTTGTCTTTTACCCTAAGAACGATGCGTATTGTTGGGGTGATTTTTTTTCTGCTGATGCGCAAAATATTTGTGTAATTGCGGACCATATTATTTGTGAACAAAAACAGGACGATGGGTCATGGATGCCTGTTCATATTAAAGGCATTAATTCACAAATAGAATTATCAAAGTATATGAGTGATCATCATATTACAAATTTGCGGGCGGCGGACTATACTATGATGACGAAAATGGCGCCTTATGCTGTGCACGAATTGGACCAGTGGTTTCATGAGCATGGAAATACCTTTGAAGTACGATTGGAGTCAGAATTTCGCTTGGAGCAATCCCGGGATCATCATGTTATTTATGTGGGACAGTTTAAAACGATGAATACTTCCGATGCATTATTTTTAAGCACTAGTAAAGTGTTTTCCAAGTATGTGGACGGTTTCATGTATAAGGATGGCGCAAAAACGTTTAAATATACTACACACATTGAAAATGGAAGAAAAACAGAATATGCCATGGTTTCATGTATGCCACTGGAGAATAATAATGTGGCGCTGTTTTTAACATCCAATAATGATATTGGAACTCTGGCAACGGTCCGAAATTTCACCAATAGAGAATGGCTTAAACAGTTTTATAGTGAGCTTCCTGAAGGAAGCAAATTTTTTAATGCTTTGTTTCGAGTTACAGGTATTCACCGAACAGATATAACCTGTGAGCTTGTTCAGATAGAGATTTTATGAGGCTGCGACACTAAACTATTTGTAAATCATCATTCTCAATGTTGAAGGCTTATTTGATTAAATCATAAGAAGTTACAGTTTAATAATGTCGATATTCAATAAATTCTATTTAAGTGTTCAACTACCAGCAGATAGACCGCGGGGTTGGACAGCGTAATAGCCCTGGGGGCGGCGTTGGCGAGAGGCCATGAACCCCGAAAATGCATTAGAAAATCCATTGCGAAGATCTAATGCATCTTTGGGGTTTGGAGAAAAATTATAGACACAAGGAAAAATGATGCCTACAAATCCTGTTCTAGGTCACCTCCAATATTTGCTTCTTTATATCCTTCGCAGATAATTCTGAAGGCATGTCCGTAATCTGTTGGGTATTTTGATGGAGCTTTTATTTCTAAACCTTTTGAAGTTCTTTTCCATTTGATTTCTTCTTGGCTTCCCACCAATTCTACTTTTTCAATGGCAACAGGTAATACCGCAATGTCTGTGCTCAATGTTTTGATGACAATATCTTTTTTAGGAGTATCCATTACGATGGCAAAAAATTCAGTATCTGATTTTTTTGTAAAACGAATATCTTTTTCGGTATATCTGATTTTTTTACGCTCAATTTTATGACCGCCAGAGGGTAAGCGTGTTGGTCCTTCGCCAAAGCAGGCCCAAGGGCGCGTACCGTATATGGCATCGCCATTTACTTTTAACCATGCACCCATTTCCAGAAGTAAGTCTTTCATTACTTGTGGTATGGTTCCATCTGGGTCGGGGGGAACATTTAGGAGCATATTGCCATTTTTAGCAACAATATCCACCAATATGTCTACTAGTTCATTGGCGTCAACAAACTTGGCATTGGAGCGATAAAACCAGGTGCCCGGCGATGTGTCTGTTAACCAATAATCTGGTTTTGTTTGGTTAGGACGTCCTCTTTCATAGTCGCGTATCGCTGTTTCGTCAGGAAATGTACTTTCTTTAAAACAGATAGCTACTTCTTTACCCCATTCATTTGCTTTGTTATAATAGTATGCCATAAATTTCTGACGGTATTCTTCCTTCATGTTTTCTAACCACCAGTCAAACCATATTACATCAGGCTGATATACATCGATGTATTCCTTTAATTTAGCCCACCATTCTTCGTGAAAGCGGTCGGTTGGCATTTGGGAATCATATCCGTGTGGCTCGGTGTATAAATCATAGTCTTCTTCCTTTATTTGGTCGCCACCATAAACGTGAGCTGGCGCAAAATACTTCCAGGTAAAGGCATGGTGAAATGAACCGATAAATTTCATTCCTCGTGCTTCGATTTCCTTTTTCAATTCCCCTGATATATCTTTTCCGCCATAGTTCATGGAGTTCCATCGGGTCGCTTTACTATTCCACATAGCAAAGTTGTCGTGGTGCATAGCAACAGGACCCGCAAATTTAGCACCTGATTTTTCAAATAAATCAGCCCACTCCTTAGCGTCAAAGCCTGTTGTCTTAAAGCTTTTAATGAGTGATTTGTAACCATATTTTTCAGGGTTTGCAACCGGATCACCAAATTGTTCGGTATGGTGCAAATAGTTGGATGTGGGTTTAGGTATACCATCTTTTCCTGTGGCTATTTTACCAGTCTTCCAGTTGGGTATGCCTTCTTTTCCGTACATGAGCATGCCGTGCCAACCTCCCATATACTCCTTAGGAGCCATATTTATAAAGGCTTGAGAGGCAGGCCCCCAGTGAGTGTAAATACCAAATTTGGCATCTTTAAACCATTTAGGTTCATCATTTACTTTCTTCAGAGATTCCCAATCTTCAGTGAAAGCTTTCGTTTTGCTTTGGCAACATTCGTCTTTGACTTTGGATGGTTCTGAACACCCTCCTAAAGTTAAGATAGTAGCAGTTGCGAATGCATAAAATCCAGTTCGTAATTTTCTGTTCATCTTAATGTGTGTCAAATTATTTGGTCTATATTTTTTATTATACAAATGGAGTATGATGTAAATAAATTTCTTGGTAAAAATAGATCAACACATCAGAAGGTTTGGAAAAAAAGGATGGGGAAAGAAGGGGGGGAATCCTATAATTATATAAAAAATGTTGTATTTATATGTGTTGTTTGTTAAACACCCCCTATAATCAGTTGGATTTATGGATGTGCACTGCTGTTAAAGTATTAATTTAGTTGTTGAAAAAATATAAAATTATTTAAAGTCATGTATAGGAATATTTTTAATAAAGTGGCGGCTGTAATGCTGATATTATCTGCCATTTTTTCTGCTTGTAGCGAGAAAGCTAAAGAAGTAAAGAAACCCAATATTATTTTCATCATGTCTGATGATCATACAACGCAGAGCATAGGAGTATATGGGAGCCGTTTGGCTAAGTTAAATCCAACCCCTAATATTGATGCATTGGCTAAGGAAGGGGTGGTATTTGATAATTGCTATGTGACCAATTCCATTTGTACCCCCAGTAGGGCATGTATTATTTCAGGTCAGTATAGTAATGTAAATGGTGTGCTTGATCTGGAAGGTACTATCGGTGATAAGCAATATCTACCACGGGAAATGAAAAAGCTGGGGTACCAAACGGCAATGATCGGAAAGTGGCATTTACATGCTGAACCGTCGGCATTTGATTACTATAAAGTTTTAGTTGGACATGGTGGGCAAGGCGAATATTTTAATCCTGTATTTATTGAAAAGGGAATGAAATATGAGTTTCCCGCTACCAAAAATACCGAAACAATCAAAACAGAAGGGCATAGTACTGATGTAATAACAGATATTACTTTGGATTATCTGAAAAACAGAGATAAGACGAAACCTTTTTTTCTAATGCACCATTATAAGGCGCCTCATGATCTTTTTGAGTTTGCACCTCGTTACAAAGATTATTTGGAAGATACATTTATTCCTGAACCAGCCAGTCTGTATGATAATAAGAATAACGGCTCTGTGGGTACCAAAGGATATAATGATGAGTTAATTCATATCATTGGATCTTCTGTTTCTCATAGAAATACCATACGTAACATGGGTATGCATATGGGTATAGACCAGGATATTCCGGATCCCGAGTATACTAAATTGGCGTATCAGGAATATTTGAAAAGATATTTACGTTGTGTGAAAGGAGTGGATGATAATTTGGCACGTTTGTTCGATTATCTAAAAAAGGAAGGACTCTGGGAAAATACAATCATTGTTTATACCGGAGATCAGGGTTTTATGTTGGGTGAACATGATTATATTGATAAACGATGGATGTACGAGGAGTCTATGCGTATGCCTTTTATTGTTCATTATCCAGCAAAAATAACAGCTGAACAGAGAACTGATGCTATTATAAATAATACTGATTTTGCACCTACTTTAATAGAATTGGCAGGTGGAAAAGCGCCCGAATATATGCAGGGGAAGAGTTTTAAAACAATTCTTGAAACAGGGAAGGAGCCTGAAGGCTGGCGAGATGCTACTTATTACAGGTATTGGATGCACATGGCTCATCGTCATGCAAACCCTGCCCATTTTGGCGTGCGTACTAAGGATTATAAACTAATCTTTTTTTATGGCAGATATTGGGTGGATACCGATGATCCTAATGCTGAATGGAACAAAAAGTCGTGGGGGAATGACTTTACACGTCACACACCGCCGGCATGGGAACTTTATGATTTAAGAAACGATCCTAAAGAGATGAATAATGTATATGATAATCCGGATTACGCACAAGTGAAAGTTATGATGAAAGAAAAACTGAAGGCTTTGCGCGAAGAAATAGGAGATACGGATGAAAATTTTCCACATATAAAAAAGATAGTGGACGAGTATTGGGACAAGTAATCGAATTTTGTTAAATGTAAGATTGTAGCGAAAGACACTGTATTTTATTGCGTGTCTTTCGCTTTTTTTTGAGGGAAAGCGTATGATAAGGTTGACGCAATAGTTATAAAATATATCGTATTAGTATAAATATTATTCATCGACACTGTTTATTTTTGTGCTTATAAAGTATTGTATCATAATTATTAAATTAGTTGGCGAGTTGAAATGTTAACCGAATTTATATAAATTAGAGAATGGTAAATTTATTGTACGAAGATAGATGAAACAACCATGTAAATTCAATCAATTAATTTGTCCACAGGCAATGAAATACATAGGATTCATGAATGCCTTTGAATATAAAATTTGGTGAATAATAGGTTTATTTGGGAGTTCTCAAATGACCATTGAAAAATAAATTGAAACAAATGAAACTGGCATGGCCAGGGCAAACAATTGGTCACGCAGGTGAATGATTGACATTTGTACCGGCCAGAGAGGTTTTGTTAATTTTTAAACATATGAAAAAATATTTATTGATTTTTTTTGCTGCGACTGCATTAGTTGCCTGTAATACAAAGCCGCAGAAATCGAAAACAGAAGCAGTAGCAGTAGCTGATAAAATAGAATATACGGCTGACTGGGAATCGTTAAAACAGTACAAAGTGCCTGAATGGTGGTTAAATACCAAGTTTGGTATTTATTTTCATTGGGGACCTTATTCTGTTCCTGCCCATGAAACAGAATGGTATTCCATTAGAATGTATGAGAAGGGGAATCCTATTCGTAAGTATCATGAAGAGACTTATGGTAATTTAAAAGAATTTGGATATAAAGATTTTATTCCAATGTTCACTGCAGAAAAGTTTAATGCAGATGAATGGGCTAAGCTTTTTAAAGAATCGGGTGCTCAGTTTGCCGGTCCTGTAGCAGAGCATGCAGATGGTTTTGCCATGTGGGACAGTGACCTGACAGAGTGGGATGCAATGGATATGGGACCTAAGCGTGATATCGTTGGAGAAATGGAAAAAGCTGTTCGTAAGCAGGGGATGAAGTTTATTGCTACTTATCACCGTCATTGGTTATACGCTTGGTATCCAACATGGGATAAAAATACCGATGCCGGAGATCCAAAATATGCAGGTCTATATGGTCCTTATGTTCCCGAAGGCTCTTTTGTGATGGCTACCGGTGATTATCCCAATCCTCCGAAAAAAGAATTTCACCAAGAGTGGTTAGATCGTTTAAATGAGTTGATGGATAAATATCAGCCGGATATTATTTGGTTTGATAATAAAATGGATATTATTGAGGAACAATACCGTAAACAATTCTTAGCTAATTATTATAATAAAGCACAAGAATGGGGTAGAGATGTAGTGTGTACCTATAAGTTTCATGATATGGCTGAGGGTAGTGCAGTGCTTGATTTAGAACGCTCTCGGATGAAAGAAAAAAAAGAATTTCCTTGGTTAACAGATGACTCGATTGATTGGAAAGCTTGGTGTAATATTTCAGATCCCAAATATAAATCAACCAATAGGTTAATTGACTTTCTTGTTGATGTGGTAAGTAAAAATGGTGCTGTTTTGTTAAATGTTACACCTCAAGCCGATGGCGTAATGCCTGAGGGGGTTAAAACACGTTTATTGGAAATGGGGCAGTGGCTGAAAGCCAATGGTGAGGCCATTTATGATACTCGTCCTTGGAAAGTTTTTGGTGAGGGACCTCAGGAAATTAAAGAAGGTCATTTGAGTGAGGATAAAAATAAGGATGCGGTGGCCGAAGATATTCGTTTTACTACCAAAGATGGAAACTTATATGCAATTGCACTGGATTGGCCTGAAAACAATATGGTGATTCATAGCCTTGCAAAAAAAGAAAACTTACTTAGTGATGAAATCCGGAAGGTGACCATGCTGGCTACCGGCGAAGAATTATCGTGGGAGTTGACAGAAACAGGTCTTACAGTAGAATTGCCCAAAGAAAAGCCTGGTGATTTTGCTTTTGCCATTAAGATTGAGTTAAAGTAAATGGTTTAATTTGAATAATGCATTGGAAAATCGAGTGTGAAGTTCTGATGCATTATTTGGTTTTAATGCTGTTTATATGGTTCGTAATAAGGTTGTTGTAATAGATTGTTATAAGCATGTAATGGAGAAGCCTCCTCGGCATGAATCTGTATGAGGAAGGTCTGGAAGATGCATCAGAGAGATCATATATTTATCTCTCTGACCATCTACCTGATTATGTTAGTTGTTCTTATTCAGTCTGCCAATAAGAAGGCAGTAAGGCGGTTTATTTATTGAACAATTAATTTAGAAATTTTATGGTTTTCTATTTCGATAAAATACACACCTTTGGTGAGTTTTGAAATGTCTAACTGGTATTTTGTATTGGTTGGAATATGTTGTGTTAACATCACCTTTCCAGCAGTGTCAAATATTTTTGAAAGTAATTGAGTATTTACCAAATCTTCTATGTGTACATAGATATAACCAGTTGCTGGATTGGGAAATATCATGTCATTCATTTCTTCTCCTTTTTCCTGCATATCATCCTTTATTGATGAGCTTTTAAGAGCAGTGACTTTAGTCAGTGTAAAGTTGTTCAAATTCCAGGCCCATGTGTTTCCACCTGCGCTTATTCGGATAAGATGAGTGCCTGCCGTGAAGTTAGCTACTGAGCTGGCCTTTAGCGTTTGATAACTTCCCCAACCTCCTGTATTGGGTACGTCTGTGGTGTTCCAAATTTCGGTTCCCATTCCAAAATGAATGGTTGCACCTGTTGCTGGTGCTGCTATTTGGTAGTTTATCTCATAAGTACCTTCTTCAGGAATTGAGATTGAATACTCAGCCCAATCACCACTATTCACATAATTTATTATGGAGCCCGCATTATTTACACCATAACCTGTTCCGCCCGATGGCGCATCATTGTACGATCCGCCTGTGTTTGTGAAGCTTTCTGCTTCAATTGTTACAGAGCTTGCGGTACTAATATCTTCTGGTTTATAAACCCGAATCCAATCTACTAACATCTTGTTTTTGGACGCATCACTTAAATCTGCATCGGAAGGAGTGCGACCTGCGCTGACATGCCAGTTCTGAGATTCCATGTTTATGATGATATCCATTTCTTTATGCATACCGTAGCCGTATTGGAAATAGTAGGCATCTATCGCATTAACAGAGGAAGCTTTACTGGCAGCTTCTAAGGTGGCAAATGAATATTGTGCACTTGTGGCATATTGTTTAACTACTTGATTGCCATTGGCATCAAATACAAGTACATCATTCGACATCGTTGGGTAGGTATAATACCAGGTTCCGTCTCTTTTTGAAGCAAAAGCATTTTGATAAACTACTCTTTCTAATTCGCCATCAATATAATATTCAAAATGGAATGGTGATTTCCAATTCATTCCAATTCTTACGTAGCGTCTGGTACCTGAATTCCAGCAATAATCACCCCACGATGTAACACCACTTTTGGGCCACCAACTGTACGCATCTTTGGGCTGGTAGTCCGTGAATGGGTCACGAATAAATGAATGGTGACTTAAGTGAATGAATTGGGCATAATAAGCATTGTTATTATCTTCTCCTCCATAGCATTCAATCATATCAATTTCTTGCGTGTCATCTCCACTGAGCAACCAAATATCTGAGGCTAAGGTAATATCTGATACACTAATGCTAGCCTCTATAAATACCGGATAAATAACTTTAGAATTAGAAGTTATGCAGCCTGTGTTAATTCCGGGTACGCCCATTTTTGTGGTGCTTGTATTTCTGGAGGCTCTTATTACTAAATTGTCTCCATTGACGGATACGTGGTTGTGCTGCCAATAGGTAGTTCCGGGACCATCCCAGGCGTTGTGGTAGAAGTTGTACCATTTATCATCACCAAAATTTGCTTTGGTTGATTCTTCATTAAAGGTGTAGTTAAAGTCATCAGATACGTTTGACTGAATGACCCATTTTTTTCCAGCGCCAGGATCTGCAGGAATCGGATAGTTGCTCCATTCTTGTGCGTTGGATAGCATTGCTGCAGAGAGTACTGCAAAAAGCATAATTTTTTTCATGAAATTAAAATTTGCGAAACTTTAATAAACAGTGCCAATTCAATTGTTCATCTGTGTGACCAATTGCATGCACTGACCATGCCAGCTTCATGTTTATAAATGACTAATAGTAAATATATGTAAACTAATCCTGTGTGAGGGTGTCTTAAAAATACAAATATAGGTTGTGTGTGATAACTAATTGTGCTGTATGTCTTTGTGTAATTGGGTTGTGTAAAAAGTTGCTTTTTGTTATGGCGAAGGGGGATATTTTTTGTTTTTAGATAGGTAAAGACGGGTGAGTCATTTTTTATTTTCAGGACTTTTATGCATTAAAAATGTCCCCCTTATTGGCATGAATTTTTGGATGGACAATCCCTATACAAAGTATAATTTAGTGGATTAAAAGATAACTAAGATGATAAAAAATGCAATTGTTGGACTGATATTCTCTTTGGCTATGCTGGGATGCACAGGTGTAGAAAAAGTGCGAATTACAGAAGATTTTAATTTTGATTGGAAGTTTCACTTGGGAGATGAGGCAAAGGCTTTTGAAGTGAATTATAATGATAGTGCCTGGGAAAATATAAGACTACCTCATGACTGGAGTGTGGCACATTCCTTTACACAAGAAAATACAGGTGGAGCCACCGCATTTTTGCCGGGAGGCATCGGTTGGTACAGGAAAAAGTTTCATGTACCCTTGTTTTTTAAGGATCGGATGAGCTGGGTGGAGTTTGATGGCATTTACACCAATTCTGAAGTCTGGATTAATGGGCATTATCTGGGGAAGCGACCATATGGTTATGCGCCTTTTAGTTATCTTCTATCTCCTCATCTTAGGTATGGGGAAGAGAATGTCATTGTAGTAAAGGCTGATAGAAGCGCTTTTTTAGATAGTAGATGGTATCCGGGTTCTGGGATATACAGGAATGTAAAGTTGGTAACTGTCCATAAGTCACACATACCACAATGGGGTGTTTTTATTACCACACCTCATATATCGGAGCAACAGGCTGAAGTGAAGCTCGCTTGTGATTACGTTCTCGATGATGTTAAGCGCGATTTTAAAATCAAGAATACTATTTATTTTAAAGGGAAAGTTGTGGCTTCCAACAAAAGTGATGTGAATACAATAACCAAAGGAAGGGACAAAGGGACTTTGTTCTTAAGTGTAAAAGTCCCTAATCCGAAGCTCTGGGATGTGACAGATCCTAATATGTATACTGCTGTTACAGAATTATTGGTTGATGGTAAGGTGTGTGATGTTGTAGAAAATAATTTCGGGATCAGATCTTTTCATTTTGATGCAGAAAAAGGCTTCTTCTTAAATGGAAAAAAGACCTTGCTGAAGGGTGTTTGCTTGCACCATGATGGGGGACTGGTTGGGGCAGCTGTGCCTAGAGGCGTTTGGGAAAGACGACTGAGAATACTCAAGCAAGCGGGCTGTAATGCCATCAGAACCGCACATAACCCCCCTTCGGAAGAGTTTTTGGATATTTGTGATGAAATGGGCTTTCTTGTCCAAGATGAAGCTTTTGATGAGTTCCAAAATCCAAAGGATAAGCGTAATAATTATAACCAGCAATCGGAAGATGAGGAAACAAAGGGATATACGTATTTTTTTGATGAGTGGTCGGAAAGAGATTTGACCAATATGGTGCTGCGTGACAGAAACCATCCTTCTATTATCATGTGGAGTATCGGGAATGAAATAGAATGGACATTTCCTAAATATGGCAATGCAACAGGTTATTGGGGAAGTACGAAGGTGGGTGATGTGAATTATTATTGGGATGAACCTCCATTGTCCATTGAAAAAATAAAAGAATTGTTTTACCAATCAAGCGATCAGGATATATTGGTGGAAACAGCCCATAAGTTATCTTCTGTCATTAAGCGCTTAGATACAAGTCGTCCAGTGACAGCTAATCTGGTGATTCCATCTGTTAGTATGTTTTCGGGCTATGCAGATGCTCTGGATATTGTTGGTTTGAGTTATCGTCATTCTGTTTATGATTATTGTCGCAGAAATTATCCTGATAAGGTCATATTAGGGACGGAGAACTGGACCAGATATCATGAATGGAAACCGGTAGTGGAAAATGATTATATGTCAGGTATTTTTATGTGGACAGGTATCAATTATATGGGAGAATCTCATCAGTGGCCTTTTAGAGGTAGTGGAAGTGGCCTTTTGGATTTTGCAGGTTTTGAGAAACCATCCTACCATATGTTTAGGAGTCTTTGGAATAAAAAACCACATGTTTTTATATGCACGCAAACCATTGGTAAATCACCGTACTTGTTAAAGAATGACCAGCAGCTGGACGAAAAAGTAAAGGACTGGTCTAAGCGACAAAAGTGGGGATGGCAGGAAGTAAACAGGCATTGGAATTACATGGAAGGAGATACTGTTATTGTTGAGGTATATACAAACCAAGAAGCTGTTGAGTTATTCTTGAATGGAACGTCTCAGGGAGTGAAAAAACTCTCGGAGGTGAATGATCATATATTAAAATGGGCTGTGCCTTATAAAGGGGGTGAAATAAAAGCGCAGGCAGTCAATGGTAGCGCGGAGAGTGTGATAAAAACAGCCAAAGACCCTGTTGATGTCTCCATTCAAGTAGATAAAAGACAATTGGTGGCCGATGGGTATGATGTGGCACATGTAGAGGTTCAACTGATTGATAAGGATGTTACCCCAGTAAGGCATTTTAACCGTCAAGTAAAATTTGATATTTCAGGACCGGTTAAGTTATTGGGTGTTGATAATGGATCGCCGGGCAGTGTTCAGGATTATCAAAGTCAACAAGTGATTACTTCGGAAGGTAGGTGTTTGATGATTTTACAGTCCACACGCGAGAAAGGAAAAGCGGAGATTGCTGTAACCATGGGAGCAGTAACAAAGCGTATTGAATTAGAAATTCATTAATTGGAAGAAATATAAGAGTAATGAAAAAAAATCTACAAAAAATTGCAGGTATCCTGTTAACATCAACCCTTGGTTTGACAGGTTTTGCCCAACAACAGATTAGTGTTTATGTTGCCCCAACTGTTTCCTTAAGCATTGAAGGGCACAAAGAGTTAAGTCGTGCAAAATATTTTAATTTGGCCACTACTGCAGCAGAGCTTAAAAAAAGCGTATTGAATTACGATGAAAACATGGCCGACTACTATATCAATGAGCTAGGTATAACCGTAGGTCGAAAATTAAGTATGGTGAAAGGTGAAACATATTGGGGTAATTCTTTGAAAGAAGATGCTTCAAGAGAGGGGTATACCGATTTGGATTATTTTAAAAACAAGAAAGCCGGGTTGAATGATGAGGGGATGAACATGTTACAAGCAGCATTCGGAGATAATCAGAATGTGGTGTGTCACGAAAGTTCAGATCCGTATCCTGATTATATGGACTTGTATACGGTTGAGGGGAGTAATGGACATAAATACCCTGCGGATGCTGCCTCTGCAGCAGAGTTAATCGCTACTATATTAAAATATGGGTATACGGATTTTCAACGTCCTGCTTATTATGAGTTGATGAATGAGCCACATTGGAAACATTTTGATGATAAGCGTTTTATTGACCTGCATGTGAAAACCAAGGAAAAGGTGGTGGCTGAAGGTGTAAATACACAAATAGGAGGTCCGTGTTCTTCGGTTAGTAATTACCATAAAAATGAGTATAAAAACCTAGGCGGAATTACTAATTTCATGAGTAATACCGACTTTAAATTGGATTTTTATTCCTTTCATTCTTACGATTATATGCATTGGGATGACGATGCCAATGACTTTGTGGGATCCATTAACTCCGGTTTACCATTGGAAGGTGTGTTGGATGCATGTGCCGCTTTTTGTAATAATGCAGGACATGACTTTAAATACTTAACCAGTGAACATGGCGGTTATATTAACGATGTCAATAATAGAGACTACGCACTTGAGAAATTAGGACAGCTGTATTTTCCTGGTTCGGGTTTTGACTATGAAATGGAAAAACGGAATATAGATAACTTTATTATGGTGAATAGTGCTATTGCCAATACCATGACTTATATGAACCATCCCCATGTGGTATTAAAATCTGTTCCTTTTATTTTATTGGAGAGTGCTGGCTGGAACACCGAGTATTACTCAAGCTTGTTGGTAAAAGAAAATTTTGACAAAAACAGTTCGGTTTGGAGAGAATCGAGATTGATAGATTTTTATAAGTTTTTTAAAGGAGTAAAGGGACGAAGAGTGGAGACTTATTGCGATGATACTGATATACAGCATCATGCCTTTGTGTCGGATCGTCAGCTGATATTATTGTTTCATAACCAAAGTAATCAGAAGGGAGCAATAGATGTTCATGTGGAGCAATTTGTAGAAACGCCCAGTGAAATATCAATTAGAAGATTAAGGAGAAAAGAAGACTTTAGACCCGAAATGATTGAGGAAACAGTTGCTTCTTTGTCTGCATTAAAGATTGGAGGACAGGAGTCGGTAGCTGTATTTGTCAATTATTCATCAGAAGTGCCTGAAGAGGAGGAAATACCTGTTAAGTTGTACTATTCCAGTGCTTCAGATATTGGTGTGCAGTTTTCTGGTAGTCGAAATTTTTCTATTCGTACATTGGATTACAAATATATTAAGGAGGCCGAATTACGTATTGGTATTAGCAGAAAGGCTGCGAATAGCAAAGAGGTGAAAATTTATTTTAACGGGACTGAATTACTTGCGCCTGTTGAAGATTGTGCCGATAGACTGACTGGAGATTTTTATGCTACTACAAAAATAGTTAAGGTACCCGGTTCATTGTTAAAAACGAATAATACTATTCAGGTAAATTTTCCAGATGGAAAATCGGGTGGTGTAGGAGCGGCTGTGTTGAGAGCTAAAATGGGAGATGATGTTTCTGTGCGAAATTTAAAGTATCATAAAAATAAACTCAACATATTTCCAAACCCCTCAGATCATGAGATCACTGTTTCTTCGAATAAAGAAGGGGTGATAGAGATTATCGGTTTAGATGGTAGACTAAAAAAGAGTGTAGAGGCCTCTGTTGGTGATAATAAGTTTTCAATTGAGGATTTAATGAGTGGGACTTTTATTGTTCAGTTGGTTACTGGTAAGGATTTGTACACCAATAAGTTATTGGTGTACTGAGCTTGTAAATAGAATAAACTATTTTTGACAATGCAATTATATGTTTGTGTTTTGATGTAATAGTCATTATTTTATGGGTTTAAAATGCGCAATTTCACTAAATGATATCTGCTATGGAGGTCTTAATCGATGATAGACAGTTTAATGTAAGTCAAGAAGATTTGAATGGCTTAAGAAAAGGAGATCGAAAGATATTTGAAAATATATTTAGTGAATACTATGAAAGATTAGTTCGCTTTGCCGAAGGTTATGTGTTCGATCATCAGGTGAGTGAGGATGTTGTGCAGGATTTTTTTGTTTGGCTATGGGAAAATAGAAAGTCGCTCCTATTACGAACTTCGCTTAAAACTTATTTTTTTACAGCGGTTCGAAATCGTTGTTTTGACTATTTGAAGTCACGTAAGGTGAAGGATAAATATAGACTTATGTGCATTCAAGCTGTAATCAATATCTCAGATGAAGAAATTGATAACAGCCATTCTTTACAGCAGCTCAGAGAAGCTATTGACAAATTGCCGCCTGAAATGTCCAAAGTATTTAAGGCGAGGTATTATAAACAGCTTAAGATAGAAGAAGTGGCTGCCGAATTGGAAATTTCGGTTTCTACTGTAAAAACGCAACTTGCTAGAGGAAAACGCAAGTTGCGAGTGCTTATTCCAGATTGTGCCCTGTTGTTTTTATTGTAATTTAGGAGGATTTTGCTACAGCAGTATGTTGTGTTATTTGCACTCATGTATGGGTTTATTAAAAAATGTATAAAAAAGTTAAGATGTTTGTCGTCCTTTTTGATTTGTTAGTCGTCATACGACAAAATAAACAGTCAAAATGCAGAAATCACATATCGACTTTTACATTATCTGGAAAAAAATCTTTTCAACTACCTCTGCAGAGGAAGATAGAGAATTGCAAAAATGGTTAAACGCTTCGGCAAAGCATTTTAAGTTTTTTTATGATGCTGAAGCATTTCATAAATATGGTTCCTCATTTTCAAAAAAGCCTGTAGATAGTCAAATTGCTTTAAAAAAGGTCAGGTCAAGAATCTTTAGGAAACTTGTTTTTAGACGTATTGCTGCGGCAGCTGTTATTCTATTTATTTTTAGCACGGTTACGTATGTACTCCAAAAAGATTGGCATACGTCTGATGAACTGATTGCAAAAGATATTACTTCAGAATCTAAATCAGGTAAGCAAAAAGCCATATTAATATTACAGGATGGTACAACTAAAAGTTTGACAACAAAGTCTGCTATAAAGGTGCAGCAAGGGCAAACTTTACTGCAACAGTCCGAGGAAGGCTTGTTTTATGTTGCTGGCCACCAAAAAACAGATAAATTAGTTTATAATACTCTCAAGATTCCCAGAGGAGGAGAATTTTTTATTGAGTTGTCAGATAAGAGTAAAGTGTGGTTGAATTCTGAAACTACACTTCGTTACCCAGTTTCCTTTACCAACAAACAAAGAGTTGTTGAACTGACAGGAGAAGCCTATTTTGAAGTCTCTAAAGATACTAAACGTCCATTCATCGTTATTTCAAATAATCATACTGTACAGGTTTTAGGAACTCAGTTCAATATTTCATCTTATCCTGAAGAAGCAGATATTAAAACTACCCTTGTACAGGGATCTGTTAAAGTAAAGGCTGGAGATGCTGATAACGTGATACTTAAGTCTAGTTTTCAGTCGGTATATCGTGTGGAAGATGATGTTGTTATTGCGAAAAAATTTCATGTTGGTATGAATGCCGGAGACTTCGATGGCGTAGCTGATTTGATTGCTAAATATCCGGAACGCTTTTCAAGTCCTTTAGATGTGCTTTGGTACGAACGAAGAGTTGAGCTTGCAGGTGAAGGTGATCGTTGGTTTGATTTGGTTAGAAGTGGCAGGACTGCAAGTGTTATGGGTGCTATTTATCCGGGTGTTGATTGGAATAAACATATTTATCTGCCCGTCGGTTTAATAGAACAAGGAAATTCGGGAAATACACTGACAGCTTATCCTGATGAGGTATATCCAGACCCAATTGAGTAGTTGAAATAGTACTTATAATTATTGTATATTATATTTTTATTTACCTTTGCATCAATAACTATTAGGGGTGCCTTTTATCATAGGCTGAGATAATACCCTTGAACCTGAAATGTATAATGACATCGTAGGGAAATGGTTTTGATATTTAAATACTAGTTTTATTTATATATGAGCCGTTTCGTATTTTACGAGACGGCTTTTTTGTTAGGTGACTATTGGTGTCAATAAAATAAATCTCATGATAAAGACAAATCAAGTAACGGAGGCTTTACTTAAAGTGCGGACAAAAGCACCGCTGGTTCATAATATTACCAATTATGTGGTAATGAATAATACAGCCAATGCCCTTCTTTCCATTGGTGCATCGCCTGTTATGGCGCATGCAATCAATGAGGTAGAAGATATGGTTGGGATAGCATCATCGCTGGTAATAAACATGGGTACATTGAGTGATAGCTGGGTAAAAGCCATGATCTTGGCCGGTAAAAAAGCCAAAGAAAAAGGTATTCCTGTCATTTTTGATCCGGTAGGTGTGGGTGCCACTCCTTATCGTATTGAGGTGGCACAGCAAATACTTAAAGATTGTAATCCTTCTGTAATAAGGGGTAATGCATCGGAAATAATGGCGCTGTACAATTCTAATGCGAAAACAAAAGGTGTGGATAGCACCGTATCGTCTAATGTGGCACTTGATTCGGCTAAATTACTGGCAAAATCAATGAATGTTATTGTTGTGATCAGCGGCCAAACGGATTATATAACCGATGGTGATAGAGTGGTGTGTATTCATAACGGAAATACCATCATGGCAAAGGTTACAGGTATGGGCTGTACAGCCAGTGCTTTATGTGGCGCCTTTGCCGGAGCTGAAGAGGATTTATTTGTGGCTACTGTTAGTGCGATGGCCATTATGGGTATAGCAGGTGAAATAGCAGCTAAACAGTCTAAAGGACCGGGATCAATGCAAATTAATTTTTTAGATACTCTTTATAGTCTGCAAGCAGATGAAATTGTAAATAGGTTACGACATGAATAAGCGCTGGAGTGATCAAGCTTGGAATACGGTTCTTTATCATTATAATAAGATAACGGAACTCAAGTTTATTGAAGAGTTAATGGACGGAACCCTAGCGTCAGAGAAATTCTCCTTTTATATTCACCAAGATTCTATTTACCTGGGTGAATATGGAAGGGTTTTGGCTGGTATTGGGGCTCGTATGTCGAATGCAAAACAGCGTAGTCTATTTTTGAAATTTGCGTCAGATACCGTTTTTGTGGAGCAAGAATTACACCGAGGATATCAGGAGACATTGAAGGCTTATAAAACTTCGGAAGCTTCGCCTGCTTGTTTATTATACACTTCTTTTTTGCATAAACAGTTGGCCATGGAACCTATAGAGGTGGCAGTGGCTGCTATTTTGCCTTGTTTTGTGATATACGGAAAGATAGGTAATTATATAAAAGAGAATCAATGCAATGTGAATAATCCTTATCAACAATGGATTAATACCTATGGAGGAGAGGAGTTTACGCTGGCAGTCAAACAAGCAGAGCAGATAAGTAACGATTTGGCACAAAATACGACTGATGTAATACGTCAACAAATGACGGAAGCTTACGTTATGGCTTCGCGGATGGAATATATGTTTTGGGACAGTGCTTATAAACTAGAAAAATGGCCATTGAATGAGAGATAACCTGGATTTAAGTCTTTACCTGGTGACGGACCAAAAGTTGTCGAGAGGTAGAACGCATGAGTATATTGTGGAACAGGCTGTGAGGGGTGGCGTTACCATTGTTCAGTTACGCGAAAAAGATGTTTCGTCACGTGTGTTTTATGAATTGGCCAAATCCCTGATGGGACTATTGAGACCATTGAATATTCCTTTGATCATCAACGATAGGTTAGATATTGCATTGGCCGTTGAGGCCGATGGTTTGCATATTGGTCAAAGTGACTTGCCTTATGCGGTCGCCCGAAGATTGATGGGGAAGGATAAAATAATAGGTTTGTCTGTAGAAAATCTTGCACAGGCACGAGAGGCCAATGAGCTGGATGTTGATTATATTGGACTGTCTCCTGTGTTTTCTACTCGTACAAAACAAGATATCAATAAGCCTCTGGAGTTATCTGGAGTTAAAGAGATTATTGGTATTACTAAGCATAAAACGGTGGCTATTGGCGGTATGAATAGTTTGAATATTGAAAGTGTGATGAAGACCGGAGTAGATGGGATAGCAGTTGTGTCAGCTATTGTATCACAAGAGAACCCGCAGGAAGCAGCCTTTCGTCTTGCCTCTCTTATTCATCATGAAAAGTAATTGTACATGAAACTGGCATGGCCAGCACAATAACTAGATATACAGGAAAAAGAAATACGCGGTATTTATGAACACCTTTGAATATAAAATTTGGTGAATAATAAATTTTCAGATCCATATGACCATTAAAAAGTTTAATCTAAATACATGAAAAGTTATCATAGAGTACTGGCAATAGCTGGTAGTGATTCCGGAGGAGGAGCAGGTATTCAGGCTGATATTAAAGCCATATCGGCATGCGGTTGTTTTGCCACAACGGCCATTACGGCTATTACCGCTCAAAATACGGTGGGCGTATTAGATATACATCCTATCCCTATTGATACCTTGAAAAAACAGATGGAAGCGGTGCTTGGAGATATAGGTACGGATTGTGTAAAGATAGGGATGTTACATAATTCAGAAACCATTCTAACGGTTCAAGAGGTACTTGGTAGGTTTCAAATTACAAACATTGTGCTGGATCCGGTAATGGTGGCTACTTCTGGTAATCAATTGTTGCAATCAGAGGCTATTGAGACACTGAAACATGTGCTGATTCCTGCGGTGAGAGTCATTACTCCGAATTTACCGGAAGCCGAGATTTTATTGGGCGAAAAAATATTACATCAGGATGATTTTCCCCTACGGGCTCAGCAGCTTGGTAAAAGATACAAGGTGTCGGTTTTGTTAAAAGCAGGGCATCTGCATGATCGTGATTTGATAGATGTTTTTTATAATTATGAGAATAATGAAACACTTGAATTGAAATCAAAACGCATATTAACTAATAATATGCATGGAACTGGATGTACGCTTTCATCTGCATTATCGGCATTTCTAGCCAGAGGGTATGATCTTAATGAAGCTGTTTGTAAGGCGAAAGATTATGTCAATAATGCCATTGTCGAAGGTGCAAACTACCAGATAGGTAAGGGGCATGGGCCGGTAAAACATTTTTATGATTATTGGAATATACTTCTTTCATCCAAATAATAGACATAAAGTGTTTTTGTCAATATCACCCCTAAATTGACACTAATTTTTTTAGTAGACCGATGACTTTACATGATATTTTTACAATGAATTATTTGTAAAATATCAAAGTGAATGAAAAATCTACTATTTAAAAGTTCTATATTTTTATTGTTCGTATTTATAAATCCATTATTTGGATTTGCACAGAATATTCTTAAAAACCCAGGCTTTGAGTCTGATTTAAGTGATTGGGTATATGGATCATGGGGTGGCCCTTCGGCTTCTTTTGTTATTACAGATGAATTTGTCCAGGAAGGAAGCAAGGCTGCGAAGGCCACAGTTTCTGTTGCGGATGCGGATGCGGGAAAGATTTTTTTTCGTCAACAGAATTTGGCCCTATCAACGGATGAAGAGTATCACCTTAGTTTTTATATATTCAGTAATTCGGGGAATGAAGAGTCTATTGATTTGTCTGTTTATTCTCATACCAATATGGATGGTGCTGCTTGGGGGACTGTCTTTAGTGTTACAGATATCACATTTCAAGGGGATGGAAACTGGCATAAGATAGCGTATTCTTTCACTCCATCTGTTGTGGCGGGAGAGCCCGATTTTGATCATCTTGCTTTATCTCTTAGTTTGGCTCGTAATGTAAGTACCATTTATCTGGATCATTTTGTTTTGACTACGGATATGGTTGATGAAGCCCATGAAGCTCAACATTATTATGTGAGTAAAGTGGGTGATGATGCGAATGTAGGTTCAGAAGATAGCCCGTTTCTTACTATTGCAAAGGCTGCATCCATGGTAAAAGCTGGAGATGTGGTTACCATTAAGGAAGGTACTTATGAAGAGACCTTAGCGCCTGCTAGCTCTGGTACGGCCGAAAAACCTATTGTTTTTCAGGCGGCTGCAGGTGAAAAGGTGATTTTGACTGCCATGCAGGAGGTAGGAGATTGGGAGTTGGATGAGGGGAGTGTTTATAAAACGACGGTGGATTGGTCTTTGGGACAGAATAACTTTGTGATGAATGGGGCAGATGCTTGCCAGCTTGCTCGTTGGCCCAATAAAACGGATAAAGATCCATTTGTATTAAACTCCCTGCGTAATACAGGTGGTACTGATGGTAGCGTTGTCAGTAATGCCCGTTTGGAATATAGTCCGGGCATTCAGAATATCGACTGGTCTGATGGGGGGTATTTATTTTTTTACTGCGATAAGGGTGGTAGTGGATGGACTTCCTGGAGAGCATGGATAACATCAAATAATACCAATAGTGTGACTTTTGACTTACCCGATAGTCCTACGTGGTTGGGAGGTCAGCATCCACCAGCTTGGTTGGGCGATTTCTTTTTGGTAGGAGCAAAAGGAGCCTTAGATTATGCCAATGAGTGGTTTCTGGATGAAGCTAGTCATACTTTATATCTTCAAACTCCTGATGGACAAATGCCTGAAGATGGACAAATACAAGTTCGTAAGCGAAAAGTATGTATTAATTTGAACAACAAAAGTTATATACATATTAAAAATATGGCGGTCTTTGGTGGGTCTATTGAAATGACCGGTAATGCCAATTATAATTTGGTGAGTGGCGTTTCGTCGTACTACGGAAATTTTACAGAAGGGGTCATTAATAATTTCTCTGCCAATGAACAGAGTGTTAATATAGAAGGTTCGTATAATACAATTGATAAGTGTGAGATTGCTTTTGGAGCTGCCTCTGGGATTAGAGATGCTGGTGCGTATACCACGATTAGTAATTGTTTTATTCACGACTTTGATTTTTTGGGAAATTATGATTGTCCTGTGAATTTGCGGGGAGGTTCATACACAACTTTAAAGAATAATACCATTTATAATGCCGGTCGTGATTGCATTCAAATGTTTAATGCTAACAGTGAGATAGCTTATAATAATATTTATCGAAGTAATTTAATAGCGGACGATTGTGGTTTGTTGTATACGGTTGGAGGTCCTCATTATGCCGAGATCCATCATAACTGGTTTCATGATACGGAGTCAAGAGGAGACTTACATAAGGCTGCCGGTATTTACCTGGATAATGATGCTTCTTCTTTTTCGGTGCATCATAATGCGGTTTGGAATACAGAATGGAATAGTATTCAAATTAATTGGAATGGAACAGATATTGATATTTTTAATAATACGTTATGGGAGGGGGAAGGTGCCATGGGAGCCTGGCATATGGATGGTACCGCTTTTTCAAATGTGAGAGTCTGGAATAACCTGGCCAATAATAATGAGTGGGAGGAGCAATCTGACCAACAAAATAATTTGAGTGTGACGGTAGGTAATCCTTTTACAGACCTTGACGCCGGTGATTTAACCCTGAAAGCGAGTAGTAGTGCCATTGATTACGGGAGAGTAATTGATGGAATTACAGATGGCTTTGTAGGGGATAATCCAGACGTGGGAGCTTATGAATATGGAACGACTGCATGGACAGCAGGTACCAATTGGTTGCTTGCAGAAGGTCCCAATAAGCTTGGATGCTATGGCTTGCCAGGTGATGACTGTTCGGTGAATCCGGATCTATCGGAACTGGATACTGATGGAGATGGGGTTAGTGATGATATTGACCAATGCCCCAATACTGAACCGGGTAAAGAAGTGGATGACAAAGGTTGTGTAAATGTAAGTGTTGGTTCATTGGAAGAGGTAAATATGAATATATATCCTAACCCGGTTAAAGGGAACTTCTTAATAATTGAAACCGGTGATCTGACAGGGGGGAACTTTTTATATGAAATTTATTCGCCATCAGGTTCTAAAGTTAAAAGTGGTTGGGTAGATCAATATAGTGCTCAAGTGCGATTAGATATCTCAGGCCTGCCTGCAGGATGCTTTTTTATGGTTTTTAAAAATGCTCATCTGCAAGTGGGAACTAAATTTATTAAGTTGTAGTTAACCTTTAGAGCTTGTTTGGCTCTTCTTCTGGATTCTTGTACTTATGACTATTTATTGAGTTTATCCACTTTGCTTTTATCACGCATAGCATTTCGAGAAGCCTTGTCAACCAGCGAAAATAATCTGTCTATCTTCTTCTTTTGATTGGTGGGGACATGACCTTTTATTTTGATAAATGTGCAATCCATGAGATCGACGAGTCGGTAAAATTCTTGGTATAGTTTGTAATTTTTTAGGTAGGTGTTGTTGTTAGATATGTAGCCCTTTTGTTCAAGTTTGTGACGCCGATCGGGTAGATTGATAATATTTTGAGAATCTGTATAGACTATGATCTTATGATTTGCGCAATTTTTATTGGACAAGGCCCATAAAAGGTTTTTTAATTCCAATTGAGTGGATGAGGTGTCGTCAAAACGTTTTATTTTGATATGTTTTTTAAGCTCATTTGTTTCTGTTACTGGTTCACGAACCAGTAAATAGGCGCCGAAACCAATATGTGTTTCCGGATTATAACTACCATCTATAAAGAGTAATATTTTTTCCATAGCCTACTTCATCGTATAATACATGGATGCGAATATAGAAATTCATTGTATAACAAGGGACTTTTATGGTGAAACTTAGTTTTCTTTATGTATTTTAAGCACCAAAAATTAGAAGATGTGTTTTTCAGCGGAAGTAAGTTTTGGTGCAAGTGCTGTAATTTCTACAGTAGGAGTAATGGCTATACGTAAGAGTGTGAATAAGGAGCAGTTATTTTTGGCAATGATACCTCTGTTATTCGGGATACAGCAGTTTTTTGAAGGTGTATTGTGGTTGGCATTGGAGAATACGGAATATGCTTCATGGACACCATTGGCTACCTTTGGTTTTCTGATATTTGCCCAATTAATATGGCCTGTCTGGGTTCCCTTCTCTACTTTGATGATCGAAAATAATAAAAAACGAAAGCGGTTGATTGGGGCTTCTCTGTTCCTGGGGATTGTATTGTTTTTTATTTTGGGGTACCGGATGATTGCTTATGATGTAACAGCGCAAATAGATCATCAGCATATTTTTTATACGGTAGGTCATTTTAAAAGTACCAATTGGTGGAGTGGTATTTTTTATTTGTTACCTGCAGCCTTTCCATTTGTGTTTTCAAGTTACAGGCATATTAATTATTTGGGGTTTTTGATGTTACTTTTTTTTGTTATCGCAAAAGTCTTCTATCTTAAATATATGATTTCGGTGTGGTGCTTGTTTGGCGCCATATTGAGTATGTATATCTTTTTAATTTTAAAGCGTAGAGAAATGATTCGTTAAATATAGAAGTGTCACAATTCTCACTAAATGGAAGATATCCTTTAGATCAGAGTTCTTGAATATGATTTTTTATAATTGAGAACTTCTATGTTTTACTTGAAATTGTTCATAAAATGAAAAATATTGTTTCTGTATGGAGAGGATAGATTGATTCTTTGGCCCTGTATGATTACCCATTATAAATCATACAGGGCCAAACAATGCCATGCATTGAACTCTGGTTTTTACTTCATTTTTTACATAACTATTCATCAAGAGCGTATCTTGACTATAATCAAGTGAGTGTTCCTCTAAAACGACATATTCCTAATTATGAGAAAACTACTAAATTCCTTAAATCAATTGACCTTTATGAATATTTAAACAATATTGGAGATTGTGAATTAGCGAAACAATATGCGACGAGGTTAGAAACAGAAAAAAAATGAAAGCGACAATCCTTTATTTAATTTTACTCAAATAAATAATTTGATAACTCGCTTAAAAGAAAAATATAGCACATACCCCTACAATGCGTAATAAGTAATGCGGATTCAGCTGTATTTATGACGGTTTGTCGATTTTTGAGCTCCGCCAAATCTACGATTTGACAAGCTTTAAAATTTGAAAGTTACCTGTAAAATCGTAATTTTAGCTACGTAGTTATTTGAAGCAGTTGTGGGTTAAATTCCGCACTACTCATACGCGTAACGTTTTTGGCTAATACAAAGCAACCATTACTAAGTTTATGCATCATAGATAAGTTGAATGAAATATAAATTAAAACCAAATTCATGAATAAGAGATTGATTATTTACATATCCTGTACTTTTGTGATAGGGTTACTAACCCAAAGCTGTGAAAAAACTGATAAGGAAATCAAACCTGAATTTTCTTTAGAACAAGCAGACTTGATTTCAGATGAGAATTATAATATCTATTCTTTAGTAATTGAGGAAATGTATTCATCCGAAAAAATTGTAATTGCGCAAGCTACAAAAACAAGTATTGATTTAAACTACGATAATTACTTCTATGATTATTTAGTTGAAAACCACCAAGATTTTGATACAATTTTGGTTAAAACTCATGGTGATTTAAACGAAAACTCAGTAAACTTTGGAGAACAATTCCATGATGAAACAAAAGAAATAATTTTGATAACTTCAGAAGAATTATCATATGTGTTTGATAGTCAAGACTTGAATCGAGATTGGGAGGAATTTTATAATGACTATGAGAATTCTAATGGCATAATTCGTTTTTCGAGAATTGCTTATAATGATGACAAAACTCAAGCAATTTTTGAAATAGGACACTCATATGCTAGCTTAGGAGGGGGAGGAAGCATTATATACCTTAAGAAACAGGATGGGATTTGGACAATTACTGAGGTTATTCCGACTTGGATATCATAAAGTACTAGCCACAATCGAATTCTAAGACTTAAACAAACATTTTTAAAGAATTAATTTCTAACTTTATTCTTGCCGAACAGCGACCGATGGTGATTATTATACCGAAGATTTCTTTGCATTGAGGTATGCTTTATTTAAGGCATACCTTTTCCTTTTACACAGGCATCGAACCTGTATAAAAGGAGCCGAACAACTGTATTGGCCTTTAAAAACCGAGCACTTTTTTAGTTTTTTTCTATTTTTGTGTCGGACAAACTGGTCCGACGGTGATTTGTTATACCGAAGGATCTACGAAAGGGGTATTGGCATTGTTAGGCCTTCTTTGCATGCGCTTTTTAACCTTGAAATAGCCTTCAGATTTAAATACACTATTCTGAATTTCAACCTTGATCTCATGCAAGACGGTCTCATCACTATGAAGGGGTTTTCTACCTCGTTTACCTGTTTTTGCCACTGGTTTCTCATACCAAGTGCTACTACTATAACCCACTACCTTAAATATAAGTCGCTTTGGATATGGTTTTTGCGTTATAGAGCAAACCTCTTTCATCAACAAGGCGATTATCTCCTTTTTAGTTTTGCTACCAATTCGTTCTTTTTTTTGTGAGTTCCAACTCCATTTGCAGCTTACCAATCATACGTTCGGCCTCCTTTAGTCTAGAATCATCGGGCTTGCGCTTAAATCCATCAGCACCATGCTTAACAAACTGATCACGCCAAAAACTCAGATCGGCGATCGTTACTCCATACTTACGGCTTGCAGCCTCCATGCTTTCTCCTCGAAGCAAGGACAGAACAATTTCTGTTTTGATTTTTGTCGTAAAACGTGTCTTTTTTTCCATAGCAGTACAAATTTAATTGTTTATTTTTCTGCTCGGTTTTATTACGGGCTAATATAAAATCATAGAGACACATACATTTCAGATAATAATAAAGGAGAATTATTTGTGGAAAACCTAAAAACAGACATAAAAGATGTATTTGTTGATGACCCAAATGATATGAGTTTGTTTACTACATATATATCTACAGAGAAGAAAATTGATGGAGCTATTTGGAATTTAACAGGCGCATATTTACCAGTAAAAGCTGGAGACTTTCCTAAAGGAATTTCAAGTAGTTATGAAACTTATAAACCTCAATAAAATGTATAAAGAAAAAATTAAAAATGCATTAACAATTAGCTTACTGTGTGCCATATTTGGCGCATTACAAATGTATTGGTTTCTTCCTGATGGATTATCTTGCATTGACGCTAAAAGTTGTGTTACAGAGGCAATTTTTAAATTTATGGGTATTCAATTTTTAGTTATCTTTTTTATTCTATTATTAAAATCAAGTTTTAAGCTTTATATCATTGCTGTATCTTTATGTATTTTCTGGTTTTTTATTAATAAAAATGAGTTTACTTACAGATATGCATGCTGGTCAACATTTTCTAGTTCGGATATACTATATTATTCATTGAAAAACTCTACAGTATCTATAATCACTTGCTTAACAATTTTAATACTAAGTATTTATTTTTATAAATCAAAAAGTAAAAATTTACATTAAAATATGTTTAATATTAAATTCCAGTATACTATAATTTCGTTATTCATATTAGGAATATTATCCTTTTGGCTTTTAAAAAACTTGAACTTAAATCGGAAATACCATATTGGTGAAGAAATAGATAGTTTTAATGGAATAATAGTCTATCATAATGGTGGGGTCAATAATGATAGTGGTCGTAATATTTCAAAAACAGGTTATAATATCGGATTAAAATATCAATGTGTAGAATTTGTTAAAAGGTATTATTTAGAATATTTAAAACATGAAATGCCAGACAGCTATGGTCATGCCAAAGATTTTTATGACAAAATACTAAAAGACAATGAATTAAATAAAAAACGTGATTTAATACAATTTAGTAATCCTAGTATAAAAAGACCTGAAATTAATGATATAATTATTTTTGACAGTAACATATTCAATAAATATGGTCATGTTGCTATTATAACAGAAGTGAGTGATGGTTCTATTGAAATAATACAACAGAATTCAGGAACTTTGGGAAATACTAGAAAAAACTCAAAATAGAAAAAGGAGAAGTTAAATGGAATATATTAGACAATAGTATACTAGGTAGATTGAGAAAAAAGTAACGTTTTGTAACACGTGCTCATACATCATAGCTTTGCCGCAGGCGTAACACAAAGCTACGCTGCATAGTACCAACGTTAGTGTGCCACGAAGCTGTGGTAATTCAGTAGGTGTAAATCCTACCTAAATAATTTTGTTAAAAGATTATTGCTTCGCTCAGCATAGCCCAAGTAAACTTGGCTCTGCGTTCGCTTATGGCAATAATTGCTGTTCATTTAGAAGAACTGCCGACAGTAAAGCCTGTGAGGATCTTCGCTGAAGCTCGGTATGCTCAAATGACCAAGCCGAATTAACAATCACAAATTCTATAAGAATATTTATTGGCGCAGCCAAAAGGTATAATTCCTCGAGGCTTGCCTCGTTATTGAACTTAGTTTTCAACTTTATGCCTCGTGGGCTTGCCCCGAGGTTGGTTGACTCATGAGTAAATGCGCAAGCGTGAACCCGTGGTAACTTCGAGAAGTGTATCTGTAGACGGGGAGAGTTTTGACGGTCTTCGAACCCTGAAAAATAAAATATAGAAGAGGATACTCAATGCCTTAGTATTTTATGGGTACTAATTTGCGTGTAAGGCGAAACTCTGGTAGTGTTAGAACTGAGCTTTTGAGCGATTTAAACGATTATAAATCAAATAATTTATTTCGTCCTTTTTCAGAAGAAGGTAAGTCTTCGGTCTTTCACATATTGCGACCTTCATACTAGAGCTGTTTCTTTGATGGCAAAAAATGAGAATGACATTAACTACATTTAAGCGTTTGTATAAGGATTACCAGGAATCAGGTTTGAACATAAAAGATTTCTGTACCAACCAAGATCTGGCTCCTTCCACTTTTTATTACTGGCGAAACAAATTGGAAGAGGCATTAGCACATGAGCCAGATAGCTTTGTTCCACTAGAATTTGACAGTAATCCGTTAGCGACGAATAACCAATCCAATCCAGTCCATCTATCATCAAGAGTAAGCCTACTTTAAATAATGATGCTCCCATTGAATTCGTATTTCCCAATGGCACCAAGATGCTACTAAGGGATAATATAAACACGCAAGTATTAAAAGAAACTGTTCTAAAATCTGATTATATTCAGGTTGACGAAAGTACCATT
>NZ_KI912107.1:2108424-2287676 GCF_000517085.1 Saccharicrinis fermentans DSM 9555 = JCM 21142 | reverse complement strand
AAGTCTAATAGTTGTCAGAATATTCCAAAAACACCCACTAATTTCGATTAATTCCAAAAGATTCCAGTAAAACTTAGAGAATTCCAACGCTCCAATCGACATCCGGATTGGAGCATTTTTATTTTGCAATATGTAGCAGACCGCATATTTACTTTAGAGTGATCTATATTTTACTACGTACATGGTACATTGCTTGTTTTTGAAACTTCAGTTAATGTTCTTTTTGTCATTGCCACAAAAAGAACCAAAAAGGTCTAGAACAATAGATCACTACCTCCCCGGCATCAGCGAACCCAAATGATGTATTAGAACTTCGTCATGAGAATTAAAAGTGCAATCAATCAAGAACTTGTTGAGATGAGGCATAGCACCAGCTATGGTGAATTGAAACAAGTTAGCTGGCGACTTGATTGGCAGCAATTTTAGTTCGTAATAGATTTTCTAATGCAGCTTTTGGGTTATCTTTCCGTCCGGCACACACTTCTTTCGCGCTAGGCCAACCGCACTACCACCTCAAGTGCACCCAGGAAAACTTCTCTCCAACGCTGGCCCCGGGGCTATTGTTCTGGCCTACCCTGCGGTTCATTAGCTGATAGTTTCTTATACAAATGGAAGATATCCTTAAGATGAAAGTTTTTGAATTTGGATTTTTAATATTGAAAACTTCTGTGTTTTACTTGAATGCATTTAATAAATTGGAAATCTTGTTTCTGTATAGGGGGAAATAACTTTATTCTTGTGATATTTTTGTTGCTTATGCAAGAACACATATGTTCTTTTTATCATTGCCATAAAAAGGACCAAAAAGGTCTAGAACAATAGATCACTACCTCCCCGGCATCAGCTTCCCTTTCCGTCCGGCACACACTTCTTTCGCGCTAGGCCAACCGCACTACCACCTCAAGTGCGCCCAGGAAAACTTCTCTCCAACGCCGGCCCCGGGGCTATTGTTCTGGCCAACCCTGCGGTTCATTAACTGATAGCTTTGTACATTAATAGAAGATATCCTTTAGATGAGAGTTCTTGAATATGATTTTTTATAATTGAGAACTTCTATGTTTTACTTGAATGCATTTATTAAATTGGAAATATTGTTTCTGTATAGAGAGGATAGATTGATTCTTTTAATACATACCTTGCTCTTGCTGCTTATGCATACGTCCTTTTTACTCGGGAAGGTTTAATCTTCAAAGGCCCTTATGATAACTTCGTCATTATCATTGCCATAAAAAGGACCAAAAAGGTCTAGAACAATAGATCAAAAGGTCTAATTTTAATGGATTTCGTGATTTCCGCTACTCTACAATTCTGTTCGTCAGAACCGGAATCGAAGATCGGCGGAGCCAATTTGCCGTCGGTATTTGCTGCGCTAATCGCTCACAAATAATCTTCACTCCCAAGGTCACCCTTGACGACTACGTTTTTGCAGTAGCAAAAAGTGTCACTTGCTAACGGTTCGGAGCGTTACCTCCGCCCGTGATGGGACTTTACGAATACAAATGTTTATATTAAAGAATTCGTGAACTTCGTTTCACCCTCTGGATATTAAATAATACTCCACATTCCGAGGTTTATTGAAGATAATTTGTATTTTCAAACTTTTTCAACAACTTCGGGTGTGGGTGTACTGCAGCACATGCAGGGCACACACACGCGGTATAAAAAATTGCCGGGATAGTAGGTTATTAAAGGGTTGTAGCCCGCTCCAACTTTTGTGTAACTTGATAGGGAATCGCCCGCAATCGGCAACATTTCATACCGCCACCGTTAGTGTGCCACGAAGCTGTGGTAATCGAGTAGGTGTAAATCCTACCTAAATAATTTGCTGTTCATTTAGAAGAGCTGCCGACAGTTAAGCCCGTGAGGGTCTTCGCTGAAGCTCGGTATGTTCAAATGACCAAGCCGTAATGCGCAAGCGTGAACCCGTGGTAGCTTCGAGAAGTGTATCAGTAGATGGGGAGAGTTTTGACGGTCTTCGAACCCTGTTACGTTGTATGAATTAACAGCAATTTGAAATACAACGGTCTACCGGAGTCATAGGGATGGCGTGGTTATAGATGGATTATTACGGAACGTGGGAGGACTCTTGTTTTAAAGTTTGGCAATCTTAAACAGGCTGATATAAGCATAGCGAAATTCAGCAAGGAAACAAGAGAAGTCGGAGGAGCCCATAGTACCACAGACTGTAGCGACAACAAAACGCTGCATAGGGAAGGGGCTCTACTTTAGAGAAGCTTATATGGAAAACAGAACGACCTATATTGACGCAAGTCTATTAGTAAGTCCATCGTCATTTCTGACCGATGAAAGAGTTCGTGAATTCCAAAGGAAGCTATACATTAGAGCCAAGCAAGACAAGGAATTTAAAGCTTATAGTTTAAGCGACAAGATGAGCTTAGACTATGTGATAGAGGAATCCTATCGTAGAGTAAAACAGAATTATTCCAAAGGCACAGGAGTTGACAAGATGTCGTTTGCAGATATTGAGAAATATGGTGTATCCAAATTCCTCAAGGAGTTGCAAACAGAACTTCGTACCAATACCTACCGAAGTCAGGCTGTTCGTCAGGTAGAAATCCCGAAGGAGAAGAAAGGTGAGTTTCGCATGTTGGGTATTCCCACCATAAAAGACAGAGTAGCACAAATGGCTGTTAAGATGCTGATTGAGCCACTTTGGGAAGCCGACTTTATTACAACTTCATATGGATTTAGACCCAAACGGGGGGCACAGGATGCAATCAAGCAAATCAAACAGAATATCTACGATGGACATCATTTCATCTATGATGCAGATTTATCGAAATACTTCGATACCATTCCTCACGATAAACTGTTTGTACTGCTTAAAGAACGCATCAGTGACAAAGGAATTCTGGATATTATCGAACAGTGGTTAACAGCCCCAAAACAATTAAAGAACGGAAAGTTGTTGTCGAGTACAGCAGGTACGCCGCAAGGGAGGGGTTATTAGTCCATTGTTATCGAATATTTACCTACATGCTTTTGACCGAATAGTCAATAATTCAAAGAGTAAATTCTCCAAAAGCAAACATACGAATTGTGCGTTATGCCGATGACTTTGTGCTTATGGGAACTTACTATTACAGCAGAGAAATATTAGCACATATCGATTCATTAATGACACGGATGGGGCTTACCATCAATAAGGAAAAGACAACTATTTTGCATGTGCATAAGAAAAGCCTATTCTTTTTGGGGTTTGAGTTCAGGGTAATCCGCTCCAAATTCGCTTGGAACAGGAAGAACTATACCAATGTCCGCCCGAGTATGAAATCAAGGAGTAAACTCTTTGCCAACATTCGTGAGCTTTTAGCAAAACGTAGGCATTGGAAGATTGAACCTTTGCTTTACAAGCTCAACTCATTATTAATAGGTTGGCTTAATTATTTCTCTATAAATAAGGTAACGCACATTTGGGAAACCATAAAGGTTATCATCAAACACTTGGATTATAAACTATTTAAATGGCTCAAAAGCAAAGGACGTAAAGCGCACAAGTCGCTTCGCCAGCGACCATACAGTACTTTTGTACAAAGCAAAAGGCTGTTAGACTTGGAAAAGTATGCACGCTTGAAAACCCTTGCGAATTGAAAATCATGAACACCATTACAAGAAAGTATATAGTGAATAAAGCTCAATGAAGAACTCTATCGGTAAGCCGTATGAGGGAAAACTTCACGTACGGTTTGATGAAGGGGGCGCTGATAGTTTACTTATTATTGCTACTTTTAGAAGTAATAATGGGAGTAAGCTATCAGGCTCTACTCTACTGCCCAATTATAAAGAGATACGAAATAGATAGAAATGGCTCATTTAATTATATCAGAAAACGAACTTGAAGCGTATTATAAACTGATTTTAAAAATTAGGGAGTGCGGTGTTAAAAGTTCAAGATATTTGGAATTACTTAATTGTTTAGTTTCAATAAATCATTCAGAGGATGGATTTAATGATTTTATTCAATTCAAAAATGAATTTATAAATACAGTTGGTAATACCGCAAAATTATCTTTTAAAAGAGCGGACAGAGTTTATCAACCGGGAATTGATTTAATGACCAAACCAAATTATTTTAACCGGATGAATTCTATCGAAGAACTATTCAAAGATGAAATAATTAAAATCGACCAAATAAGTAATGTAATTTTTGAGCTTGCAGATAAACCTAAACATAGTCTTTTGACATTTACAATTTTTAGACCTTCAGATTTAATTGCAAAAAAACGCCCTGGATTTGTTCCATGTCCAATTGCTGGTGATTTTAAATTTCGAAATAATGAATTACAACTAAATATGTTCTTTAGAACAAATGATGCATTAAATTTTTTCTACCCTGATGTTTATTACTTGAGGCAGCTACAACATTATGTTTTAGACCAAGCAAAAAAAATCACAAGACATAAAAAACTTCAAAACGGAAGCATTGGTTCTTTAAATTTACATTTTTCCAGAATCTTTTTGCCGTTACGAATGGAAATGAGAAAAAGAGAGTATATTAATGGGACTGAAATTGAGAGTATTATTTCTGCACTTATTGATAAGTTACAATTAAAACAAAATTAAATTGTTATGTCATCAAATATTCCAAATCAACTAACTGAATCAGAAATTCAAAGTTTAATTAATAACGATTCAAGTTATGCTGGCTTAAAAGCTGAAGTTCAAAGGAATTTAACTTCCTTATTTGAAAATGAATCCTTTAACAATAGCGAAGCTGCAATTCAAGAACGGTTGTATAATATGATTAATTATGCAATTGGACGATTTGATTATTACTCCGAACAGAAACACAAATTTTTAAATTTGGGATTGAGTTTTATTGGAGTAAGTGCAACGTTTTTAGGGATACTTTTAAGTAATAGTAATTCAATACCTGATTTTTTAAAACTCTGTGGTTATATTAACTCAATCGTACTTTTCATTACTGGTATTATTATGTTGATTATATATAATAACTACATGACGGCAAATTACCCATATAGAAAGATTATGGATATTCATAGTTGGTATTTCAAATATAAATTTAGTGATAAGTTGGATTATCGATTAAGCAAGAAAAAAAAGAAAGCTGATAAGCAGTTGCTTGAAGTAACAAAAAGTTATATGAGCAGTGTTTACAATTGGACAAATAAATCAAAAACGAAGAACTATTTTTTAAAAGAGGATATTGAACAAGTTGCAATCCTGCAATTACTTCAAAAATATAGCAGGGATTGTGTAAATAAAATGAAAAAGACAATGAATTGGGGAATAGCTATTTTTATCTCTGTTCCTGTTTTAATACTCATCAAGGATTTGTTATTATTACTCATTGATTATCTTCAAAAAAAATAACTGGGCATAACAAAATGTAAATGTAATGCGGGTTTCAGTGGGTAATTCAACTGTAGTTCTTCGTTGCAACACCGCCAATTCGTCTTTGTCGATTGGCGTAAAAAAGAAAATATGAATAAACGAATTGGCTCCGTGCGGTTTTGAAAGTTCATCACTTTTAATCCCGCACTCCACTTACATAAACCGTTAGTGTGCCACGAAGCTGTGGTAATCCAGTAGGTGTAAATCCTACCTAAATAATTTTGTTAAAAGATTATTGCTTCGCTCAGCATAGCCCAAGTAAACTTGGCTCTGCGTTCGCTTATGGCAATAATTGCTGTTCATTTAGAAGAGCTGCCGACAGTTAAGCCCGTGAGGGTCTTCGCTGAAGCTCGGTATGTTCAAATGACCAAGCCGTAATGCGCAAGCGTGAACCCGTGGTAGCTTCGAGAAGTGTATCAGTAGATGGGGAGAGTTTTGACGGTCTTCGAACCCTGTTACGTTGTATGAATTAACAGCAATTTGAAATACAACGGTCTACCGGAGTCATAGGGATGGCGTGGTTATAGATGGATTATTACGGAACGTGGGAGGACTCTTGTTTTAAAGTTTGGCAATCTTAAACAGGCTGATATAAGCATAGCGAAATTCAGCAAGGAAACAAGAGAAGTCGGAGGAGCCCATAGTACCACAGACTGTAGCGACAACAAAACGCTGCATAGGGAAGGGGCTCTACTTTAGAGAAGCTTATATGGAAAACAGAACGACCTATATTGACGCAAGTCTATTAGTAAGTCCATCGTCATTTCTGACCGATGAAAGAGTTCGTGAATTCCAAAGGAAGCTATACATTAGAGCCAAGCAAGACAAGGAATTTAAAGCTTATAGTTTAAGCGACAAGATGAGCTTAGACTATGTGATAGAGGAATCCTATCGTAGAGTAAAACAGAATTATTCCAAAGGCACAGGAGTTGACAAGATGTCGTTTGCAGATATTGAGAAATATGGTGTATCCAAATTCCTCAAGGAGTTGCAAACAGAACTTCGTACCAATACCTACCGAAGTCAGGCTGTTCGTCAGGTAGAAATCCCGAAGGAGAAGAAAGGTGAGTTTCGCATGTTGGGTATTCCCACCATAAAAGACAGAGTAGCACAAATGGCTGTTAAGATGCTGATTGAGCCACTTTGGGAAGCCGACTTTATTACTACTTCATATGGATTTAGACCCAAACGGGGGGCACAGGATGCAATCAAGCAAATCAAACAGAATATCTACGATGGACATCATTTCATCTATGATGCAGATTTATCGAAATACTTCGATACCATTCCTCACGATAAACTGTTTGTACTGCTTAAAGAACGCATCAGTGACAAAGGAATTCTGGATATTATCGAACAGTGGTTAACAGCCCCAAAACAATTAAAGAACGGAAAGTTGTTGTCGAGTACAGCAGGTACGCCGCAAGGAGGGGTTATTAGTCCATTGTTATCGAATATTTACCTACATGCTTTTGACCGAATAGTCAATAATTCAAAGAGTAAATTCTCCAAAGCAAACATACGAATTGTGCGTTATGCCGATGACTTTGTGCTTATGGGAACTTACTATTACAGCAGAGAAATATTAGCACATATCGATTCATTAATGACACGGATGGGGCTTACCATCAATAAGGAAAAGACAACTATTTTGCATGTGCATAAGAAAAGCCTATTCTTTTTGGGGTTTGAGTTCAGGGTAATCCGCTCCAAATTCGCTTGGAACAGGAAGAACTATACCAACGTCCGCCCGAGTATGAAATCAAGGAGTAAACTCTTTGCCAACATTCGTGAGCTTTTAGCAAAACGTAGGCATTGGAAGATTGAACCTTTGCTTTACAAGCTCAACTCATTATTAATAGGTTGGCTTAATTATTTCTCTATAAATAAGGTAACGCACATTTGGGAAACCATAAAGGTTATCATCAAACACTTGGATTATAAACTATTTAAATGGCTCAAAAGCAAAGGACGTAAAGCGCACAAGTCGCTTCGCCAGCGACCATACAGTACTTTTGTACAAAGCAAAAGGCTGTTAGACTTGGAAAAGTATGCACGCTTGAAAACCCTTGCGAATTGAAAATCATGAACACCATTACAAGAAAGTATATAGTGAATAAAGCTCAATGAAGAACTCTATCGGTAAGCCGTATGAGGGAAAACTTCACGTACGGTTTGATGAAGGGGGCGCTGATAGTTTACTTATTATTGCTACTTTTAGAAGTAATAATGGGAGTAAGCTATCAGGCTCTACTCTACTGCAAAATTAAACAGACGCATTTTGGTCAAAAGATAAATTATATGAAAAAGCTTATCAAATACGGAAATGAGAATTCTCAATATGGAGAACTATACTTGCACGATACAAATTGTATTGGCACAGTTTGTCTTTTTCATGGGGGATTTTGGACTATGCCACATGATTTACATCAATTTGATAATGTTGCTCATGAGCTATTAAACTTAGGTTTCTGCGTTTGGAATATTGAATATAGGAGGATTGGAGAAACAAATCATAAATGGAGAGATGTTTTCGATGACGCAACAAAAGCAATTAATGAGTTGAATAATATTAAGAATATTTATAATCATGTAAATATAAATAACGTATTTGTTGTAGGACATTCAGCAGGAGGACATTTAGCTATTTGGCTTAACTCCCAAGACTTGAAAATTGATGTGAAGAAATTTATAGGACTTTCCCCGATATTGGATTTGGAAATTGCCTATTACAAAAATGCTGGTGATGGTTCTGTGGAAAAGTTACTTCATGGGAATCCCAATGAATTTCCAGAACGTTATTTATTCGGTTCTCCCATCAAATTAAAAAGGAAAAATAGTTCCGAACTTATTATTCATGGGAACATGGATGACTACGTTCCAATAAAATGGTCAAAATTATATCATGAGAAAATTAGAAAATTTACAGATATATCACATTTGATTGAACTTGAGGCTTGTGGGCATATGGATTTTATTGATTCCAAATCAAATGTATTTGATGTATTGAAATCAAATATAAGATAGAATGAAAAAATAACTTTGCATAATCGAATTCTAAGACTTAAACAAACATTTTTAAAGAATTAATTTCTAACTTTATTCTTGCCGAACAGCGACCGATGGTGATTATTATACCGAAGATTTCTTTGCATTGAGGTATGCTTTATTTAAGGCATACCTTTTCCTTTTACACAGGCATCGAACCTGTATAAAAGGAGCCGAACAACTCCCTTAAGATCCTATTTTCCGAATATAATTAACCTGCCTGGCGTATTTTCACAAATGGAGTTCCTCTATTTATCACAGCAAAAACTCTAGTAATAAGCTTAAATTTAATCGCATTCATAATTACCCCATGCTCCTTACCATCCTTTGCTTTTCGATCATAATATATGCGTAATTCAGGATCATTCTGAACGGCAGAACGAGCTGCATTATTTAAGTTTGCCTTAATTCGCTTGTTAGCTATATGGCTCACTCGGGTCTTACCACGAATACTTGTTCCCGAAATATGCTCAAATGGTGCCACTCCTCCATAGCAAGCATATTTTCTTGCATCGGTAAAGCTCTGAAAATTGCATGTGTAAACAATAAACAAAATTGAATTTACCAGACCTATTCCGATTACACTTCTGACCAGTTCATAATTCTTAAAAACATTAGGTTCCGAGTTTATTACCTGTTCCATCTCCCGTTCAATACTACTTATATCCTTTGCAAGCAGGGCTATCCTACATTTTATCCTTTTAATTGTTCCTCTAGTATTGGTTTCCTTTAATTCATGAATCACAATCTTTTCGGATGTTTGCACTTTAACCAGTCGCTCTCGTTCATTAATCAATCCTCGTAATATTTGAATTGACTTTAATGGTAATACTGTTTGAGGTAATTCAGCCCTATGCAAATAGCAAAATCTTGAAATCTGAAAAGAATCAATCTTATCATTCTTACCCCTCACTATACCTAAAGAACGTTTAATGTGCAAAGGTGAAACCATTGAGTAACTACATTTATTTTTTTCTAGAAACACAGCAATTTTAATACTGTAAACGCCTGTATGTTCCATACAAAACAGCGCTTCCTTAGGATTAGCGCCTTGTTTTATTAACCATTTAATTATAGCACGATTTCCCTTATTGTCATTAGCTGATTGATAATGGAGGAGATTTATTACCATGATCTATTAAATACAAGGTAACACCTAAAGTTCTTTTTGAAACATCAATTCCGACAAACCATTTGTAATTCATAACGTTGTATTTAGGTGAGTAATAATAAACCGATACATTAAAAAAACTAACTCCTTTAATAAGCCTGAAAACTTAAGATTCTAACTGGTTCATTTCAATGAAAGAGTAAAAGACTAATTCGATTGATAGTCCTAAAAAACTGGAGTAGACCTTAGTTCACTTTTACTCTTTTCGGTTAATTCAAAACTAAGTTATTTTAATCTGATTGTCCAATACAAAGCTAAAGGAGTAGCCAGCCGCTAGGCACATAGCCTAGCGGAGAAGCTCTCACAGCACCGTACGTACAATGTCGTTAAGTTAAGGATTTCTTGATATTTTTAAGTATATTAGAAGTGTAATAAGGAAAAGAAAAGCAGAGGAGCTCTTTTTGTAGAAGGGCTTTTTTCTCACTCTCTAAAAGCTATTGATAATGAAGGTTTTATCAATGGAAGAAAATGTTCGGAAGAAGACTTTACTCGTAATCGAAAGTTGTCTTTTAAAGATTTATTAATATCCCTAATGTGTTTTAGCCGTCCAAGTGTTCAAACAGAATTAGATCGGTTTTTTAAAGCTCTTTCAAAATCTCCTGATTCATTTCAAACAATTTCAAAAAGTAAATTTATTTGCTAAATTTGGTGTAGTTAAACATATTAAAAAATAAAAAGCATTGTTTTTAGACCCCGTTATTGAACGTAAAAAAACCACTAAATAACGACATAAAATAAAAATAATGACAATTGGCTTAGTATATAACTTGGCAACAATGCAATAATATACATAATGAAGAATATTTTCATATTATTTTTTGTAATATGTTGGCATAACACAACATGTGCATCTAATCTATTGACTCGAAAAATGGAAGAAAAAAGCCTTATTGATAACGAGGTTACGAACGAGTCTTCAGTTATTTCTTTAGAATCAATAACCGGCTTATGGTTAAATAAAGAATGTAATATATCATTCCAAATTTCTGGGAGTATTAATGCTTTGACTTATGTTTTTACTTCTGAAAAGAGAAAATTGACAGGCTCTGTAGACATAAAGGAAGAAGGAACGAATGATGTTTATATTATTTTTAACGGAATTGAGTGGAGTGAGTATTTAGGAGAATTAGGGCCTGAATATTTTGAAGATATTCCAGATTCATTAGTTCACGAGAAGCCTGAACTTATCCTTCCCACCACAATAAGCGCTTTATATAGTTCTGAAGAATCAAATTTTGTAATTCAAAATTATGGAAACTCCATGAATTACTATGTTAAACTAAGTGAGGGGTGTGATAAATATATATACTTCAGTAAACAAGAAAACCTTCAAGCAGACACATTAGGTGTTCTAACAAATTTGATTTCTAAAACAATCAAAGATTATTCTGTGTTCTATTGGCAAAATGGAGATATAAACAATGATAAAATTGATGATTACATAGTGGTTATGCAGAGTGATATTTCTAATAGTGAATTGACTAGCTTGTCAGACACCTACGAGCGAAAAGTTGTGCTTTTAGAAACCATTGAAAACTTTCCGAATGTAAAAATTTCGGCAATAAATAGTAACTTAATCGATTGTTCTACATGTGGAGGTGCAGGTGTCGGAGATCCTTTTCAAGGAATTACTATTAAGAATAATTATTTTTCATTTGAGCAATTATATGGAGCGTGTGATAAATCTTTTGTAGTTACTACATTTAAATTTGATATTAATAGTGGCAAGTGGTATTTACATAGCATAGGTAGTGATAATTATTCTTGTAGAAATGTTGAATCAGGTAACGTAAATGTATCTCACACAAGTAAAAGAAAAAAGGATTTTGGGTTAATAGAATTTGAAAACTTTGAGAGGATTGATATATTCTAGTTTTAAACGTCTTGTTAATAGAAAGTACTGTTACTTGTCGAGTAGAAAAAGAGGAGATGCACCCCTAATCCTTTCATCATGACTTTTTACGCCACAAAAAGTACGTACGTTAACTTCGTTATTTCTCTTTATAAATTGAATATGATTTTAAGTCTTTCGAACGTAAAGGCTATAACGATATTTTTCATTCAATGAGTGATTCTCATATAAGTACCTAATTATCAAGAGGTAGACCGTATGTTGGGCCAGAACAATAGTCTCGGGGCCGGCGTTGGCGAGAAGTTTTTGACGAAAGAATATTGTTATAATAAGGTGCTACCGCACGAGGGAACTCGTGCGGTAGCGGTGCGTTCTAATGCATCATTGGGGTTTGAATGTTCCCTTTGTCCTTTTTTTTGAACCATTTTTCATGAAGGTGAAGGATATCCAAGAATTAATACTATCCTATTGTTATACATGTAGACCTATGTTAATAGTAGTCCCAGAAATCGTATTTTTCGCCGGTAAACTTATTATCATCGCCCAGTTCTTCTGCTTTTTCCTTCATTTCTTTTTGCATGGTTTTTACCAGATCAAAGTATTGAGGAAGAAAAGCAAGGTTGGTTGTTTCCCAAGGATCGTTTTTTATATTGAATAACAATGTTGTTCTAGATCCACGTGTTAGTTCCCCTAGTTTCCAATCTTTGTCTGGAGCTTTCACAAACTCTAATAACTTATAATCGCCTTTACGGTAAGCACGTTGATGTTGACGGTATGCGTTGTAGATATAATCTCTGACCTGTTTTTTTTCACCTTTAATCACCGGCATCATGCTTTTTCCGGTAACCGAAGCAGGTATTTCTATATTGGCCAAGTCGCAAAGGGTAGGATAGATGTCGTGGATATAGCAAAGGGCATCGTACCTTACTCCGCTTTCTTTGATAGCTCCTCCTGATATTACAAATGGAACATGAATTCCGTCTTCATTATATACACTTTGTTTACCCATTAAACCATGGCATCCCACAGCTAAGCCACTGTCTCCTGAAAATACAATGATGGTGTTATCATATTGGCCACTTTCTTTGAGTGCAGCGATCACTTTTCCTATTTGTGCGTCTAAATGAGTGATAATGGCATAGTAAGCTGCTAGATGTTCTTTGGCTACTTCTGGAGTTCGGGGCCAGGGAGCCAGTTCTTCATCACGTAAAAACATATGGCCATTATCAAATGGATGTTGGGGCATGTACGATTGTGGTAAATGGATACTCTCTATGGGATACATGTCTCGGTATTTTTTGGGCGCCTGACGAGGATCATGGGGGGCATGAAAAGCCAAGTACATACAAAAGGGCTTTTTATCATGATAGTTTTTAATATAGCTGGCGGCGTTTCGGGCAAATATCTCAGAGGAATGTGGAGCATCAGCCTCCGTTCCAGTGGGTCCTCTTTTATCGGTTTTGGCTACAGGACGTCGGACTTCATTACCTTGTTCGTCGTAGTATAATAAATAGGCATCTTTCTTGGGAAATGCGCCTGTTTTGTCCCAGTCCCACAAAGGCATGCGATAGTGATCTGTTAAGTATACACCTATTCCCATTACCGTTTGTCCATCATTGAAAGAACGGGTGAGTGAAGCTCTATCTTGATGCCATTTTCCTATCATATGAGTGTTGTAACCTGCTTTACTGAAGGCTTCGCCAAATGTGGTGTGTTCTACAGGAATATCATGCCCCTGTCCGTGTAATTTAAATAGTTGACGACCGGTGTTTAACATTGCACGGCTTGGCATACAAGTGGCACCTGAAAATGAACCCATTAAAAAGGCATTGTCGAATATGATACCGTTGTTGGCCAACTGGTCGATGTTGGGGGTACGCACAGCTTGTCCTCCAAGGGCATGTACGCCTGAGTACCTGTGGTCATCGGTGTAAATCACCAATACATTGGGTTTTTTGCTCTTTTTGGCATAGGAGCTGAGTGATAAAGTACACAGTAGTGCAACACAACTCCATTTGATGAATTTTTTTGTTGTCATTAGAATTTTATTTTTACATCCGAATATTAACTACAAGAGAAAAAGAATAGATAATATTGGTAATGCTTGTTTCATTATAAGGGGCGATTTACTGTTTTGCTTTCTCAGTCGTTGTCTCAATCACATCGTCCATCCAGATTTCATTTCTCTCATCTTTTGCACGATGGCTAAAGTGTAAGTTTTGTGTTTCTAGTTTTTCAATATGACGGGCAAACATGTTACTGGCTGGCAGTACACCAAAAAAACTAAATTCAGGATAACGTTTTTCATCCTCTGCAATTTGATTTTTAGCTTGTGCTTTGGTTCCACAGCCGGGTAATGAAATATCGATGTTGTGGAGTGTCACTTTACCTATTCTATGCTGTGGTGTACCCGTGATTAGAATGCCTGAGGGAGGATTTACCCTACATTCTGCGGTATCTCTTACGACAGCTTTGATGTTTCTTAGTACAATGTTGTTAATAGATCCGACTTTTTGTTTAGGTGCATTTCGGTAAGTACGGAGTCGTTCTCCCAGACGTATAAAGATGGGCATTTCCACACGATCCATTGTAATATTACTGATGGTGATACTATCAATATTGGCACCATCCATACTCAATATTTTGATTCCACCACCCCGGGTGTCTTGGATGGTACAGTTATCGACGGTAATATTTTTAAAGTCGCCCATTGATTCTGTACCGAATTTGATGGTTCCCCAATCACTTTTGAGGTGACAGTTACTAATCATTACATCTTGAGTGGGCATAGGAGATGTGCTTTTGATACAAATGGCATCGTCACCACTATCGATATGACAGTTGCGAATGATGGCATCCCTGCTGGAATCTAAATCAATACCGTCGTTATTTCTGTGTGCATGCGAATAGATGTCTATACCATCCACCAAAATATTCTTACATTGAAATATATGTAAGGTCCATGCCGCGGGCTGTCTTAATTGCACCCCCTGAATGTTTATGTTAGTTGATTTTACCAAGCGAATTAAAAATGGACGATTGTTGGCAAAATCGTTGAGTTTACTTCTGTCAACCCCTAAGTCTTTCATGGTTTTTAAAAGCGCTGGTTTTTTTAAGAGTTGACCGCGCCCAACGATGGTTCCTTCGCCTGTAATGGCAATGTTATGGGCATTTTCGGCTCCTACCAGACATTTGCCTCTTACTTGGTTCACTGCATCTGTGAATGGGTCAATGGTGATATAATCGTTGGGGTTTTTACTTCCCACCAACTGAGCTCCTTTTTCAAGATGAAGGGTCACGTTATCTTTCAATAGAACTGTTCCCGATATAAAAGCACCTCTTGGTATAATCACTGTACCTCCTCCTGCATCATTACACGCATCAATCGCTTTTTGAATGAAAGTGGAATTAATGGTTGTACTGTCAGCTATAGCTCCACAGTCAAGTATATTGACTTTCTTAGGATGCGTTTGGCATGAGAGAAAGAAGAGATATGGAATAAATATTAGATTATATAATTTTTTCATATGATTATAATTTATTTTCAATGGCTATATGAAACTTACCCGGGCTAATTAAACTTACAGGCATCGTTCGTTTTGTATATGCTGATTATTTATTTAGATTCTAATAGATGATTATTTAAGGTATTGAGCCATGTGGTGGCCAGGTTAGCCCAGTCGGGAGCATCTTTTCGGCTTATTCCCAGTCCAAATCCATGTCCTCCTGTTGGATAAATATGCATGGTGGTTTTTACTTTGTTTTTTACCAAGGCTTGATACATTTTAATAGAGTTTTCGATAGGTACAGCAGGATCGTCACCAGCATGTAAAATAAATGTGGGAGGCGTGTTTTCTGTCACCTGTAACTCATTGGAGAACGCTGTAATCAATTCCTCCGACGGAGTCTCTCCAAGCAAGTTTTTTCTTGATCCATAATGGGTAATTCCTTTTTTCATGCTGATGACAGGATAAATCAACATCATAAAATCGGGGCGAATCTTTTCCTTATCTATATCGTCTTTGGCATTGTAATATGCTTTTTTGTAGTGGGTACCCAGGGTAGATGCCAGGTGGCCTCCTGCTGAAAACCCAATAACTCCTATTTTATTTTTGTCGAGGTTAAACTCTTGGGCGTGATAACGAATATATCTAATAGCTCGTTGCGCATCCTGAATAGGGGCCTTGTAGGAGGTAAGCACCGATTCGGCCTGTGGCATCCGGTATTTTAATACAAAAGCTGCAATGCCTTTGCTGTTGAGCCATTTGGCTACATCTGTTCCTTCCCAGTCGTAAGACACTCCGCTATAACCACCTCCAGGACAAATTAAAACGGCCATCCCGTTAGCACTTTGTTTGGATGGTAAAAAGGCTTCTATTCCAGGTTGTTGTATGTTTTTGATAAAGATGATATCACGAGGCGGAATTGTTTCTTTACCCTTTGATTTTTGGAAGTTAGGAATCGCGTTTTTTTTCCATAGGGGCGTTGTATGCTGCGCAGGCATGAGTCCAAAATAGAATAAAAGAAGTAGAATGTTTACTAGCTTATACATGATGATTTATAATTTTATTTTTTTGCTGTTGATAAAAGAATTTGAGACTTTTCCGTTGATGACATCATCAAATATGATGGGTTTTCTGGCATCCTGTCCTTCAATAAACAAGTGAAAGTTACTCACAGTTACATTTTTCATATGACGTAAAAACATACCTGAAGCTGGCAGTGTACCTACGCGACTAAATTCAGGCCACCATCCTTCTAATACATCTAAGGAGTATTCGTTGAGGTCTTTTTTATGGGCATCTTCTTTTGTACCGCCACCAGCAATAAAAAATTGAATATCTTTTATTATGATATTTTCAATATGTTTACCAGGCATTCCTGTTAAGAAAAAGGCCGAGTTCTTGTCCAATTCGGTGTTGTCGGCAATGATATTTTGAAAGATAAAGTTTTTCATTTCTTTCATGGGATACATTTCATCGGGTGCATCAACGCAAGCTTTTTGTTGTGCGAACGTCATAAACACAGGCCGAGGAACATTTTTCATCACCAAATTGGAGAATACCATGTTTTTCATGCTTCCTCCTTCGTTCATTTGTATTTTTAGCCCGCTGTCTTGTATGTTTTTAAAGGTACAATTAGTGACCGTAACAGATTCAAAGTCGCCTCTGGAAAGCAGACCTATTCGCATTCCTCCCCATTTTGTTTCAAAGATGCAGTTGCTGATAACAATGTCTTTGCAGGGTTTGTCGGGTAAGGAGGCCTGTAAGCAAATACAATCGTCACTGTTATCGAATGAACTATTGGATACTCTTACGTTTGTACAGCCGTCAAAATCCAGTCCGTCGCCGTTTCCGTTGGCCCGGCTGTGAATGCGAATTCCATCCACCACTATTTCATTGCAATACAACCAGGCCGAAGTCCATGCTGCAGGGTTGATTAAAGTAATATTGCGCATATGTATCTTGTCGCAGTTTTTAAAGCGCATCATCATTGGGCGTCCTGTTTTTCTATTGAAATGTTGGGGGTGTCCGTTGCCATCTATTGTTCCGTAACCTTCAAAAGCAAAGGAGTGGGCGTTTTGGGCATAAATGAAGCATTTATTCATGTGGGGTTCATTTTTGTACATGTTTTTATGTGTACCTTCCGGATAGTCTGCTATGTTTGGACTGCCCTTTAGTATAGCTCCGTTTTCCAAATGCAAGGTGACAAAGCTTTTCATAAATAAGGTGCCACTCATCACTGTTTTTCCGGAAGGAATGATAACTGTGCCCCCATGGTTTTTATTGGCCGCATCTATGGCCGCCTGAACTGCTTTGGTGTCAATGGTGAAGCCATCGGCCTTAGCACCGTAATCAAGTACGTTAAAATAGGACTGTGCTGATATCTCAAAAGTAGAAATGAAAAGGAATATCAGGATTCCAATACAGTTTGCTTTCATCATAATTTTAGATTTTACCCAAATTTACATAAACCAGGGTTTTAAATTGGGTCAGCAAAGGGTTAAAAAGGGGGGTAAATCTAAAATGTACCTCCAATTCGTACGTAATTTTACCCTTTAACCTGAATGATACTCTAGAACTTCGTAATAGATTTTCTAAAATGCGTCGTTGGGTTTAAAGTGGTTGCAATCATCTATTGTTATGGTGGGCGCTTCGTTTAATGACTTGCTGTATCTATGGCTAAACGAAGTAAGGGTATTGAGTGCTTCTTGCTTTTGTTGTGTTTTAAGCAAGGACGAAATGAGGTACTTGTGGGCAAGCTCACTGAGGGGGGCTATATCGGTCCACAAACGACTGATGTTGATTACCTGAGAATACTGTTTGTTGGCGAAGAGGTTAAAGCAAGTGCTTTTAAAGCTTAGTATATACTTTTGTTCATAGATATGAATGAGACTATCAAAATTTTCGGTTCTGAGATGACGATTTAGCATTATGGATGCAGGAAGCTTTTGCAATGTGTTATCATTGAGTGCTTGGTCAAAGTGTTGAATATCAATAAAAAAATCAGCATCGTGTTTTAACTGCCATTCTTTGTTTTGGTATGTCAAGGTTACATGGTTAAACCGCTCTAATAGTTTACGTAATCGGTGTATATGTGTACTTCTGTTGTTTTTTTGTTGAGATGGATTATCTGTTTCCCATAATATATCAGATAGTTCGGAGGAAGTGATGTGTCGTTTTTTTAATAAAGGGAATAATACTACTAAGGAAAATAGTTTTATTAATGTAGGAGAGAATAACCTGGATATGTCATTGCCCTGGGCATCATATGCTCTAAAAATATGGGTGAGGTGAACGGAATTTATTGGAGACATTGATTTTATAGGTTCTCCAGAGAGATTGTTGTTTCGCTGTTTGTGATACCGAATGTATATCAGAGAAATGATAAGGGTTAATAGAAATATGCTACCCCCTATAAAGATCCATGAAGCAATGGGTGCATTTGTAGGTTGTATTGTCTCTAATTTACCATTGTAAACTTGTTTTATCTCACGAGATGTGAGTGCTCTGTTCCATATGGCTAGCTGGCTCATCTGACCTATGAATTGATTCTTCCATATACTTTGGCCAATGGTGAGTGTATTTTCATCGCCTGATTTACCTTCGATCAATTGTGTGTCGAAGTGTTTTCCATTGACATAGAAATCAACTTTATGATGGATGTTAACGGATATTGCCAAATGTGTCCAATCATCTATTCTTCCTTTTTGATAGGGTTTAGAATATTTGGAGTAAAGCAAGGGGACTGTAAAGACTAGTGTGCTTCTATGGGGATTGAATCTGAAAACCAGGTTGTTATTTCCAATAACCGACATTAATTTATGGGTAGCTTCTGGTTTTATCCAGCAGGTAAATGTTAACTGTTGGTCGTATTTAAAGCCTGCAATATCTATAAAACAACTGTCATTAACGAAATTAGCACATAGGCCATGTTGTTCGTCATCTGTGTAAAATATGTATTCGTCCTGAGGTTTAATTTTATTGTTTATCTTGTTTTTAGTGTTGCCATTGAGTGGAAAGTAGGCTTGTAATTTATGTTGTAAAGGGGCATCTATCAAGGTTTCAGTATAGAGTTTCTCAATTTGTTGTGCGTTTAAATGCCTATCGTAAATGTAAATATCATCAATAAGTCCATTGGCGTTTAGCTTGTATTTATCTGTGCCAATGTTTAAATTTTTTCTGATCAGATGCCAGTCTGCCTGTATTGAATCACTCTTTATACAATCGCCGTTGTAATAGATTTTTAGTGTACCATCTGCGTTTAATGTAAATGCGATGTGTTGCCACACATCTTTGCAGATAACCGGCTTTGTGTCAATATCTTTTTTGTTATAATGATTAAATTGTATTTGGCGGGTAGCTAAAACTCTAAAGTTTAAAATATCAAATTCAGACAGGTAGGTTGCTGATTTCTTTCCAACATTTTCTGGTTTGATCCAGCATGCAAATGTTAAAACGGAATCTTGTAGCGTGAGGTTTTTGTGCGATTTGTTTTTATTGGCAATAAAACGTCCTACCTTTCCTCTAACTATATCAAAATGTATATCCACATTTTCCAATACGTCATCAGAATGTGAAAAGTGATTTTTATATAACAGGCCATGCTCAAGCGTGTTGGTGAAAGCTTCTCCCACATGGAAGAGCAACATTAGTATGAAAATATATTTTGACAAATTTTATTTTCTTTGAGGTTATAGTGCAAATATAGAAAAGAATTTAGTGAATATTTTGTGTGTTATTTTTGGATGGCTTTTATGATCTTATCATCGCCCAACTGCCTAGCAATATCCATTGCCGACATTTGTTCTGTTTTTGTTTGTATAGACATGTCTGCACCTGCTTTTTTTAGCATTTTAATGATGCTTATAATCTCATCATGATTTTGGGATAAGAGCTCATGGTTATCATTAATGTAGATAAGCAAGAAGAGTAGGGGACTTACATGGTTGTTGAGAACATCGTCATTACGAGTTTGAAAGGGATTTGCTATTAGTTGGTTTACATGTGCCCCATTTTTTATCAATAGTTTTACCAATGAAGGATTTAATTTGAGTATGGCTGCAATAAGGGCTGTATAACCGCTTTTGTTGATTAGATTTATGTTTACACCAGCATCAATAAGCTCCTTTGTTAACTGATGTTTTTTATATTCATCAGAAATGATAGAGGCAATGAGTAGCGTATAATCTCCAGGGTCTGTAAATTGGTAGTAGGGAAAGTTCTGATAGGGAATGGTATCTGTTTCAAGAACCCGGCTGATTACTTTGTTCATCCATTGGGGGATGTCCTTGTCTCCTTTTTTGTATTTGTTGACCCAGTAGCTCATTTCTTCAATCTGAGGGTCTAAACCATTATCTAAACATTGCTTTATTTGTTTTACGTGGCCTTTTTCTGCTGCCCAACTGGCAGCCAAAGCGTACCGGGTGGGTATATTGGGGTTGGCTCCGTTTTTTAGTAGAAAGTCAACCATCACACTATCTCCTGAGCTACAAGCTACATGTAACAATGGCATTGTAAATTCTTCCGCATCGTATGTGTTTACGTCGTAATTATATTTTGTAATCGCTTGCCGTAGCTTTAAGGTGTCTCCTGACCGGACCAGGTTGGACATTGCATAGGGGTCAAATGGTTCTGTTTTAGTTTGACTTAAACTGTTGGTTAATAGGAGTGTTAAAAAACTAATGCTAATGATGTATTTTGTCATTTTTATGGTTTTTAGAAGGTACTTAGTTGTGTATTTAAACAAGAGTAGATGTTATTTATTCTTCTTGTTGTAGTTCTTATCTTTTATAAGGCACTGTAATTTCTAAAAAAGCTACATTCTTTGATAATCATTTGATAAAATTTAGTATTTGAGTAATGGTTTATTAGTTCGTCAAATGCTTTGTTTTCTGTTGTGTTACTTCCGTCGTAAAAACCCCATCCTTTATAAGTTTCGTTATAAAAAGTATTTAGTTCGCACTTGGCCATCATATATAAGCAACGGGCATTTAATTCCTTGTCGTTTGAGTTTTCTAGTACTTTCCGATAATGCAAATAAGCTGTTTGGGCGAGTTGGTGATAGGTTTTTTCATGATTTTTAATGCCTTTGAGGTTATATCCCATACTGTTTTGGATGAGTTCGTCAGCCATTTTATCGTTACTTCCGTAATACCTAAAAAAGTGGTGGTTTGAAAAGTGTTCTTTTTCAAATAGATACCCTCGGTAGTAACCTGTGTTTGAAACATTGAAATAATAATTGGCTATCAGATAATGTGCAAGTTTCTTCTTCCAGACTACTGTTCCTTTGCTAATGGAATCTAATTTTAATAGGTAAGTGGGTAATTCATGTAGTGAAAAGGAGGGTTTTATAAAGGCAAAGGGTGAAGCCAGGTAGACTGAATCAACCATGATTTCATTTTCATCGCATGAAAAGCATTCCGTGGTGTTGTTGCTAAATATTTTAGCTGGGATGATGATGGGGTCAAAATCTTTGGTTTTTAGATGTTTATGGGCATTGACTACATCTGCTGCTTGCAAGTAATATAAACCCTTAACCTGCTGAAGGTAGTCTGTTACTTGTGATGAAGTTTCTCCTCCTTTGCATCTTTCCAAGAGGTATTGCTCTAGTTGGTTTTTGTTTGGTTTTTGCGCAAAGGTCAGTAGTTTATCAATGAGTGTGTGTGATGAAAGTGCACTGATTTTTTTGATGTCGTTATGTATTAAAAAGGCTTTGGCTAATTTTCCGTTTTGGTAATATACATGGGCCACCTGATCCAATACCAGATGTTGCCAGTTAGTCTGATAGACCTTATAATGTCCAATGTCTTCACCAAAATTAGTAGCTAAAAATTGTTCTTTAGTAGTATCTATTTCTTTCCAACTAAACACAGTATAGACTTTTGATAGCAGTTCCTTTTGCTCAGAATAGGAGACTTTGTTTATTTGTTTAAGTGTTTGAATAGCATGGTTTTGATCTCCTGATAGAAAGTGAAGGTAGGATAAGGAAAGTAACCAGAATTGTTTGTGCTTTATCCGGGGATTTTCATAGCTTTTCAGTGCAAAAGCTTTTAAGACTTGCGTAGTTTGCGCATTGCTTTCATTCATGGAGGGGAGCGCAGTGGTATTCATTCCGCTTGCTTTGGGCCAAACTTTTCTCTCTAGGTTATTAATGGCACGCATAAAGAGTAACTCCATTTTTTCGTCATTGGGCGCTAAGTTGTATAGTTCGTTTAAGACACCTAGTTCGTCAGTGAAATTACGAATGCCTTTGAGTGTCAAATAGCTTACCTGATCTTTTGTTCCGTTGAAATACGCTTTCCCTTCGGCTCCCCGATATGTACAAAATACATAGCTGGTATAAGCCGTGGTTTTTTTATCCAGGCTGTGGGTGAAAACTTGTAAAAATAGATAAGCTGCTTTTTCGTAGTCCTTTATGTTATAGTAACAACCGGCAATATGATCTAAAATATAGTAATAGATTTCGTTAGGACTAAAGTTGTCTTTTATATGATGGTTAAAAAAATCGATAGCGGCTTGATTTTGCTTATCGTAATGCAGAATTCTGATGATTTGGTAGTAGTACCTAATTTTGAGTTGTTTGTTCGTTTCGCTACTAAGGGCGGTGTTGGCTTCTTCCAGTAGTGGTGCAATATCAATTTTTGTATTGGCTATCATCTCTTTATAGTCCCACGATTGTGTATTTCGGTAGGCAAATATATTACTACACTTGCGGGCAAAAAGCATATATTCTTTAATTTTCTTTTCTAAGGGAGAATTTTTGTTTGTCCATTGTTTTCTAAAACTTTCATGGTCTGTTGTTTGCAAGGCTGTTTGTATCTCATTGTAGCTCCATTGGGGCAATAGCTGTTTCCACAGTGTGAGATTACCAGAAGTAAAAGCATAGGGATTTTTTTCCTCTTCTTGATAAAAGGCACGGTCATCAGTACGCAAAAAGGGATAGTAGTCTTTAGCGGATATATTTTGTTGATTGAACAGGTTGTAGAAAAAATCGTACTCATCATAATATCCCCCTCCACAGGCAAAAGTGATGGTTGATGGGAGTAGTAATATTAGTAGTAAAAGCTGTTTTATTTGTGTGTAGTTGGTCTGCATTTTAAAGCTGTTAAAGTTCTTTAATGATACTGTTTATTGATTGTAAGTTGTTGTCGTCTAGGTGATAAAAAATGATGTTCTTGTGGTTTATCTGGCTTTGTTTTATGACATGATAGGCAGCTATGATTTGATCTTTATTAGAATGTTCTAATTTTATTGTATAGCCATTGCTTAGGTAAAAGCCTTTGTAAAGGGTGTCTTTTTTAACCTGATAAAGGTATGTATCTAGTGGTTTAAAATAAGCAGATGCTTCGTCCATCTCTTTTTTATGGGTGCCGTTGATGATTCGTACCTGGTTGTTATTATTTTTAATGACAGTTTGCGAGAACAGCGGTAAAGCAATGTCTAATTCCAGTGGGTATGAACTGGAGGAGTTAATATATTGTTTTACTATATCTGCTTCTAGTATTGAGTTCTGCTTTATGTTTTTTAAATCTCCTACATTATAGAGCATTAAAGTGCCCCGGGACACGGGAGGTATACCCGTTTTTTGCTGAAATTTTATTTGATGAAGCCTTATTGTAACATTTATTTCGTAGTGTTCTTGCAATTTTTCAATCAGTGAAAAATATTTGGCCCTTGTGCTTTGTGTCCAGTCGCAATCAATTTGTATGTTTTTGATTGTTTTGTTAAAATGGTGCTGACTGATTTGGTCAATTAACTGAGAAATTCTACTACTCAAAGTGTTAACATTGGCTTCTTGAATGGCTTTATTGGTAATAAAAACAACCGGAACAATGGTGTAGGATTTATATAGGGTATCTACTTTGCTGAGTACATAGGTGGGTCTGACATTGTTGTTATACATTTCTACATCAAAATAATGCATAAATATTGTGCTCGTGTGGTTTTGCTGCAGTGTAGTATGGATTACGTCGGAAGAATTGGCTTCTGATTTCCAATGATAAAAAGAGATGTTTTTGTTATTGGTTGGTTGGCAAGCGTATAAACCCAAGAGTATTAATAGGGAAGAAAGTTTAGTAATAGAATTCATATTTATCTGTTATTTTGGATGTGCAAAAGTAACTTATTGCGCTGGAGGGAACAAAACTATTTATATAAGAGTGTATTTACTTTATATGGGGAGTTGTTGTAGTTGTTTAAGTTCTGTAGTCGTTAAGATGGCGAGTTGAAAGGTTTGCTTAAGTCGAATTTGGTTTGTTTAAAACCTGAGATTGTATTATTTTTGTACTATAATGTTAATTATTAATCAAAATCTTAACCTAGTTAGTCAAACTTTACCTTAATATGTATAGAGTAAAACTAGTTGTAGACAGCTATGAACGCTGGCTTACAAGCGTGTACTACGAGTACTTTTGTCCCGTAGATATGGATCCGGAATACTATAAAAAGTATTTACAAAAGAATTTTCCTTTTGAACCTGCCGATACAAAAGATATGGCTCCATATAATCCCCGCACAATACCTACTGTTAATCCTACTTTTTTTGACAAAGAGCTTATTAGAGAAAGCTTGAGAGAAGCAGAATTTGCCGTTAAACATGGCGAATCAAACTTTTGTACCGAAAAATTTTCTTCATTTGGAGAGGATAAGTCATTAAAAGCCAAATACTATACTAAATTAGCTAAAGCACGTCAGCGTAATGGGCTCGATTACGGTATCGCTCCCAACTACTCCCGCAACTATGATAGTTATATTCGTCCGGTGCAACAAATAACAAAACGTACTGAGTATAACAAGTTTGGTGGCATATTTAATCTTTCATTAGATTCAAGCCAAGATGACGACTTTTTGTATGAATGGTTGTTACAGGGTGATATGAAACAAGGTAAGTTGGTATTTTTCGATGGCGACCTGGAACAGGCTTTTAAAATTGAGTTTTGGGATTGTTACTGTATTCGTGTTGGTGAGCAAATGACATCAACAGGTAGTAGTGCCATGCGAATGCATATACGTCTATCGCCAGCCATTACCCGTAACCGTGGTGAAGAGCACCAGAAGGTTTGGAAAGTTACTGATATCACTCCAAATGATAGGGCTTTTGGCCCAGGACCTGTAGAAGAGGAGCCTGTACAAGAACCCGAGTGGGTTGAGTGTTATATTACAGATATGCAGGGCAATCGCATTGACGATTACCAAATTGGCGATACTATTATCGTAGTATTTAAAACACGCCATTTAGTAGGCAAAAAGATAAGTCTGAATTTAAACGATAAGGATGCCGACTTTGAATACAATGGGAATAGGCTCGAAAACGATATTTTAAGTAATTACCTTGTGAATAATAATACCGAACAAGTAGAACTAACCGTTATAGAACAAGCATAATGACAACATTTACATTTTCATCAGAACATATATCAGGTACTATGACCACTGAGGCTAAATTAAGAGTATCAGAATGCCGTATTGAATTTGACACCTATAAAAGTGCAGGTGATAAAGCCAGAACAAAAGGAGAATTTGGTTTTGATTCGTTAACTAAGAAGTTGCGTCAGAATAGTACAGACCTAGAGAAACTAAAAAAAGAGTATACTCCATTTAATATTGCAGAGGAGGAGTATTATGTACCTTGGTTAAGCATCAGCCAAGGACAAACTGTTGAATTATCGGTGGATGTTAAGAAAAATAAAGATAAAGGCACTCTTGATTTAATTGAAGGTAACGATGGTAATGAATTCACTATTCTAACCAAGGATAAAAATGGTAATGAAAGTAAGGACTTAGCAGCCATGAAAAGCATTTCGATTAGCTGCAATGCCACAAAGCAAACACCAACTCAACTTCGCTTTAAATCGGGTAATAATATTATTGGTGGTATCAATGTATTTCATCCAAAACCAAAAAAAGTTGATTTACGATTGGTTATGGTGACTACAAAAGTAAATAAAGATGACAATGATGACGAGAAAAATGCTATATCTAACTCGTTTGGCATTTCGAAATATGCATCCTCAGCATTAACTCAAAAAATTAAAGACGATTTGCAACGTGCCTTTAATCCTGCTTTGCTCGATTTTAATATAGTAGGAAACACCATACACGAAGTGAATTTGGCCAACGATTTTGAGAAAAATTGGGCAAAATATTTTATGGATGCCAATTTACGTGTGCGCCGAAATCCTGTTAGTATTAGAACTGAACTTTTGAGCGATTTAACCGATTATAAATCAAATAATTTATTTCGTCCTTTTTCAGAAGAAGAGATTAAGAAGACGCTTGATTTAGAGATCAACCATGCAGGCTCATTAAAAATGGATCTATTACAAGAGGAAGGTAATGAGGACTTTTTAGGTATAGATCATTTATTGGATAGATTCTCTTCTTATAATTGGGGATACGATGCTATGGACAAAAAGAGCATCACACTATTCTTAACTAATTTTCAGTGTTATATTCCTGCCAAAACGCTCACAGGCGATGATACTAAAGCAGGTATTAATGGGTGTTCGAAAACAGGAAATAATCAAGCTCTTATGTTTTTAGGAAATAATGCGGAACACCTTAAAATACCTGTTACACCGAAAACAGAATTACCCCACGAACTAATGCATTGCTTGGGCTTACCGCATGTTTTTCTTCAGCCAAAGGATAATACCTATCTTCCATTTCATTACTTTAATAAAACATCTACCGATAATTATATGGATTATGGAAATACAGTTAAACACACTTTTCATTTTCAATGGGAAATGATGCACTTAAGTAAATTCAGTAAATAATACACATATATAAAAAGATAAAATGAAATACTTTATAAGCTATACACTCCTTAGTTTGTTATTGCTAACTTCCTGTGGCTTACAGCGAAAAACCAAAATGTACCTTGCAAATGATGATATCTGCTTTTGTGGTTTAGACTCTAGTTATACAGACCACATTGATATCAACGATTATGACATTGAAAAAATTAAAGAAATCATTGAGGATACCTTGATTAATGATAATAAAATTCTTTTAACAGTAGATGTTGATTCATGGACAATGGATAAAGACCTATTGCGCTTTATGCACATAAATTATAAAAGCAACATAATGACCCTTTCTAGATATTACACAAATAACGGCAATTTACAATCAAAGAAATATAGGTTTCACAATCTAAATGTTGGACAAACTTTTTGGGTTAATGAAAACGACACTACTTATAGAAGTTATAATTACATTGAGCCTGCAACAATAGATAAAGTAGATAGTATCGCTGCTAAATACCCAATCTGCTGGCAGGAAGCAATTAAACTGGTTCGTGCTAAAATAGGGCCTTTCAAATTAGAAGCGATTGGGAGATCCAATAGCCCTGTATTTGAAGATGAACCAGAACATTATTGGTTTATAGAGGCTAAAAGGTTTGACATTAACAAGCATCGTTGCTACCTAGTGAATGCCGAAACTGGTGAAATACAAAGCAAGTTAATTTATGGTACAGTTTCAGATGATGATATGCTTTATTAAATATTTATATACCTATATAAGATGAAATCTTTAATAATCTACCCCTTTCTTTGTTTAATGTTGCTATGTTCTTGTGGTTTGCATCTAAAACCAAACTATACCTCGCAAACGATGATATCTGTTTTTGTGATTTGGATACAAGCGCATATGTATACCACATTGACATTAAGGATTATGACATTGAAAAAATTAAAGAGACCATTGAGGATACCTTGATTTATGATAAAGAAACACTATCAACAGTATATGTTGATAAAAACATTTTGGGCTTTATGCACAAAAACTACAAAAGTAATATAGCTACGTTTACTGATTTTTTCTTAGACAGTGGCAATTTGCAATTGAAATACCAAACATTTAAAAGTCTAACTGTTGGATTTTTTTTTATAAATTATACAGCTAATAACCCTACCTATAGTATCTACAATTACATCGAGCTAACAACAATAGACAAAGTAGATAGTATTGCTGCTAAATACCCAATCTGCTGGCAGGAAGCAATTAAACTGGTTCGTGCTAAAATAGGGCCTTTCAAATTAGAAGCGATTGGGAGATCCAATAGCCCTGTATTTGAAGATGAACCAGAACATTATTGGTTTATAGAGGCTAAAAGGTTTGACATTAACAAGCATCGTTGCTACCTAGTGAATGCCGAAACTGGTGAAATACAGAGCAAGTTAATTTATGGTATAAAGATACCTTAAGTTTACAGTTGATTAGTCATAGGTAATTAATGCCTTGCAGCACCATAGCCAATGTATTTTTTGTCAATGGTGCTGCGGAGAATAAAGAATTTGGCACTAAATACACCCCCGAAGTAGAATTGCCACATAAGCTAATGCATTGCTTGGGCACACCGCATGTTTTTCTTATGTCAAAAGAGAACGCCTACTTTCAATATTATTACTTTAATAAAGAATCGACCGATAATTATATGGATTATGAAAATACGGTAAAACACACTTTTCATTTTCAATGGGAAATGATGCATTTGAGTAAATTTAGTAAATAATATACATATAAAAAGACAAAATGAAATACTTAATAATTTACACACTACTCTGTTTAATATTACTGTCCTCTTGTGGCTTACAGCGAAAAACCAAAATGTACCTTGCAAATGATGACATCTGCTTTTGTGGTTTAGACTCATGTTACAGAGACCAGTATAAGAAAGATTAAAATCCATTTGATAATATGTAAAATATACTTAACTTGCATTAAATAGGAAATTTCGTCTTTTTTATTGGGAGGTAAAAAGTATAAAAAATCAAAACTTCCGCATAGCCAACCAAAATTGTTGGATAAAAGTTCCGTATATAAACAAGTTGTGCGGCATACAACAACGATAGTACACGATAAAGAATTATGACAAAACTTAATTTCACCGATAACGATTTTAAAGAGGCTAGGGCAATTGCTGAATTGATAAAGAAAATTGACCAAATTGATGCAGACTATGTTAATTCTGTTTCAGACGAGATTTACAAACTGCAACCTTTCTATTTGACTGTTTTATTGGGTCATCGTCTAGATGTTTCGATGGAAGAATTAGAAGAAATTATGAAAATTTACTTCTTGGTTTGGGAATATTTTCGATTAAAGCCAAATCTTCAGCGAAAACAAGTGACAGAATCTCTTTATTCTAAAATTCAAAAAAGGAATCTTGAGATGTTAAAGTATAGTGAAGGAGAACTCAAAGATATAGATAAAAAAGAGGTTTATTCATACGATTTACAAAACCTGAAATCAAAATCATTATTGACTGCGATAATGTACAGGTTTAAAGAAAGAAGGATGCTTATAAACATGGATTTCGAAAAAAAAGGTGCAATAATGATTGGAATTAAGAGCTTTATCGAATGTTTTGAGATGTTATGACAATAATGAAAGTATACATGACTGACATTTTTACCCGTAAATATGGATTTATTGAAAATAATGAGGACAAGTAGTTCAAATGCCGATTTTACCCATTTGATATTTCTACTTGATAATGAGTTGACTGGTAGATATAAAAGCGAGCAAAAAGGATTATGATAATCACAATGAGATTGAGATAATTGACTCTGTGGTACTGATTTACGATAATGAAAATGTGATTGCCTGTGGATGCTTTAAGCGTTTCTATAATGACTCTGCTGAAATTAAACGAATGTTTGTGAAAGCAGATTATAGGTATCCGCCCGAGCAAATACTTATTCCTGAAGCAAACTTTTATCAATAAATTGCGGCAAAAGTTCTTTGAAATTTTCGGCGGGTGTAATGTGGATGTTTTCCATGACGTACTTTAGCCATTTTTGCGGATCAATGTCAAGTTTCTTGCAAGTTCCAAAGAAGCTGTAGAACATTGCGATATTTCTGGCAGCATCATGTGAACCGGCAAACAAATAGTTCTTACGTCCCAGAGCCAGAGGGCGAATAGAGTTCTCAACCAGATTGCTGTCTATCTCCAGCATTCCGTTGGTAAGATAGTTCTGCAGGCTTGTCCAGCGATTTTTGCAATATTCAAAAGCTTTGCCCAGAGGACTTCTTGGTATTACAGATCCTTTGTGCTTGTTAATGTATGCTCCAATTTCGTTAATTACAGGCAGAGCTTTTTCCAGCCGCAGAGCATGCCGTTGCTCATGGGATAGATTTTGTTCCCGTGCAATAGCCTCAATGGCATAGAGAAGCTGAATGAGGCTTAGCACATGCGAAGCTCGTTCCTGATCGTTCTTCAGTGCGGCATCAAAATACCGTCTGGCATGTGCCCAGCATGATAAATGAGTCAGTCCTGCTTTTTTTGCCAAAAAGGTATAGCCACTATAACCGTCGGTTTGAACAAATCCACGGAACGAACTCAAGTCGTCGATGGGGCCATTGGCCGATCGGCTCTTGTAGTACTCAAACAGCACGCTTTTTGACAATGGGGCATACCGAACCCACATGTACCCCTGATGATACGTTCCTTTTTTGTTGCGATCCTGCACTTTTATTGGTGATTCATCGATCATCTGATAAATTTCCCTGAAAACATGTAATGAGAACGGCAAAATAATTCCCATTGAAATAAACCCTCTTCGGTTTGGAGGTTGGTGCACTACTGCTGATTTATCTGGAATTGCAGTGGGGCTTAATTCTTACAAATACTATTTTGAAAACAGTCGGCCTGATTGGGATGCTATATACAAAGGAAAAGAAAATAAGCTGTTTAGCATCATCGTTTTAGATAATAATTCGGGTCTTAAGCCTACTGATATTGCCAGATTTGATTATGAAGCACTTGCTGCTGATTTTGAAAATCCTGTTTTGATTAGACCTTTGGATATTAACAAATATCCTCTTTTCGGTTTTGTTTTTGCAGAAACAAACGAAAATAACAAACAGGAATTATACAATATTCTCAGTTCCGATTTAAGAAAATATATCTCTGTCCTGGAATAATGACAAAGCCCATGAAACGGGCCGTAGTCAGGTTAATTCCTCTGGCGGTCGGTTTTTTGTTCCTTGCTGCGTGCAGGAAGCTTCATCTTTGGGTACTCTTTAATGTTAATGAGTAATTAATTTTATTGATTCCGTGGTAGCCAATAGGCTCACTCTCGATGCCCCTGAGCTTTCTGTTTAGTTGAATTATTTTTTTTATTTGGCCCTAAAGGCTATCTTGCGCCGCGTTTAAGTGATGTTTTTCTTTTAATTTTATTGCCCAGCAATACAAAATAACGTTTTGGAACCAGCGTGATCAATCTGGCTGCTCTCAAAAGAGATTGTATGCATTCCTGTCATGCAGGTTTTATCCGTTAATTAGTGGCTGCAAGAAAACTACTGTTTTTTCTGTCTTTGATAAGAAACGAACATGAATTTTAGCATTCTAAAATACACACAGAAGAATGATTAAAATTCATCGGGAGTTCCATATGACCATTAAGAAACAAATTATAAACATATGAAAGCTTCAAAGACAAGGCTTTCGATATTTTTGAAACCAAGGAGTTTACTGATTGTAAATGACTGTTTCAAAAATGAGAATAACGCAGTATTTGGAGTTTTCTTGCAAAGACTAAATAGGAATATGAGCGGTCTGCAAGACCCCGCGATTATTCTAGGTTGAACTACAACCCGGATTCTCACTGCCTACGTATTTTAAGAGTGTTTTTTGTTTTAGTAATAGCCTGTGTGACTGTTTTTAGAGTTTTAGCATATTTAGAAGCTAAGTTTAGGCGGTCTATTATTACAGCTGTATATGCTTTTCTACAGTTCAGACCATTGCAAATCTACAGTTTGGACACTAGTATTTTAACCTCATTAAAATGACGTTTTTTCCAATTGACTTTATGCACTTACACTAATTTAGACTTCAGTATTTTAACTAGGTTGTGTACCGGAAAACTAATCCTAGGTTGTGTAGCTATGCCTTACCTCCTGATACGAACGAAGCCCTTGGGCATCACATGTTGGCAAAAGCGTTTTAAAAACTCCACACCTGGCAGGCTTACGGTCTTGGGGCACCTTTTTTCCGGTAATCCTTTGCCCGGAACAATATTTTGTAATACAGCTTGTCGTTCCACAGGCATATTCGTTCCACCCCAGTTGTGCGGTGCGGGACGAAACAATGTTGTTAAATGCCCTGACCTGCATGGGCGAGAGTGGTCCTTGGGTCATTAACCGTCTGCCGAATTTGCGCACCACATCGGCCAGGTCGTATTTATCGCCTTCCATAAAGGGTATCTAATGGGCTGTGTGCCGTTAAAGAGCCACTGGCAAGGGTTTTCGGCGGCCATGTATTTTTTTAGGCCAATAGCCATGGTCGGGGAAAGAGGCACAATGCGGTCTTTTTTGTATTTGCTCTGTCTGATATGAATGGTTTGCCGCTCAAAATCAACATCTCCGATTTTGAGGTTTATGACCTCTTGCCCGCGCAGATCGACCTGGTTTTCAAGTTTCTTCAGCACCTTTTTTAACTCGGGCACATAGACAATGGCCTTTTCCAAAATTGTAAGTGATGTTTTCTTCTGCATAACAGTAAATTTTAAAATGATTAATAATTACTGTTATAACGCCATACCGAGAAGGAAGATTAATTGCATACGCGTTGATTGAAGCATCTTGTAAAATAATCAAGTGATCGTGAGAAATATTCTCACAATATTTCTATATTTGTAAAGAATGAGAATTTTTCTCACTAATAATTAGAAATAATGATTATTGAATTTACAGTTGGAAATTTTTTGTCTTTTAGTAATAAAAAAACTTTATCCTTAGAGGCTACAAATATTACAGAATATAAAGAATCAACATTCAAAGCAGGGAAATTTAATCTCTTGAAAAGTGCAGTTCTTTACGGGGCTAACTCAAGTGGAAAATCAAATTTCATTAAAGCAATGTCGACAATGAAAAGAATTGTAATGACATCTGTAGAAAAGACATCTGCATCGAAATTTGAAATTGTTCCTTTTTTACTTAATACTAGTACTGAAAATAAACCGACTTTTTTTGAATTAGTTTTCTTAATTGACAAAACAAGATATAGATATGGTTTTGAAATTGATAATAGTTCAATCCATGGAGAATGGTTATTTAAATTAGAAGGAGATAATGAAATTCCTCTATTTATCAGGGAAGAAAATGGAATTGGGGTAACTGATGACTTTAAAGAAGGTCATGGTCTTGAATTTAAAACTAGAGAAAATGCTCTGTTTCTTTCCGTTGTTGACCAATTTAATGGAGAAAACGCCGCAAAAATTATTAGCTGGTTTAATGATTTAGGAACTATTTCTGGATTAAGTCATGATAATTATAGAGGGCTTACTTTTTCATTGTTGGACAAAAAGAAATCAAAAGAAAAGCTACTGGATTTTTTAAAAGACTTAGATTTAGGATTTGAACAACTAAAATTCCGAAAAGAGAAATTTCAAGAAAGATTTTTACCAGATGACTTACCTGCAGAACTTCTTGATGATATAATCAATGATTTGCAAGGAAAAACTATTGCAAGGATTAACACAGTCCACAATAAATATGACGAAAGTGGTAAAAAAGTTGGTTTCAAGGATTTTGATTTACGTGGACAAGAATCATCAGGGACAAATAAAGTTTTTGATATTTCAGGACCAATTTTTGATACTCTAATTGGTGGTGGAGTATTGGTTATTGATGAATTAGATGCGAAACTTCATCCATTAATGACTGCTGCAATTACTAATTTATTTAATTCCCCTGAGTATAATACAAATAATGCACAATTAATCTTTGCAACTCATGATACGAATTTGTTATCATATGGCAGATTTAGAAGAGACCAAATTTATTTTCTAGAGAAAGACAAATTTGAGGCAAGTGATTTGTATTCCTTGATTGAATATAAAGAGGAAGGCTCCAGTAAAAAAATCAGAAAAGATAGGTCTTTTGAAAAAGACTACATCAATGGCAGATATGGAGCAATTCCATTTATTGGCAACTTCGAAGAACTTTTAAGCAATGGCTAATATTATTAAAATTGACAACGCCGTTCTTAAAAGACGAGCAAGAGAAGAAAAGAAACGTAAGACTGAGTTTAAATCAAAACGAAAGTTTTACCTAATTGTTTGTGAAGGTGAAAAGACTGAACCAAATTACTTTGAATCTTTAAAATATTCATTGCCCAAAGGTGTTTTAGAACTGACTAATATTGACATTGATGGCACTGGTAAAAATACTTTGTCAATAGTTGAAGAAGCGAAAAAATTAAGAACTAAGTATGAAGAAAAGTACTTACGGAAAATTGATAAGGTCTGGGCTGTTTTTGACAAGGATAGTTTTCCTGCAAAAAACTTTAACAATGCTATAAACAAAGGAGAAAACTCGAAGCCGAAAATTAATTGTGCTTGGACTAATGAGGCTTTTGAACTTTGGTATTTATTGCATTTTAATTATTACAACACAGGTATTTCACGAGTTCAATATCAAAAATTTATTGAAAAAGAAGTTAATAAAGCAGCAAATCGAACTGACTTCAAATATCAGAAGAATTCAAAAGAGATGTTTGCTATATTAAATGAATTTGGAAATCAAGAGAATGCAATAAAGAATGCTGAAAAGCTTGAAGGTTTATATTTTGACAGAAGTTTTTCAAATCATAATCCTTGTACTAAAGTTCATAAATTGATTAATGAGTTGATAGAATTAACTGAAAAGTACGCTGCCCAATAAATAGGAATATGAGCGGTCTGCAAGACCCCGCGATTATTCTAGGTTGAACTACAACCCGGATTCTCACTGCCTACGTATTTTAAGAGTGTTTTTTGTTTTAGTAATAGCCTGTGTGACTGTTTTTAGAGTTTTAGCATATTTAGAAGCTAAGTTTAGGCGGTCTATTATTACAGCTGTATATGCTTTTCTACAGTTCAGACCATTGCAAATCTACAGTTTGGACACTAGTATTTTAACCTCATTAAAATGACGTTTTTTCCAATTGACTTTATGCACTTACACTAATTTAGACTTCAGTATTTTAACTAGGTTGTGTACCGGAGACCTAATCCTAGGTTGTGTAGCTATGCCTTACCTCCTGATACGAACGGAGCCCTTGGCATCACATGTTGGCAAAAGCGTTTTAAAAACTCCACACCCGGCAGGCTTACGGTCTTGGCGGCACCTTTTTTCCGGTAATCCTTTGCTCGGAACCTGACATGCGTATCGTTTATATCTATGATCCTGTCGTTGGATATAGCTATGCGGTGCGTGTACCGCCCTAAATAACACACCACGTGTTCGCTGTCGGCCATCGAGGCCTGACTGTATACCACCCACCTGGAAGGATTCCGCATTCATAAAATGAACTTGCAGGAAGTCCAATTTGCAGCAAAACTTCGTTGTTGCAATCTCTCGTAAGCTCCTATATAATTAGTTGTTAGTCAAGTAGTGGCAAATTATAAAGGTTCGGCTATCGCCTATTCCAACCTGATATTAAAGATTAACCATACAATCGATTTGAAAGTTATTATAGTCAATAGTAAATCATAAAAGAATCTTGAATCCAAAAAATGAGAGAATTGTTTTTATTGCTTTATTGCTTCAGTTTGTACCTCTGTGAATATTGAATAAATATTTTCTCACAATATCGATTTCTTTAAAAAATATGATTAATAATAACTTCACCTACTTGCAACATTGTTGCATTTAGCATACATTTGCAACACTGTTGCATTTAAAAAGATTAGGCAGTTATGAAATCAATAGAGATATTAAATACATTTAAGATTAAAGGAACAGGATGCAGATTAGGTATTTTAGACCTAATGATATCGTCTGGAATTGCACTTTCTGAGAATGAAATACGCAAAAATCTTGAAGGCAAATACAACCGTACAACCTTTTATCGCTCATTTAAAACACTTGAAGAGCGTAGTGTAATTCATAAAATAGTAGTAGATAATCAGCTTGTAAAATATGAGTTGGACAATTCAGTTACAAGAAAAAAAGAACACGCTCATTTTTATTGCAATAAATGCAATACAGTTAAATGCCTTGATACGATAGAAATAGCAACACCAACAGTACCCAAGGATTATAAAATAACTGAGCAAGAATTGATACTAAAAGGGGAATGCAACATTTGTGCTATAAATAATCAGCAAGACAACTCATGAGCGATAAAACAATAATGCCTGTGACTATTATTACAGGCTTTTTAGGGGCGGGTAAAACAACCTTGTTAAACGAAATACTGGAACATAACAAAAACACCAATTTTCTTATTATTGAAAACGAAGCAGGCAATATTAATATTGACAGAGAACTGGTTAGAAATAATGATAATAACAATTTATTTGAACTAACCGGTGGCTGCATTTGCTGCTCTCTGAGCACCGAACTTGGAACTGTTTTAAATAGCGTTATACTATCGCAAGTAAAATATGATTATGTGTTGATAGAAGCTACTGGCATGGCAGATTCTGGTCAGGTTATTAATATGTTTTCAGGAGCACGTATCCAAAGGTATTTTAAGTTAGATAGCGTAGTTGCCTTGGTAGATGCCGGTTCATTTTTAAAGCGTCTTGCCAATTTTAGCGAAGTTCGCAGCCAGGTGGTACAATCTGATGTTATTATAATAAACAAATGTGATTTATTGGCTCCCGAACAAACCAAAGAGCTTGAGCAAAAGATAACTACGATTAACCCACTTGCAAGAATTGAGCAAACAACTTTTGGTAAAATTGAAGATATTCAGATATTAAATTGTGAAAGTTTTAGTCCTTGCAATATGGAAGAAAGCATTATTGATTATACCAATATAACCGTGGTAAGCCCTAGAAAAAACCATGGCCACTCCATACAAACGCTAAGCTATACCATAACCGGTGATTTTGATATGAAAAGAATGGCCATGTGGTTTGAAGACTTCCTTTTTATGAATAGAGATAAGGTACTCCGGGTTAAAGCCATTTTAAGCATTGACGATATGGCACATAAGATTATTCTCCAGTCGGTAGGGAATACTTACCATACAACACAAGGCTCTCAATGGCTTGAAAATAAAAACAGGGAAAGCAATATTGTAATTATTGGAACCGATTTAAAGGATGACGAAATCAAAACGAGTCTATACAAATTATTAGTAAAAACAACCGTATGATAAACTTATCAAATAGCAAATATTTATCTTCAGATAATATAGGAATGGCCAGTTCAACACTTTGCCTGGTTCATTGTATTCTCACGCCATTTATTTTTATTGCCCAAGCTTGTGCAGCCAGTTGCTGTGCCGAAGCGCCTGCTTGGTGGAGGGCTATCGACCTTATATTTCTGATTATCTCTTTCACAGCAGTATATTTCTCGGCAAAGTCAAGTTCAAAAGCATGGATAAAGGTGTCTTTATACATCACATTCATTGTGTTTTTTATTTTAATGGCCAATGAACACACCCATACTTTACCCATAACAAGGTACCCCATGTATATAGCTGCCGGAATATTGGCTGGCTTGCATTTTTATAATCGAAGGTTTTCAGCATGTCCGAACAACTGCTGTCCCAATTAAGATTAGAAATACAATGATTTTTACTGAATTTGAAACATACTAACAATTGCATTGAAATATTAATAGAAGCATTAATAAAAAATCATTGAATAATAAGTCCAGCATATACTCAATAAATTAATTTATGATTGAAGCAAAAAACTTACAATATCACTATAGTGAAAAGCATAAACTATCATTCTCCAATATTTTCATAAAAGAGAAAGAACAATGCTTGTTAAAAGGCATATCAGGAAGCGGTAAAACCACTTTAATCCATTTACTAAGCGGAATACTAACGCCCGATCAAGGAACTATTTCAATCAATAATGTATTGCTCAATAACCTTAACCAATTTGGTTTAGATAAGTTCCGGGCTAATAACATTGGTTTGATATTTCAAAAGCATCTGTTTGTGCAATCCTTAACGATGCTTCAGAATGTAGGCTTACCCAAAAGCTTTTCAGGCAAAAGCAGCGATAAAAATCGAATTTTTCAACTAATGAATGACCTTGGAATTACCCCATTGGCAGATAAAAAACCATTCGAACTCAGTCAAGGGGAATTACAGCGTTTCTCGGTTGCAAGGGCTTTGGTTAATAAACCAAAAGTTGTTATTGCCGACGAGCCTACTTCGAGCCTTGACGATAAGAATTGCGAGCGATTTATTGAACTTATTAAAAAGAATTGCGACCAGCACGGAGCAACCTTACTAATAGCAACTCATGATGCCCGCATAGAATCACATTTTAATCAGATAATCCGTTTAAACTAACACAGCATGACTATTCTAAGTTTATCCCTAGCTCAATTAAAGTCAAGGCCATTTAATTCAGCGCTTAGCATTTGTATGTTCGCTTTAGGAATGGGTATTATCTCGCTTTTATTGCATTTTGAACAATATACACAAAACCAAATAAGCGGTAATTTGGCTGGCATTGATTTGGTCGTTGGTGCTAAAGGCAGCCCCTTGCAACTCATGATGTCTTCGGTATTACATGCTGATAATCCAACCGGAAATATATCATTAGATGAGGCTAAAAAAATCACAAAAAATCCGCTAGTTAAACAAACAATACCCATTGCATTGGGCGATAATTATAAAGGATTCCGCATTGTTGGAACATCAAAAGAATATGTTACTTTATTTCAAGGCAAACTCCAAACTGGGGAATGGAATAAGCACACTATGGAAGTGTTGATAGGAAGTAGTGTTGCCAACAATACAGGACTAAAAATTGGTGATAAATTTGCCGGTGTTCACGGTTTTATGGAAGAGGGACACCACCATGATGAGCATAAATATGTGGTGTCAGGAATTTTAAAACCAACTGGCAAGGTGGCTGACAGGCTTATAATCACAAATGTAGAAAGTGTTTGGAAAGTTCATGAAGATAATCATCACGAGTGTGAACATAATGATGACGATTGTGAACACGTGCATGAACACGACCATACGAATCATGCCATGGAAAATATTCTTCATAAAGTTGAGCACCATGAAGAATTATCAGAACATGAAATAGAACAATACCATAAGCATAAAGGAGGTATTGAAATTGATAAAGAAAGTACAAGCAAAGAAATTACAGCTTTACTGGTGTTTTATAGAAACCCAATGGCTGCCATTACTTTGCCTCGCATGATAAACCAAAATACAACAATGCAAGCAGCCTCTCCTGCCATTGAGTTAAATCGATTAATGGCTTTATTGGGGTTTGGTTTTGATGCGCTACGTATCCTTGCATGGGTTGTTATATTATTCTCAGGCATTAATATTATGATTCATTTATTGAACAAGTTAAATCAGGAAATAAATGAAATTGCCCTGCTACGTTCTTTAGGGGTCGGGAAGTTCAAAATCCTACTTTTACTCTTTGCCCAAAGTATCGTTTTAGCGGTTTCGGGTTGGCTTACTAGTATGTTAATAGTTAGGGTAGCTATCCTAATTATTAATTCCACCTCAAGTGATTTATTGATATCAATGCCACTCCATTTTATTGGAAAAGAAGCCATAATACTTGCTTATGCCTTGGGAGTAGGCATAGCCAGTGCCATAATTCCAGCTATTCGTGCATACAGAACAGACATTCATTTTCTTCTAAATAAAATATGAAAAAGTTAATACTAATATTTGGATGGTGCTTTATAGTTTGGCCTATGGCAGTTTCAGGGCAAACTAGTCCCAACAAAAACGCATGGGAAACACTTTTGAATGATGTTAAAATAAAATATGTGTACAGTATAAAATATGGCACATATTTGCCCAAACCAAAATTTGGTAAGGATTTAGTGCAGCTTGAAGGAAAGGAAATTACCCTCAAAGGTTTTTTTCTTCCTGTTGATATTACTGGAAACATTAAGGTTATCTCTTACAAGCCTATGGAAATGTGTTTTTTTTGCACAGGATCAGGTATTGAAACGATTATAGAAATAAATACGAATGAGGACTACGATTACAGATTTAAGCGTTTAAAAACAGATGATTACATCCTAATAAAAGGTGTTTTAACGTTGAATAAAGATGATTATGAGCACTTGGTATATGTTCTAAATAATGTTGAATTAGTTAAAGTCATAAAATAATCATTGCCATTCTCTCCTTCAGTATCGGCGTTGTTTAATGTCAGGTACCTAAAACCAACCTTTGGTTTTGTTCGAAATGCATACGTATCGGTCGATTACCTATTAACTGCTTCTCAAAATAATATCGTACCCCCTGAAGAAAAAACGCCAGGCTACCAATTATTTAATATGGGCTTGGGGGGTGATGTGAGCATAAAAAATCAAGTATAGCGGTGCAAGTGCAAAACCTGCTTATTCAATAAAATTAAACAATAATTAAATGAAGTATAATCTAATAAATTTTAAAATGATGAAATCAAAACTAAGAACAGTTGTATTATTCTTAGCCGTAGGAACTATGGCAGTATTAACATCATGCCAAAATGACGATGATATAGATGACTTAAAGCCTGAAATAGACATAACTATTGAGGATGCTTTTCCCGCACATTGCAGTGATACAATCTATTTTGGAGAACCCTTTATATTAAAGGTGAGGTTTACTGATAATGAAGAATTAGGTTCTTTTAGTCTTGATATTCACCATAATTTCGACCACCACTCTCACAGTACCGAGTTTATGGAATGCGAGCTTGACCCTGAAAAAAATCCAGTAAACCCCTATACCATCATAGAAGAATATGATATACCCGAAGGATTAGAAGAATATGTTACTGATTTTCCCATTACCATTCCTTCTTCAGATGCCTCTGGTCTATTTGACGAAGGGGATTACCATTTTCACATTAGTTTAACCGATAAAAATGGGTGGTCAACACAAGTTGGGATAGGGATAAAAATGGCACATAGATAAATAAAACAAGGTGCGATAGCCTAAAAAGCAAGCGTTTGGAAGCCAAGGGATGGGCTAACATACGCTTGCTTTTAGAGGGTAGTTAAATAAATATCCTTTTTTCCTTTCCTGTTTAATGTGGTGCTTTACTGTCGTAACCATTTTTAATAGTTCTCATTGTAGTCGTGAATTGTGCCCAACTACACCATTGGTCATTATCGCCAAATTCTTTAACCCACATTGCAGCTAAATTGGCGGAGATTCTTGTTTTGTAGCCACTTGCGATTTTTTGATTTTCATTTTGTGTACTACAGATTTTTTTCGGCCTTTTCTGTGTTAAGCTTTTGTATTATAACTAATTGATCTGCATTCAAATCATCTAAGTATCCGGCATTGACCATGGTGCGGTGGCATACCCTACCGTCTTCGTTGAAAACGCTCAAAATGACCTAAGAACATTTGAAAGAAAGACTAACCCATACAAACGTATAATTGGATTAAGTAACAAATAAAAAAGCAGTTGCTTTAAAAGAAACAACTGCTTTCAATTATTTTGTTTAAGAAGTTCTACAAACCTTGTTGCATCAGCTTTTTCGAAATTTCATCTTTTTTATGAGCATCAATGGCATCGCAAATTTTAACATAGTGAGACATTATATCCATATTGTTTAGGCACAACTTTATTAATCTACCACTAGCCAAAGATGTTACACCCTCATTCTCAATATTCGATATAGTATTTTTACTAAATCCTAAAATTACACTTAGTGTTGATGCAGCAATATGGTATTTCGTTCTAAAACTAATTATTTCATCAGGAGCAGCAGCTCCTTTAGCAACTAGGTAAGCACTTTTTAAAGCTTTCAAATTACGAGTTGCTTGATTCTTTGTATAGTGCTTAACTTGTTTTTCTCTATTAATCATACCCGTATTTTCATCTACTTCATAATCTAAGTAGTACGCTTCTACGTATGATAACTCCAAGCCCTTGTAATTCTTTTTTACAGTCTCGTGTATTTCCTTAGTGGGCTTATTTTTTCTTGTTAAAACTTTTTTTGTTTCCATAATTTCTAAATGGCTGATTCATCGGAAAATCAGGAATGTGATTAGAAAAAATTAGTATTTGTAAACCGTCCTCCTCAAGACCGTATTTTAAATATATCTCAACATTATCTTTACCAACAAAAGCACGGAATGCGCACACATTAAAATCTGCATTGCCGGAAGGGTCTATGCCTCTATAATAGTTCTCCGGGGTCAAATTTAATATTGTATGTTCTACATCTCCAACAGTAATATCATACTCAAGCATTAACTCTTCCAATTCAGAATTAGCCTTTGCCGTAAATGTAATATCAACTCCATTGGATATTCTTTCTCTTGTTTCATTTATAAACTCTTGTACAAGTTCAATGTTATCAACCGTGTTCGGTAGTTCTATCGTATTGCAAATCTTTACTACAAAGATACTAATTATTTCCACCGTTCCCAATCATTGGGAATATGCTATTTTTATTTACGGGCATTCTGAAATGTGGTTTCTATTTTTACTATCTTCATATAGCTAATTGTCAAGGGTATAATAATAAGCATTATATCCAAAGCATTTCTCAATTCATTAAAATATCTCAAAGCAGTATTCAAAACCCCTCATACATCAGCAAGTTGGCTGCAATTATTGGTAAGCTTGATAAATCACATAAAAAGCTCTTTAAATTTTAACCAACATTCAAAAAAGCCCTTAGAATATTGTCTTAAAGTCCTCAAAAGTAGCCTCAATAAGCTAAAAAGTATTCAAAAGCCTTCAAGAGCAGTTGAATTATACTATACAAGACTGCCTTACTCAATATTTCAGGTGCGTTATCACTCATTCTTTAACCCAAATTCAACGCTATGATACTACGCAGAACCATATTAAAGCAAGATTTGGTGAAAAAACTTTATCCTGATAGTATTTCCATCAAATCAGCTATGCAGCAGCTGCGAAACGAAATTGATGTTTGCCCGGCACTCAAGCAACAAATTGAACTTGCAGGAAACACCAAGCGTCACTATTACAACAAACAACAACTCCTTTTAATCCTGGAACATTTTTGTATAACACTTGAAGAATTTGAAACGCTTTGAATTTTCACAAAAGCTTGTCTAGTGCTAGAGAATATTTAACCTGTTCGTAAAACCTTCAATAAATGAATTATAATAAATACATTTATTGAAGGTTTTTTTATTATTTTTGACATAAAGTGACAAGTCAAAAATACAGAAATGAATATACTTGGCAAGAAATTAAGGGAATTAAGAGAGGGAAAAGGTTTGTTATTACGACAGATTGCAGCCGATTTAGAGGTGGATACTGCTTTAATTAGCAAGCTTGAACGTGGTGAACGAAGAGCACAGCGTGAACATATCACACAACTTGCATCCATGCTAAAAGTTCAAGAAGATGAATTGGTAATTTTATGGTTGGCTGATAAGATTAAAGATGTAGTGCGAAATGAGCCTTTAGGACTTGAAGCATTAAGATTTGTTGAACAAGATATTACACAAAAATAATGGCAAAGAAGAACGGAAATGGAGCAAACGAATCGCTCGAAAAGAAGTTGTGGACTACCGCAGACAAATTGCGTAAAAATATAGATGCAGCCGAATATAAACATATTGTATTGGGCTTAATATTTTTAAAGTATATCTCCGATGCTTTTGAAGAGCATTACGCTAAGCTTGTTGCAGGAGAAGGTGAATATGCCGGAGCTGACCCCGAGGATAAAGACGAGTACGGAGCAGAAAACGTGTTCTTTGTACCGGAGAAGGCTCGTTGGGCTTATATTCAATCACAGGCTAAGATGCCTAACATCGGTAAGTTGATTGATGATGCAATGGACTTGATTGAAGCTGACAATACTACCCTTAAAGGCATACTTCCTAAAACATTTGGACGTTCAAACCTCGACCCACAAACTTTGGGAGGCTTGATTGATACTATTGGTACAATAGCCTTGGGTGATGAGAAAGCAAAATCTCAGGACGTACTAGGTCGGGTTTATGAGTATTTCTTAGGTCAGTTTGCATTGGCAGAAGGTCAAAAGGGAGGTCAATTCTACACACCAGAGAGTATTGTAAAGCTTTTGGTTGAAATGTTAGAGCCATATAAAGGACGTGTTTACGACCCATGCTGTGGTTCAGGTGGAATGTTTGTTCAATCTGAGAAGTTCATTGAAAGCCATCAGGGGCGATTGGATGATATTTCTGTTTACGGACAAGAAAGTAACCAAACCACTTACCGCCTATGTCGTATGAACTTGGCTATACGTGGTATTGATGGCTCAAATATTAAATGGAATACTGAGGGTTCATTCCTGAATAACGCACATAAAGACTTAAAAGCCGATTATATTATTGCCAATCCTCCATTTAATGTGAGTGATTGGAGTGGTGAGCTACTACGTGATGATGCACGTTGGCAATTTGGTGTACCACCAACAGGCAATGCCAACTTTGCATGGGTACAGCACTTTTTGTATCATTTAAAGCCCGATGGCGGACATGCGGGTTTTGTATTAGCTAATGGTTCATTAAGCTCAAATACAGGTGGTGAAGGTGCTATACGTCAAAAGCTAGTAGAAAACGATTTGGTAGAATGTATTGTAATGCTACCTAAAGCCCTGTTCTTTAATACAGGTATTCCTGCTTGTTTGTGGTTCTTACGCAGAGGCAAAAAGCAACGTAATGGAGAAACGCTGTTTATTGATGCTTCTGAGTTAGGCTACATGATTAACCGCAAAAACCGTGTGCTTGCCCCCGAAGATGTAAGTAAGGTTGCAGATACCTATCACAATTGGCTCAACCAAGAGGGAAAAGGTAAAAAGGAAAAAGTAAAAGGTGAAGATGACGCAAACCTTTTACCTTCTACCTCTAATCTTTTACCTTACTCGGATGTAAAAGGCTTCTGTAAATCGGCTACCATTGAAGATATACAAAAGTACAAGTTTATATTAACTCCCGGGCGTTATGTGGGTATTCCCGATGAAGAAGACGATGGCATTCCATTTCAAGAAAAAGTTGATACACTTACTTCAAAGCTTAGGGCACAGATGGATGAAGCACAGGTTTTAGACAAAGAGATTTCAGAGCAATTGGCAAAGATCGGGATAAAGCTTTGATAGGTAAAAGGTGAAAAGTAGAAAGTAAAAGGTTATGAAAAGTTTGATGCAAGATAAAAGTTATGCTTTTGCAGTTCGAATTGTGAAACTTAGTAAATATCTGAATGAAAATAAAGAGTTTGTGTTAAGTAAACAGTTATTGCGAAGTGGAACTGCTGTTGGTGCATTATTAAGAGAAGCTGAATTTGCTCAAAGCACAGCTGATTTTATAAGCAAACAAAGCATTGCATTAAAAGAAGCCAACGAAACCATCTATTGGCTCGATCTTTTACATGATACTGATTATTTGGAATCAAAACTTTTTGAAAGCATTGTGGCAGATTGTAAAGAATTGGTTGCCATGCTTATTTCAAGTATTAAAAAGCTAAAAAATAAAAAGTAATAAGTTTAAAATATATGACGGCAAGGAATATAAATAGGAAACAGATTAACCATGGTAAAACACTTTTTACCTTTAACCTATTACCTTTTACTTTAATTATGCAACTGGCTAAAATTGGGATTGCATTATGAGAGAGTGGAAAGAAACAGAGATTGGACAAATTCCTATAAATTGGGAAGTAGGTACAATTGATAATATTGCAGAAGTTGTGACGGATGGTGCGCATTCTTCCCCAAAATTATTTCTAGGTGGAAGATATATGGCATCAGTCAAAGATATGACTTATAATAGTTTCGATTTTTCCGAATGTAAAACTATTAGCGAATTAGACTTTGAAAACCTTAAAAGACAAGGCTGTTCTCCTAAACGAGGTGACATATTAATTTCTAAGGACGGAGAAAAATGTTTAGACCTGATTTTTGTTTATAATCAAGAGGAAGAAATAGTTTTACTTTCTTCAATAGCTATTGTCAGGCTTAAAAAAAATTACAATGTACATTTCTACAGATATTATCTTTTATCTTATGTTGCTCAGACTATCATGTATAAATGGTTTCGCTCAGGTTCAGCAATACCTCGTGTTGTTTTAAGGGATTTTAAGAAAGTACCTGTTCCAATAATAGGGAGAAAGGAACAAGACAATATAGCATCTATTTTATTAAATATAGATAAAAAAATCTCCCTCCTTCGCCAACAAAACCAAGACTTAGAAGAACTGGCACAAACCCTTTTTAAACGTTGGTTTGTAGAGTTTGAGTTTCCTAATGAAAATGGGGAGCCTTATAAAAGCTCCGGTGGTAAAATGGTTGAGAGTGAGTTGGGTGAAATTCCGGAGGGGTGGCGAGTTGGTAAATTGGAAGATATTACATCAAGAATTACAGATGGTTCACACTTTAGCCCCAGTAGCGTAGAGAATGGTTTACCAATGGCTTCTGTTAAGGACATGAATGATTGGAACTTTAATATTGATTCATGTAGGAAAATATCTAAAGAAGATTACGATGAACTTGTCCGAAATGATTGTAAACCTCTTAAAAATGACATTCTCATTGCTAAAGATGGAAGTTATTTGAAGCATGTATTTGTTGCACCTAAAGATTTAGATGTAGTGCTGCTATCTTCAATTGCGATGTTAAGACCAAATGGAGATTATCATCCTATACTATTATCTATTTTCTTGAAACTGAAATCAACCATAAGAGAAATGAAGAATATAGTATCAGGTGCAGTTATTGAACGAATAGTATTGAAGGACTTTAGGAAATTCAGTTTAATCATACCTTCTATTGATATACAGATGGAAGCAAGTTTGCAAATTGAGCCTTTAATTAAAAAGTGCTGGACTAATATTGATGAAATTCAAACCCTTACCCAATTACGCAATACTTTATTGCCAAAGTTAATGAGTGGGGAGTTGAGAGTTAAAAATTAAGATATAGATTATGCAAGTTAAATTTCTTAAAGCCGGAAAGGGGGATGCAATTCTTGTAAAAAGCAAGGGGAAAAATATGCTGATTGATGGTGGTGATGATACAACTTATCTTCTAAAAGAATTGGATGAAATCTTTAATAACAATGAGTGTATCGACATTCTTGTAATTACACATCATGACTCTGACCACATAAAAGGTATAATTGGCTTTTTAGTTGAACTCAAGAAAAAACGCTTTGGAGTGCCAAAAGATTTTGTAAAACAAGTCTACTTTAATTCTCCTCGGATTATAAAGGGTACATCAATTCCTAAAGAATCAAAATACCTTTCTTATCAACAGGCTTCGGAAATAGAAATACTTATAAACTTTTTGGGACTGAAATGGGATACTATCCTACTAGATTCTTCTCCAATAATTCAATTAGGTGATGTTAAATTTACATGTCTTTCCCCTACAGAAGATATTGTTGACGGATATGCGAATAATAGTGGAGCTTTTCTTTCTGCGGACGAAGGTTCGGATTGGAATAAAAGTTTAACTGACCTCGAAAGACATGTTGTGGATAAAAGTCTCGATACCCGAATGCCTAATCAGAGCAGTATTGTATTACAATTGGAATACAATAAAAAAAGGAGTTTATTAACTGGAGATGTAACACCCAGAAGATTAGAATCTATCTTATTAAAACTATATGAAGAAAATGATAATAAATTAATACCATTTGATTTTATTAAACTCCCTCACCATGGTAGTCATAGGAATATTACGAAAGACATTATTTCTAAAATAAGCTGTAATAAATATGTGATATGCACTGATGGAAATAATCACTTTCTTCCTGACAAAAAGACTTTGCTTAAAGTAATAAAATATCAAGAAGTTAAAGGAAATAAGGTTTCATTCTTATTTAATTATTCAGAGACATTGGAAAAGCTTCGGATAACCGACATTGAAAAAAGAAAATACAACATTGTTCTTGAACCCAATAACTCAACAAATGGATACAGTTTACCAGCAATATAAGAAATGTGGGGTGAAAGTAAAGATTGACGTAGGTGGTTCTGAACGTTGGTCTTCCGGCTTTTTATATGCTACTTCGCCCAAAAGTCAATATAATTACGTTATCACAGCAAAACATACATTTAAGCATAGCAGTGATGATAATGAAGTATATATTGAGGATATAGACTTTGTTGAAATACAATGTTATAAACAAACAGAATTTACTCATTACGATTATATCCCTAAAAAAGAAGTTGCTGATAAGATAATACTATTCGAAAGTGATTTGGTAATCATATTAGTTCGTAAGAATTCGAATTTTGAAATTCCGTATATTCAAGTGTCAGATATTGTTTCAGGGAATTGTAAGGCATGGGCAATAACCAATGCCAACAACAATAGATTGTTTCCGCTTGATTTTAAAGTAAGTGACTCTGAAGAAAAACTATATACAATTGAAAAATGGGACAACTCAAAACAACTACACGGTTGCTCTGGTTCTGGTATAATATCGGAAGATAGGCCAATATTAAATGGCTTTATTATGAAATATCCAACTGAAGAATTCCAAGGTGGTTTTATAGATGCTGTCGATATTTCTTTTGAGCAAATAAATAACAAACTCTATAATCAAAAGCTAGAAGTATTATCTACAATAGATAATAAGAAAAAACGTATTGTGGGAAATCAATTAGTCGTGGACATTAATGATGTTACGATTAATGGTGTTAAATTGGATTTACAACTTGCCAGAAACAGAGTTATTAGTGATACATATGATGATTGGTTTCACGACCCACTCAATTTTATAGATTTATCACATGAAGATTTTCTATTTGAATATTTCAGAGATTCCTTTAATAAAGAGTATAAAGTTTCAGAAGCAGAGGTTTTCTATTTGCCCAAAAAGTCCTTTACATTAAGAAAGGCTATGGTTATACCTTATGCAGATAGGATTTTTTATTCTGCATTAATTGAAGTCATTGGCAAACGTATGGATAACGCTCTTTCTCCATATGTTTTTTCAGCCAGATACAATAAACAAAAGCATAATGGTCTAATAATTTCCGGAGTTGAGCAATGGAAAAAAATGCAATACTTATTAAAAGACTATTCCCTTAAATATAAATATGTTATTGAAATTGATATTCTGAATTTCTATGATAACATTGATATTGAACTTTTAGGAAAGAAAATCTCAGCTGTTTGCCAAACTCACAATGAGAGGAAAGCTTCAAAAGAATTAGTAAAAGTTTTAAAAAAATTTGCAGACAATAAATCTAATGGCATTCCTCAAAACAATGACGTATCTTCTTTATTAGCGACTTTCTATTTGAATCAGGTTGATGCATATATGAGACATCATGTTCCAGCATATGTTAGATTCATGGATGATATACGAATTTTCTGTAACGATAAGTTTGAAGCAAGAAGATATTTAACATTAATTGAAAAGGAACTTAGAAGACTAAACCTTTCACTTAATGGGCAAAAAACTAAAATTATAAACCTTAACCCTAGATTAAAAAAGGAAAAGGAAGCGATAGCTGACTCATATCGTAAAGCTTTTGATTTAGATAAAAGTAAACTATCAAGATTTTCCAAATCTCGTAATGTCAGCATAATTAATGAAGCTTTTCATCTAGCAATAAAGGTTCTATTAGAAAATGTTAAAGAAAATCCTACTGGAAGTAATTCTAATGAACGAAAATTAAATCAGGCAATCACTACAATAAGACGGTGCGTTTCTAAAGGTGTTAATTTGGAGAAAGAGAATAACATTACTCAATTTATTGAAGAAGCTGGCATCTTAATGAAAGAACGCCCATGGATTACTCCCCAAGTCTGCACTATGATTGGAGTTCTTGATAAAAAATATATATCGAGAAAGTTTTGGTCTGAGGCAATTGAAATAGTATTGGACGCAAAATTTAATATTTATCCATGGCAAGGTTATCATCTTTGGTTATTGTTAGCCAAGCATAAAATAGATGATGTGAATTTGAGAAAATATGCTAGTAATTACCTTGACTCTAATGATGAAACGTCAAGACCCATAATTGCGGCTATGATGATATACATGGGTACAATTGATAGTGATTATCGACGAGTTATTCTTAGAAAATACAATGAGGGTTTTACCCATGGTAACTTTCAGGATAGAATAGCATTAATTGTTTTAAGGGCAATAGATTCCTCAGAGGTGTCATTTAATAATGACAAAATAAAGGCTATACATGAAAGTTTGAATTATTTTAAAGATAAAGATTTGGTCTATATCCCTGGTGAAAAGGATGATATTGATATTGATTTAGAGTTATTACAAATCTATTCATTATGAGAGAGTTTGTTGTTTTTTACATATATAATAAATGGTATTACCATAATATTTCAGAAAATAAAAACGGTGTTGTAACCAACCTAGTTTATAATATAACCTTTAATTCTAATGACTTATATTATTGTACTCAGGTCTCTGAATTTATTAAACAATACAGTGAATTTTCCACTTCTCAATTACCCATACTAATTGATATAGAATCTTATTCAAAGCAGTTTATTCAAAAATCCAAACCTTTAGAAAATCAAGATAAATGGAATTTATTTAAACTTCTTAAAGAAAGACAACTACTGCCAAATGGATTTCAAATAGCTGAGGATAATATATTTGAATACATCCAAAAAGTCTCTGAGTTCATACAAGAAATAACAGAGAATACAGCCTTCCTTGAAAAAGAAAGATTTGAAAATATTGAGATTCCTGTTAATAGAATAATATATGAACGTCAACGGGAAGGAATTGCTGTTGATGTCGAATCTGCTAAAGAAAGAATAGAATATTTAGAAGAAACTGTTTTTAATACTAAAATAAAGCTTCAACTAGACTTTAAGGTCTTTTCCCCTGAAAAAAAAGAGGTTCAACTAAATTGGCTTGAAAGAAATGGAATAGGAATTACAGGTTCAATTGAGCGTACATTTAAAAATTATAGCAAGTTAAATAAAGGGTGTCAATTATTCTATGATTTAATTAGAAACCAGAAAGACCTAGATAGCTTCTTAGATATTTTAGCTCGTAGAGGAGGTAATTCTCGTACATTTCCAAGTTTTCATGGATTTGGGACAATTACTTCAAGAATAACGTTAAGGGAACCTGCTTTACAAAATATTAGAAGAAATAATCGTAGAATTATCAAGCCAGATGAAGAATGTACTTTTTTATATATTGATTATTCACAATTTGAAGCTGGTATTCTTGCCTCTATAAGTAATGATGATAAACTATGCAAACTATATGATTCGGATATATATAGTGATATGATTTCAAATATAGGAGGTACAATAGAAACAAGAGATGATGCAAAAATTGAGTTTTACAAATTTATGTATGGTGCTTCCAATCTTTTGCCAGCTGTAAATAGATATTTTTCAAAGTTTAAGAAATTAAAGGCATATAAAAAGAAAATTGAAAAAGAAGCTACGGAGAATAAGATTATTGGTACTGAAATGGGGAACTATAGAAATGTCGAAGGGAATATCGAAATTTCATTAAGTCATGTAATTCAAGCAACAGCTTCATTAATATTTAAAAAAGCAATTATAAAGGTCAATAAAGAAATCCCGGAGGCTCAGTTTGTTTTGCCGATGCATGATGCAGCATTATATCAAGTTAACAACAAATATGATTTTGAAGAAATAACAAATAAAGTGAAAGCTATTTTTATTCATGAATTTGCAGAGCAATGTTCAGGGATAACACCTAGAGTAAATGATAGTGAGTTTTATTCTTAAAATTAAGATACAGAAGTTATGTTTTTATTTTTCGATACAGAAACAACAGGATTACCAAAAAATTGGAAAGCTCCGGTTACAGATTTGAATAACTGGCCAAGAATGGTTCAAATAGCATGGATATTGTGTGACACAAAAGGAAATCGCATTGAAGCTAATGATTATATAATAAAGCCCAATGGTTTTATTATTCCTAAAGATGCATCGAATGTACATAGGATTACTACTGATAAAGCCAATAAAGAAGGTGCAGAATTAGAGGATGTTCTATGTAATTTTAATTCCCTTGTAGATAAAGCAACTTACATAGTTGCTCACAATATTAGCTTTGATGAAAAAATTATTGGAGCTGAATTCTTGAGAAAAAAAATCAAAACAAACTTTTCAGGGAGGAAGAAATTATGTACGATGCAAGCTTCAACGAATTTTTGCAGAATTCCTGGTCCCTATGGATTCAAGTGGCCAAAGTTGTCAGAATTACATCAAAAACTTTTTGGAGCTGATTTTGAGGAAGCTCATGATGCATCAGCAGATATTAATGCAACCGAAAAATGCTTTTGGGAAATGAGACGATTGGGGTTGATTTAATTAGAAAGATGAATGCCACTTAGCATGAAAATAACTGAAAACGATATAGAACTTTGGGCAATTGAGGAACTTGCTTACCTTGGTTGGAACTATATTCATGGTGCTGTTATTGCGCCTGATGGAGAGGAACCAGAACGTAACTCTTTTAGTGATGTAATTTTGAAAGGTCGTATACAAGAAGCCATTGCCCGGAACAATTCTGAAATACCTAAGGAAGCCCAAGATGAAGCTTTAAAGTATATAGAACGGTTATCTTCTCCTGAACTTATGGTCAATAATCAAAACTTCCATGAGCTATTAACGGAAGGTGTACCTGTGGAATATCGTAAAGATGGTATTCAGCGTGGCGACCGGGTTCAGTTGGTCAATTTTAGTAATCCAAAGCAAAACGATTTCTTGGTGGTAAATCAATTTACCATCATTGAGAATAACAATAACAAACGTCCTGACCTGATTCTGTTTGTGAATGGTTTACCCCTGGTCATATTTGAATTAAAAAATGCTGTTGATGAAAATGCAACTTTGCATTCAGCATTTAAGCAGATTCAAACCTATAAAGACACCATACCAAGTCTATTTACATTCAATACTTTTTGTGTGCTGTCAGACGGAGCTGATGCAAAAGCAGGTTCATTATCGGCTGGATACTCTCGTTATCTAGCATGGAAAACAAGTGATGGACTTGAGGAAGCTTCTTCACTAACAAGCCAATTAGAGGTATTGATTAAAGGTTTAACTAATCCTGATACTTTATTAGATTATATACGTCACTTTATTGTTTTTGAAGAAGACAAACATATTGATGCCTTAGGGATTGCTACTATTAAGACGATAAAAAAAGTAGCTGCCTATCATCAATACTATGCAGTTAACAAAGCAATTGAATCCGTAAAGAAAGCGTCAGCTGACAATGGTGACCGAAAAGGTGGCGTTGTGTGGCATACACAAGGAAGTGGTAAGTCACTTTCAATGGTTTTCTTTAGCGGTAAATTGGTTTTACAACTTAATAATCCAACCATTTTAGTAATTACTGACCGTAACGATTTAGACGACCAATTGTTTGATACTTTCGGCTCATCAAAACAACTGTTGCGCCAGGTTCCCATACAAGCAGAAAGCAGAGAACATCTAAAAGAATTGTTAAAAGTAGCCTCCGGGGGAATTGTATTTGCAACTATTCAAAAATTCCAACCCGAAGATGGTTCAAATGTTTATGAGCAACTTTCTGACCGTACAAATATTGTAGTTGTAGCTGATGAAGCCCACCGAACACAATACGGTTTTAAACCAAAATCTATTGATGTGAAAGACGATAATGGTAATGTGGTTGGTCAGCGTTTGGTTTATGGTTTTGCCAAGTATATGCGCGATGCTTTGCCAAATGCAACCTATTTAGGTTTTACGGGTACTCCAGTTGAGTCCACCGATGCAAATACTCCTGCCGTTTTTGGTAACTACGTTGATATTTACGATATAGCACAAGCCGTTGAAGATGGTGCTACTGTTCCTATTTACTACGAAAGCCGATTGGTAAAAATCAACCTTTCAGAAGAGGGTAAACAACTTGTCGAAGAGCTTGATGAAGAATTAAACAGAGATGAACTAAGCGAAACTCAGAAAGCGAAAGCAAAATGGACAAAGGTAGAAGCCATTATAGGTAGTGAAGCTCGTTTAAAGAAAGTAGCCGAAGATATTGTATTTCATTACGAGGAACGTACCAATAGCGGTATTGAAGGTAAAGCTATGATTGTTACTATGAGCCGACAAATCGCTGCTGACTTGTATAAAGAAATCATTAAAATACGCCCACATTGGCATGATGATGATTTGGATAAAGGTGTGCTAAAAGTAGTGATGACTGCTTCTTCATCCGATGGTCCAGAGCTAATGAAACATCATACATCAAAAGACCAACGAAGAGCATTAGCCGACCGAATGAAAGATACCGCCGACCCGATGAAATTGGTAATTGTTCGGGATATGTGGTTGACCGGATTTGATGCACCAAGTATGCATACTTTATACATTGACAAACCAATGAAAGGTCACAACCTGATGCAAGCCATAGCAAGGGTTAACCGTGTATATAAAGATAAACCGGGCGGTTTGGTGGTCGATTATTTTGGTATTGCCTCTGATTTAAAGAAAGCCCTTTCGTTCTATTCCGATAGTGGTGGTAAAGGCGACCCGGCAGAAGCACAAGAAAAGGCGGTTCAATTAATGTTGGAAAAGCTTGAGGTGGTTTCGCAAATGTACTCAGAGAATTGTTCTGCTCAACATACTGATTATTCCATGGCAGCCGAGCCTAAAGTTCCTTACGGTGAAGGATTCGCCTATGAAAACTATTTCGATGCCCCAGTAAAGCAGAAGTTAGAACTCATTATTGCTGCGGTTGAGCATGTGCTTAGTTTAGCGGATGGTAAAAATCGTTACGTTAGAGAAGTGACAGCTCTCTCAAAAGCCTTTGCTATTGCTTTGCCTCACGATGAAGCTATGGATGTCAAAGACGAAATAGCATTCTTTCAGGCAGTCAAAGCCCGAATACAAAAGCTAGATATGGGAGAAGTTTCAGGTGGTAAAACCGATTATGAAATTGAAACCGCAATTAAACAAGTAATTGATGAAGCAATAGTTTCGGAACAGGTAGTTGATATTTTTGATGCAGCAGGAATTAAAAGACCGGAATTATCTGTATTGGATGATGATTTTCTTGAGGAAATGAAAGACATGAAGCATAAGAACCTTGCTTTGGAAGTCCTTAAGAAACTACTCAATGATGAAATAAAGGTAAGAGCCAAGCATAATATTGTTCAGAGCCGTACCTTAATGGAAATGTTAGAATCATCCATTAAACGCTATCAGAATAACTTAATCACCGCTGCCGAAATCATTCAGGAAATGATTGAACTGGCAAAAGAGATAAAGGAAGCTGATAAACGTGGCGAAAAAATGGGATTATCAAAAGATGAGCTTGCTTTTTACGATGCTGTATCATCAAACGAAAGTGCCAAAGATATGCTTGGTGATGAAGTGCTTCTAAAACTTGCAAGGGTGCTTGTTGAACGTGTTAAAGCCAATGCCACAATTGACTGGACGGTTAAGGAATCTGTAAAAAAGAAGCTGAAAGTAATCGTAAAAAGAACGCTTCGCCAATACGGTTATCCACCGGATTTACAAAAGTTGGCAATAGAAACAGTATTAAGTCAGGCGGAAGCTTTGGCTGAATTTTGGAGTGAGTAATAGTACAACAATAAAAAACATTTAGCTCATACAATTTAATTGATGGAAATTGATTGATTTTAACCGGATTGAATTAATATTAATGAATAGATATATAAAGCATTTGTGTGAATTAATAGTTCTCACTGTTATTGTAATTAATTTCGATAAAGCAATACAAGTGGTTTTAGACAAAACCATTGTGAAATTTTGGGATACATATTTAAATACAAACTTCTTCTTAGAGTATTTTGTAATTCTTTGTGCTGCAGTATGCATTATTAGATTGATTATAAAATTAAATAAAGGCTATGTTGTAAACGGTTCGTTAGCACGATTTGTCATATACTTAGCATTAGTATATTGTTATTATAGCTTTTACTCTGATGCATATGTATTTAATCACTTTGGTTTCTGTAACAATGTTTTTTTACTAGATATTATATTAGTCGTAGGGTTTTACTTTCTTGTTTTGCAGGGATATAAAGAGTGTAAGTTGCATTTTGTTACTTCGGATAGATTCAATAAAAATAGAGATATTCCATTAACAAGTAGTGAATTTGACACCCTTGACAGAAAATCCCATGCTCAAAATTTAGCAAGAGACTTACATAATATTGGGGATTATAATGTTGGAATAGTTGGTGCTTGGGGAGAAGGTAAAACCTCATTTGTAAATATGATACTAGATGAGCTTAATTCACTTGATAATATAGTAACAGTGAGATTTAATCCTTGGCAAAGCAAATCGCCGGATCATATAGCCAAGGATTATTTTAGGACTCTAAAGATATGCCTTAAACCCTATAGCGGAGAGATTTACCCAGAGTTAAACAAATACTTGGATATACTCTTAAATACAGAAAAGAATGCAGTAATTAAAGTAACAAGACAGTTGAGTTCTGTTATTACATTGGAACAACAAAAAGAGAAGTTTGTAAATGAAGCTCTCAAGAGAATAAATAAGAAAGTAGTTGTTTTCATAGATGATTTAGATCGATTGGACAGCAAAGAGGTACTTGAGGTTTTTAAACTTATTAGGAATACTGCTGATTTTACATCTGTTACTTATATTGGTGCATATGATAGAAATTACTTAATTAATTCAATCTCTAAGATAAATAGCTATAAACCAGAGGAATATTTAGCTAAAATATTTCAATCAGAGTATGTATTGGCCCAATATGATGAATTTAGGAGAGTTGAAGTTTTTATAGAATTGTTAAAGGAAAGATTTTTGGAAGGTAGTGAGGAGTATAAATTGGTTGAAGAGATACAAGGAGACTTTGTAAAAAGTAAGTCTAAGTGGGGATGGTTTATAAGGTTAATAACTAACATGAGAGATGTAAAACGGATGGTTGATAGTTTCTCATATGCTTTTCCAAAAGTATGGGCAGATGTGGATTTTTATGATTTTGTTAATTTATATTGTATTCGCACTAAGTACTTTTCCTTATATGAAATTCTGAAATCAAAAAAGCTTGTAAAAGTAATGTATGGTGGTGTTCATGTTTTTGATTCCAGTTTAGTTGAAGAAAAAAAGATTGATATTCCTGACGAAGTTAATGAATTGCTTAAAATTTTATTACCACAGCAAGAAACCAATTCATTTAGTTTATTTCATAAGGATGAATCAAGTAGTTTTTCTCTTGCTATAAATTTCGAAAGATATTTTTCTCCTGATTTCTATAAGAAAATGCCAAGAGCAACATTTTTAAAATATAAGAATTATGGTAATGAAAAACTTAAAGAAGAATTTGCTGAATGGTATATTAAAGGGTATTTACCTGAAATCTATAGTTATTTACAAATTGAAACACTAGATGAGCTTTGGGCTGTTCAAGAGTATGAAAATTACACACAATTATGGACTTTAACTATTGCAAAAGCAAGTGGATATAGTTACAAACCATTTTTTGATTTATTGACCTATATTGAATGTCAAAGTGTTGCAAATAAATTTTTCGGCAATGATTTAATTGCATTAAAGACTTTTTGGGAAAAACTGCTCAAAAGTATAATAGATTACAACTGTTTAAGAACTATATATTACTCTTTTATCATTGGTTATGACAAAGATCCTGATTATCGTAATCTCTTTTCAAAAAAAGAATTGCAGATACAGATATTGTATAAACTGAAATTATGCATCAACGAAATTACTTGTGAAGAGGAAAATACAAAAGAAGTTTTTAATAAGATTACAGCTTTGTACTATGGTTGTTTAGACTATATAAATAAAACTAATAACCATATAATGCTCTTAGCTGAAGTTAATAGATTAATGAAAGATTATATTTTAGCATTTCCAAAACAATATTTAGAACACTACATTAGGCCATCGGTAATACCGGACGATGGAATAGGTAGAGTTGGTGATCCATTTACAGAACAGATATTTGGCGATCCGAATATGAAACATAGGGATTACATTGCATACAGAAAAGAAGCACATGATATTATTAGCTTCATGGCCTATAGAAGCGAAGAAGACTATAGTCTTCTAAAAGAATTCATGGAAAAATATAGTATGAATAAATATGGGGCTATAAAATTTGAGAAGTACCCAAAGCAAAATTTCAGTAAAGAAAACTGATAATAAGATTAATCCTAAACTATATTCCAAGTAAAATAAAACAAAAGCTACAACTAAAAATTTCTTTAAATCTCAATATAAAAAAAATAGCCAATTCCAACCAATTCCAGCTTTCAATAGCCAAAATCAGCCAAATCCTCACTTACAGCGTAATATATGTTTGCTCCTATTATGGAAGCAGACACAAAAAAAATCTTAGGTACATTGTAAATATGCGGTCTGCTACATATTGCAAAGTAAAAAAATGCTCCAATCCAGATGTCGATTTGAGCGTTGGAATTCTCTAAGTTTTACTGGAATCTTTTGGAATTAATCGAAATTAGTGGGTGTTTTTTGGAATATTCTGACAACTATTAGACTTTTTCCAATTGACCAATTATTTAGGAACACCAATTTGTAATGCTGTTGTCAGCCATTTAGTAATGATTATATTTGTACACGGATTGAAAACGAACGTCATGGAAGTGATAATTATAGAGGATGAGATTTTGTTGGCCGAGGAGTTGAAAGAGGAGTTGGTGGTTCTAGATCCCTCCATTAAGGTAGTGCAGCAATTTAGCAGTGTGGCAGATAGTGTAAAGTGGCTAAGCAACCATGTGTGCGACCTTATTTTTTCAGACATTGAATTGAGTGATGGGCTTTCTTTTTCTATTTTTAAAACGCTGGATATCACCATACCGGTTGTTTTTACAACGGCTTATGATCAATATGCCATCAAAGCTTTTGAAACCAATAGTATTGGTTATATACTTAAGCCGGTGGAAACCAGTGATTTGAAAAAAGTATTGGATAAGTATTGGCAGAATCAATTCAATAATCAAAGATTGGATCAGTTGGTGGATCAGCTAACTGGTATTCAGGCGCAAGGTAAAGCTACTTCTTATTTAAGTCGTTTAATTTTGTCCATGGGAAATATTCAAAAGCCGGTGTCTGTTGATGAAATTGTATGTTTTATGGCCGATGATCGCTATTTATTTGCTTATACGCAGGAAGGAAAGAAGTATTATTATGATGCTACACTGGCTCAGTTAGAGAAGGAGTTAGATCCCGAATGTTTTTTTAGGGCGAATAGGAGGTATTTTATCAATAAGCAATTTGTCAATGAAATTAAGACCATGAGCCGTAGTCGTTTGGCGATAAAAATGACGGATGAGGTGAAAGATGAGATTGTGGTGAGTTATTCGCGGAGTAAGGAATTTAAAGCATGGATTGTTAGCTGATGTATAGGATTTTGTTTAATAGGTGGAATGTGGTTGCTTTTGTTTTATTGGTGGCTGTTTTTTTTATGGGTACGTATTGGATTCGAATGGAAATGCACCAACAATCCAATGAGGTAAGTCAGTCAATGGTTGTAGGAAGTGCCAGAGGATACCAAAAGTTTCTGGATCATTATTTTGAAAGTTATAGTCTTACATTGGCACAGTTACATCATTTAAAAAAAACGTCAAGTCACAGTGGGCAAGATAATTGGAGGCAGTTAAATTCGTTACTTCAAACCGACAGTACAATTGTGGCTGTGGGCATCAGGGAGGATCAGAAAGATTGGGCGTTTCAATCCGAGGATATGGAAGTGCCATTGGCAGAATTGTTTGAAGAGTGGAAAGCATATATGGGCCCAACAATAAATACCCTTATTCTGAAGGAGCGTTATTTGTTGATTAGAGGGCCAGAATCAGCCTATACGGAATGTATGCTTATTGATTTACATCGTTTGCATCAAAAGTTTATCTTGGATAATATATATACTTCGGTTTATCAAATTGTTTTAAATGATCGGGGAGAGTGTATTTATCATCCAGACATTGAGAAGGTAGGTAAAAAATATTTTTTGCCGGATTTTTTATTTACTGATGGACATTATAACAATCGTAATTTCGATACTTTACATATCACGCAATCTGCCTATTTGCAATTACCGGTTTATCGAAAATACAGTCCTTTACAATTCAACGGCGAAGAATGGCTTGTGTTAACTGTTGTACCCGGTTTTGAGATAAAAGATATGATTGCTGAACAGGAGCAGAGCATGATATTTTTATTTATATTATTCATCATCACCTTATTGGGAATATTGTTGTTCGGTATTATTCATTGGAAAAGGGAGTTTTTATTGAGATCTTCAGCCGAACAGAAAAATCTGAATCTATTGCTGAAACATGAAAAACAAAAAAGTGAGACTTTTTCTATTAAGTTGGAGCTGTTGAGATCGGGATTGAATTCCCATTTTATGTTTAATTCTTTGGGGACGGTAAAAGCCTTACTGAGTAAGCACGATAAGGTGGCGCGTGGTATGCTGACTGATTTGTCGCATTTGTACCGGTATCAGTTACGTATCGAAGGGGAATATATGGTTACTTTGCGCGAAGAACTCACCTTTACACAAACCTATGTAGATGTGATAAATTTAAGAATGAATTCATCCATCAAAGTAGAGATCATAAATCTGGCCGATTATCTGGATTACAAGGTGTTGCCCATATCTTTGCAGCTATTGGTAGAAAATTGTATCAAACACAATATTGCCTCCGAGCATAATCCCTTGGTTATTACGATTAAGGTTATGCATGATCGAATTTATGTGGTCAATGAGTTGCGTCCTAAAGCAGCCATCGTGGAAACCAGTGGAAAGGGGTTAAAGAACTTAAATGCCCGGTATGCTCTTATAACGAAGCAAGAGTGTACCTTTAAGCAGGGAAAAGGAAAGTTTATTGCTTCGATGCCTTTGATTCATTAAAAATATGGATCTTAGCTATACTTACACTTTATTTTATTCTTACCAAGCCTACTTTTCATATTATACTCACTGAATAGATTTACGTTTTCACTACATGTAATTGCCAGTTCACTGAATAGGCTTTGTTAAATACTTAAAAAGCAAGTATTCTTGTTCCCTACTTTTAACTCTTATATTTAATGAAGATTATTCAAGTTATCATATTTTGTTGGGTTGTTTTGGGGTCAATGGGAGTTTATGCCCAAATAAATTACCAATCCCCCATTCCTGAGAACCCCAAAGTTGAAGAGAATACATTGTCCAATGGATTAACTTATTATTTGCAGGAAAACGCAAAACCTGAGAACCAGGTTCAGGTGCGTATGATTATTAGAGCAGGTTCTATTCTTGAAACAGAGGAACAAAGAGGTTTTGCTCATTTTCTGGAGCATATGGTTTTTAATGGGAGCAAACATTTTCCTGATAACTCTTTAATAGATTACCTGCAGTCAATAGGCGTGGAGTTTGGTGCCGACGTAAATGCATACACAGGCTATGATGAAACCGTTTATATGCTTCCGCTACCCAATGCAAAAAAGGAAACCTTAGACAGTGCTTTTTTGTTTTTGGGTGATATATTATCGGGTTTAACATTAAGTACCGAGGCCATAGATAATGAACGTAATATAATATTGGAAGAGTGGCGAACTACCATTGGCTTAAATCAACGATTAAAAGACCAGATGTATCCTCTTTTGTATAAAGATTCGCGTTATTTACACCGTAGACCCATTGGTTTAATGGAGGTGGTTACTCAAAAAGGAAATGATGAGGAACTACGAAAATTTTATCGTTCATGGTACCGTCCCGAATTGACCAGTATTGTTGTGGTGGGTGATTTTGAGAAAGAAGAAATGGAAAAGCGTATCGTAGCCACCTTCGGTTCGATGGATAATGGTGATCATGCACCTGAGAGAGAATATTATACAGTGCCGATGCATGATGGCACGTTGGTGAAGATTATTAAAGACAAAGAAATTACCAGTACATCGGTAAAAATAATCAATAAATTTCCGCACCGCGAAGAAAAAACACTGGGAGATTTGAAGCGCAGTGTGGTTAATATCATATACACCTACCTGGTAAATCAACGATTAACAGATCTTACACAGCAAAAGGGAGCGCCTTATATGTATGCCCAATCATATGCAACCAGTGCGGCAGGTAAAACAGATCGTTATATGTCTTTAGCCACTACCAAAAGCGATCAGATTATTGAAGGTACTAAAGGTTTGATGCGAGAATTGTTGCGGATAAAGAAATATGGTTTCACGCAGGCAGAGTTGGATCGCAAAAAGGTCATTTTGCATAATGATTTTGAGCAAATGGCAAAAGAAGAGGGAAAACAAAGCTCAGCTCAAATTATGGATGCCATATCTAATCATGTGATCTATGGAGAAGAAAATACCAGTATCGCTTTTAAAAAGGAATTTGTACAAAAGGTGTTAAAGGAATTGACTTTGGAAGATGTTCAGGAATTAGTGAATCACTATATAAATTTATCAGAAGATAATCGGGTGATCATTGTCACGGCCCCTGAAAATACAGTAACACCATCAGAGGAGGAGCTGTTGGTGGCATTACGAAGCGTGGCCGACGAACAGATCTCACCCTACGTAGATTTAGATGTGGACGAACCTTTGATGCATGATTTGCCAAAGGGAGGGGGCATAAAAAATGAAACATTTTCTGCTGCGATGGGTATTACAACTATTGAATTTACCAATGGAGCAAGTATTGCTTTAAAACCAACAGACTTCAAAGGAGATGAAATCCGTTTTTCTTCTATGCGGGAGGGCGGTTACTCATTGGCTTCATTGGAGAATTTTGACAATGCCTCCATGGCTTCTGTTTTGGTATCGCAAGGAGGTCTGTCTAAGTTTAACGCTTTGCAGTTAGAGAGAATTCTTTCGGGGAAACAAGTGTATGTAGCACCGTATATTAACAGATATAATGAAGGGGTAACCGGATTTTCATCCAATAAAGACTTTGAGACGCTGTTACAGCTGACTCATTTAATTTATACGAAACCCCGTAAGGATGTGGATAAGTTTGAGCAATTCATCGAGAACAAAAAAGAATATAATCGAAATGCTCTAAATAGTCCAGATTCTTATTTTACCGATGAGGTGAACAAGGTGATGATGCAAAATAGTCCAAGAACGGCAACTTTGTTAACTCCAGAGAAGTTAGATAAGATAAACTTTGATGAGGCTTTTGCGTTTTATCAATCACGTTATAGCTCCGCATACGGAACCCGCTTTTTTATGGTAGGTAACTTTAATGTGGATTCAGTGAAACCTCTATTGACAAAATATTTGGGAAGCTTGCCCGGAAAGAAGATACCATCAAAATATATTGATCATGGTATTCGTCCTCCTAAAGGAGCACATAGGTACGATTTTCCAAGAAATATGGTGGATAAATCAAAAATGCTGATGCGTTTCACCGGTAAATACCCGGAGTCGCAGAAGGCACGAATTGAAATGGGGCTTTTAAGTGATATTTTAACCATTCGATTGAACCAGAAATTAAGAGAAGAGATTGGAGGCGTTTATTCGCCTTATGCATCTTCTACTATTTTACAGCGACCTTATAGTTGCTATAGAATGGACATATATTTTACCTGTGCGCCCGCCAATCTGGACACCTTGGTTAGAGCTACCTTACATGAGATTGATGCGATGAAGAAGGGTATATCTGCTGAGAATTTAGACAAGGTAAAAAAGGCATGGCTCAAGAATCGTAAGGGGTCGTTACAAACCAATGGTTACTGGCGAAGAGTCCTTGAAGATCAGTGGACAAGAGGAGAAGATGAACAGGATTTTGAAAAGTTTGAGCAGCAAATACAAGATGTAAGGGCGGAACAATTGAGCAAGTTGGCGCGGAAATATTTAAATAGAAAGAATCATCTTGAATTTGTGCTGAGTCCACAACATTAAGCAAGTATTTTAAAGATATTTCAAATGATGAATTTAATAATGAGACACATTAAAAAATACGTATCTCTTTTTACACTATTAGTGGGTTTATGGTGCTGTTGTAGTTTTTCAGCAGGAGCGCAAGAGATTAGAAAAGTTGAAGGTATCGTTACTGATGCGGAGACGGGAGAGACTCTGATTGGAGTGGCTGTAATTTTAAAAAATACCACATCAGGCGTAATCACCAATTACGAGGGACATTATAGTTTTGGAGGACTGGTTTCTGAAAGCGTATTGCAGTTTTCGTATGTTGGTTACGAGACCAAGGAAGTAAGGGTTGGAACCAGAGCTATTATTGATATTCAGTTAGAATCTGTTTCACACGATTTAGACGCAGTGGTGGTCTTCGGAGAGAATCAGAAGGATGTTCGTATGATTACCGGATCGGTTGGAAAAATTGATACCAAAGTATTTTCCGCGGGAACACCCGCCGGTTCTTTCGATCAATTGCTCCAGGGACAGGTGGCTGGCTTAGCTATTCAATCCAGCGGTGAGCCTGGAGAAAAGGCAACGATACGTATTCGAGGTAATAATTCGTTGGGGATCAGAGCAAAAGATGATGCTGAGTTGGTTTCGGCGAACAGAGCCAATGAACCATTGTATATTTTAAATGGATCGCCCATCACTTCAGATGTTTTTAGTACCATTAATCCAGATGATATTGTGGACATACGGGTGCTTAAGGATGGATTATCCACTGTTGAATATGGAACAAGGGGAGCCAACGGAGTGATTGAAATTAAAACCAAACGAGGTATTGTTGGGAAAACAGTTTATAATGTGCGTTATCAACATACGGTAAAACCGATCTCCGATTTGGGAGGAATCAGTTTAATGAAATCATCAGAAAAGCTGGCCTTGGAACGAGAGTTGGAAATTGTTTCGGGATTGGGATATATTTATTCACCAGCACCCGGTGATTCCGAAGAGGAGATTTTTATTAAGAATAAAAGATATCAGGAACTGGAATCTAATAATACCAACTGGTTGAAAGAATTGTCGCGTATAGCACAGGTAAAAGATTTGCAACTTAGTATTTCAGGTGGGGCAGATGATACGCGTTATTATTTGTCTACCAGTTATTATGATGAGCAAGGCGGCTATGATGCCTCATGGGCGAAGCGTTTTACCACACGTTTTAATTTAGATCATAACTTAAATGAGAATGTCTCTATTGGTTTTGATTCATCTGTAGGACGTAGTAAGCGCTCAAAATCAACGACATCACCCGCTAGTCTTATATATACCTTGCAGCCCTACGAAACAACAGCTACTACCGATTTTATTGCACGAAATCCAATTTCAATCAGTGGACAATACTTTGAGGATCCATTTGAGGAATTGAATGGACGTTATTCAGAACTGACTTCGTGGAGGGTGGATCTGAATACAAATTTGAATTGGGCCGTATGGGATGGTCTTAATTTGAATGCAAAAGTTGGAATTACCTATAATGATGGAGAAAATAATACGGTTACTTTGGCAAATAGACTGGTAGAGGAGGCCGGAAAGATCAAGGGCGCAGGAGCTTTTGGAAAGAATGAATCCAAGTCATTCATATCCAGGGTGAATTTGAGCTTTGATTATAACAAACATATAGGCGATCATTCTTTTTCTTTGAGTGGAGGATCGGAATATATTCATACCAATAGCTGGGGATTTGGTTTTAATAGTATTGGAATATCGGATAAGGTAGACCCTGAAATAGGGGTTAATCCGGATGCAACGGTTTCCACTTCAAAATTTTACGATGCCTTGCTGGGCTTCTATGCACGGGGTAATTACAATTTTAACTCTAAGTATAACCTGACCGGCTCTTTTCGTTATGATGGGTCTTCTATTCTTCCCGAAGATAAGCAGTTTGTTCCTGCTTGGGGGGTAGGTGCAGCCTGGAATGTGCAAAAGGAAACTTGGTTTGCTCCTCTGCACATCTTCGATCAATTTAAGCTACGAGCTTCATATGGTGTTAATTATAATTCTGGCGGTATTCGTCAAACATTGGGATTGCCATTTTATGATTTTACCAATAGTGATACTTATAGAGGTGAGCGTGTTATTAACCTGGTGGAGTTCTGGAATTCTGATTTGAAGTTCGAAAGAGCGAAACAATGGAGTTTAGCGCTGGACTTTGGCCTTCTTAATCATCGTATCTATGGAACCATAGAAGGATATATAAAAAATACGGATGATTTGTTGGCTACCGTTGATATACCGTCTTCTAATGGCTACTCTTCGCTATTACGTAATATTGGTAAGTTACGAAATAGAGGTATAGAGTTGCAGTTGAGTGCCGTGACCATTCGTACCGATGATTTTCGTTGGACCACCAGTGTGAATTTTGCTTATAATGACAATGAAATCACTGACTTATATTTACAGGACGAAATTAAAGTGGGTACTGAAGGTTATTTTAAAGTAGGAGAAGCCATTAATTCGGCTTACGTGAAACATTGGGCAGGAGTGAATCCTGTAAATGGAGTGCCCATATATTACGATGAGAACAAAAGGTTAGTCTCTAGTGGGGTTGCACCCCAGATGACAGGCTTTGGTACTTATACGCATCCGGTGAACGGGGGGCTTACGAATATTTTCAATTACGGCGACTTAGAGATTTCTACATTGTTTACATATGCTTGGGGAGGTGTGAATTATAACAACCTAAAAGCAAGAATGATTAGTAATGTGAAAAATGGGGAGATTCCTTATGATGGTTTTATGGATGATATTTGGTTGAATCCGGGTGATGAAAAACCCTTGCCTTATCCAAAGTTCTTCTCGGATACCAGTGTTAATTCTTTATTTGTTGAGAATGCTTCATACGTGCGATGGAAGAATATTATTGTTCGTTACAACCTGGGTGATCATCTTAATATCAAAGGAGTCTCGGCGTTTAATATTACAGCACAAGCAAATAACTTATTAACAATTACAGCCTATGAGGGTATTGATCCTGAAATTTCAGGTATAGGCCAACCTTTGCCTAAATCGTTTACTTTAGGATTGGATGTTACTTTTTAAATGAATAAGCACATGAGAAGAAATATAGTAATAGCACTTTGTTGTACAATGGTTTTTGCAAGTTGTGATTTGTTGGATATTACACCTAAACATGTGGTGTCAACAGAAAAAGCTTTTGATGATGTGGAATCATACAGGATGGCATTAAATAATGTTTACCTTACATTGACATCGTCTGTGATGAATATGCAAACCACTGATTATGCATCTGATGATTTTAAAAATGTGATTAGTGGGTATGCTGCCTCTAATTACTATGTTTATAATTGGGATTATCAGTCTCAACCACAGCCATATATATGGAGCTATCAGTACCAGTTGATTGCGCGTGAAAATGTATTGATAGATAATTATGGTATTGTTCCGGCTGAGAATGAGGCCAACCAGGATGAGATTGATCAGATATATGCCCAGGCCTTGGGTTTAAGAGCATGGTCTCTATTTAATATCGTTCAAATTTATGCACCACACTACGATGGAAGTAATGGAGGAGAGGAGGGGATTCCTTTAAAAGTACATCTGGAACTGGAGTATTTACCAAAGTCTGATCTGGAGGAGGTGTATAACCAGATATTTGGCGACCTGGAAAAAGCCGAGACCTTGCTCACAGAGAGTGCATATTCACCGTCATCATCAGATAAAAGTTACGAATTTGGTTTGGATGCGGTGAGAGCCCTGCGAGCCAGAGTCGCCCTTTTTATGGGCGATATGGAAACCGCACTGGAGGCTTCCTCCCATTTTATTGATACCGAATTATTGGATAAAGAGGATTATTGGATGTTATGGGAAGATCAATTTGGTTCGGCCAACAAGGAAATACTGTTTATGACCCATGATCTAAGCGATACGGATGATGCGGAATTGATTGATTATCATGAGATATATGAAAATAATGGCGTGCTTTTGAGTGATGAACTGGTCAATAGTTTTGGTGAGGATGATATACGAAAAGAGTCCTCTTATATCAATGCCAATCAAGTACCTTATAAATACATAGTGCCAGTAAATGAGAGAAATAGTCAAATAGATCGTAATTTACATTACAAGCATTTTCGTTTGGCTGAGCAGTACTTAATATACGCTGAAGCTGTGTTACAAAGTGATCCTGATGAAGCCATGCGTATTTTAAATGTACTAAGGGAAAAAAGGGGGGCTGAATTACTGACTACTAGACCTGATAAATTGGAAATACTTAAAGAGCGTAGAAGAGAGTTGTTTTGTGAAAGTCTTCGTTTTTATGATTTAAAACGTTTGTCCTCTGAATTAAACCTTGTGGTAGAAAGAGCAAACGGTAGTGTATTAACAGCTAATTCACCTCTTTATGTATGGGATGTTCCCAAAGAAGAGACGAATTCTAATCCGTATATCTTTTAAATAAGTAGATAGCACAGGTAAATTTCTTTTTTTAATAAAGAAGTTGTCAAGAAGCGCAACGTCTTTATGCGATGAATGAAGTATTTTGAGTATATGAAACGAACATGAATTTTAGCATTCTAAAATACACACAGAAGAATGATTAAAATTTATCGGGAGTTCCATATGACCATTGAAAGATAAATTTAAACATATGAAATGAGCCATGGAAATTGTTTCGCATATAAGGGGATGGTTAATCCTAGCGAGTTCAATATGGCCATTGAAAACAAATAGAAACATATGAAATACATATTGATATTATTATTGGGGATAGGGACTTTGGAGGCCTGTGAAAACCCATATGAGGAAGTGTCCAAATCAAAAACATATGCAGGGGATCCTTTTGTGAGTTTAAGCTCGGAGCAGGCCACTATTAAGTTGGGTGTCAGTGAAAGTAGTAATCATACCATGGAGGCAGGTGTGTTTAAAGATAGTTTGGTGTTGAGTCATGTGCTTGAGGATGATTTATATGTGGAACTGGAAATGGTAGAGGATGAATCATTGGGTGACCTGGATACACATTTTACTTTTCAGGAAATAGTATATATAGCGGCGGGAACCAACTACGGTTATTTTGATGTAAGTGGATTAGATATTCCTGAGGATGATATTAGTAAGTATAAATTGGCATTACGTATTAAAGAAGTAAATATTGAAGGCGTTATTGCCGGCTTGTATGGTATCAAAAAAGAAAATGAGGAACGTCAAAAACGTTTTAAGGCTTACTCATTTCAGAATTAAAAGTGATTAGTTTTTTATTAAAAGGGGAAACCCATATCTTAAATGTTACGATGATGAATAAATTTAATTGGTTATTTGCTCTTTTGATAGGAGCGTTGGTAAGTTTCACAGCATGTGATGATGATGATGAGTTAACTGCTGAAGAGCTAGAAGCAAAACAAACGGAAGAATTATTGGAAACAATTTCTGCTAATTTTGATGATATTGTATCCAAGCAATGGGCTTATAAAGAATTTGTGCCATCTGATGATATGTTGACTGCATCGCAAACCGAAGATGGATATGTGGCGCGAACAATTATCATAAAAGCAGAACAGGTTTCTAATTTTAATATGGTATTGTCCTTTACTAAAGATGCTGATGTGTATGCTACGGATGTTGCAGTGAATGTACCTGAAGCCGACCTGGTGGCAAAATTGATTGCCTATCAGGATGCTATCGCCGGTTTTGAGGCCGGATTCTTGTATGATACGCAAGAATACTATCTGTCGAGTATTCGTCGTGTGATTGCTGCTCCTTTTTCAGCAGATGACGATGCTATTGAAGATATCGTAGATGAAGAAACAGGAGAGTGTATTTTGGAAATCACCCCAGCAGACTTCTCTGCATTGGGATATGATGATTTAGTGTTGTCTCAGAAAAAATTGATCGCAGGTAACAGTGATAAAGTGTACTTGAATGAGGATGGAACCCTTACTGTTGAAGTGACCAGCGAAGACTATGGTGTTTCAAAATACATCTATAGTGAAGTAACAGAATAACAAAAGGTTATTATAAATGTGTCAGAAAAGAGGCTGTCTTAAACGTAAGACAGCCTCTTTGTTTTAGTGTGCCGTGTATGTTAACTAACTAGATGATGCAAGTTCATTATGGGGGTTTGTAAATCTCATTTAATAGGCTTGTTATCGTGAGGTCAAAACTGATAATGCTTTACATTGGATGATTGTTCCCCCCATTCTTTAAATTGTGCCAACGACCATTCTTTTCTACTCTCTCTTGTGTTCTCTTGTATAGTTTTAACCAGTACCCTACTTGTAAGACGCTTAAAATCACTCAATAGAACCTCTGATTTTAATCCATCCGTACTCCTAAATATTAAATACATATGATTACTCATGATACGCCAAGCATAAATCTCCATACCTTTATGTTTCTGACAATAGCCCCGGGGCCAGCGTTGGAGAGAAGCTTGATGGTGGCGAGTTGTTAAGTTATTGAAGTTGTTAGCTTGTTAGGTCGTTAGGTTGGCGAGTTGGTAAAGTCGTGGAGTTGTTGAAGTTGTATTTCTCATTTAATAGATATCTTCCATTCGTATATGGAACTATCAGTAAAAGATCGCAGGGCAGGCCAGAACAATAGCCGTGGCCGGCGGTGGCGAGAAGTTATAACCCGGAAAATACATTAGAAAATCTATTACACGTTGAAATGACTTCAAAAGAAGTCCCTTCGTTACTTTTCTTCAACTCACCATAGCTGGTGCTATGCCTCGTCTCAGAAAAGCCTTCTTTTATTGCCATTTCAACGCTCATAACGAAGTTCTAATACATCATCCGGGTTTCTGGGCGCACTTGAGGTGGTAGTGCGGTTGGCCTAGCGCGAAAGAAGTGTGTGCCGGCCGGAAAGATAACCCAAAAGCTGCATTAGAAAATCTATTACGAACTAAAATTGTTGCCAATCAAGTCGCCCGCTAACTTGTTTCAATTCACCATAGCAGGTACTATGCCTCATCTCAACAAGATATTGATTAATTGTATTTTAAGTATCATGACGAAGGTCTAATGCATCATTTGAATTTAATGTTTGTTTTTTTCGGTAAAAAGTTTAAATTTGGTTGACCAATCAAATGGTTGACTAATTGCAGGTGGGCACGAGTTTTGTTTTTAAATTTTTTATGAAGACAATTAGTAGGATTGATTACGCTTATTTAAATTTTTTTTTAACTGTGAAAGGAGCCATCATAAAGTATTTCACAAACACAGGTGAATAAGTAGTGTTGGCGAGTTTCATATGACCATTGAAAGATAAATTTAGACATATGAAATATCAACTACGAAAGAAACATCAACTACGAATTTGGATGCTTGTATTGTTTTGTGCCCATTTTAATTTCTCAAAAGCGCAAACGATTATTGAAACTTCTTTTGAAACTTCAGATTATTCAACGGGTTCACTTTCCGGACATAGCTGGAGTATGGACCAAGGCGGAATGGCAAATGTGGTAAGCACTGCCTCCTATGTGCATAGTGGAATGCAAGGACTTCGTTTGTATTCAACCTCTGAGGGGGTGGAGTTGAATCACGAAGCATACGACAAGCACACCACTGGTTTATCAGGAACAGTTTACCTAGATATGTGGGTCAAACTGCTTAGTTCCGCGAACAACGAAGTTTTACAAATAGCGGCATATGACTTATTACCCAATGGAAGTGGCAGGCGTTCGCTCCTTTTTGAGTTTAATACTTCGGATGTGCTTAGAGTTTATAATGGTAGTTCTAAAATCGAGGTATCTTCGGCTTATTATGTCATTGGAGAATGGACACGGCTTTCTGCTAAAATTGATTATTCCACCTTAACATGTGAAGCTGCTGTTAACGGGAATGTTATAGATGCTGCACTTAGTTTTAGAGATAGCTATGACGCATCTTCCATGGGACGTAGTGTTGATGTTAAGGAATACCATGCATTGAGGGTTAATTACGATACAGACACTAAAGATATTGCGATTGATGATGTATATGTAGGAACTACCGTTATTTCGGATATCCCTTTTTCTTCACCTTCCACAACCAGAACCGTTACCGTAAACCAACCCGAGTATGCAACCATTACTATTTCTCCGCAGAAAGATAGCTATGAAGTGGGTGATGAAGTAAGTGTTTCTATTGTGGTAGATGAACATTACCAATTTAGTGGGTGGACTGGAACTTTGTCCGGGAACTTAAATCCAACCTCTTTTACGGTAGATGTAAATGCAACTATTGGTGCAACTGTGGAAGTGGATCCTATTAATCCGCCCAATGAATTTACTATTGTAGTTAATCAAACTACCGGAGGAACAGTTAGCCTTTCTCCTTCAGTCGGACCTTATTACGAAGGGAGCACGGTCACCTTGGTTGCCGCTCCAGCGATTGGTTATGCTTTTAGCGCCTGGAATGGTATATCAGGAAGTAGTGCAGAACAAACTATTACGGTTGCAAGCGACCTGGAGGTGAGTGCTGTATTTACAGAGGTGACCAATGAAGGAAGAACGATTTCGGTGGCCAATGCTTCTCAGTTGGAAGATGCTTTGGATGATATGCAACCTGGTGATCATATATTGCTATCTGATGGTTTATATGAAGGGGTGAGTACTAGCTTAAATACCTTGGGTGGCACATCGGCTGCACCGGTAGTTATTGAAGCTGAAAATCAGGGAATGGCTATGATTACAGGAGATGCATATTTTTCTTTGAAAAATTGTGCATACATTACTTTTAAAGGTTTGTATTTTGATGTAGCAACTTATACTTTGTTTAAGTTGCAGGGGTGTAATCATATACGTATTTGTTATAATGTATTTAAGAATGTGGGAGATGGAGGTTCAAAACTTATTTTAATTGGCGATGGTTGGGATAATACGGAGTGTGTTAGTCATCATAATAGGATTGACCACAATTTGTTTGATGGAAAGTATGACCAGGGTGCGTGGGTGGTTATAGACGGTAGTCATGGAGGTACCCCTCAGGTTTCCCAATACGATCGTATTGATCATAATCACTTTAGGTTTAACCAAAACCGCGCTACCAATGAAAAAGAAACCATTCGTATTGGTATGAGTGATTTGTCGTTAAGCGCTGCTTTTTGTACGGTTGAGAATAACCTCTTTGAAGAGTGTGACGGTGATCCTGAAATTATTTCAGTGAAGTCATGTGATAACTATATTCGTAATAATACTTTTTTAAAATGTTTAGGGACTGTTTCGTTGCGTCATGGGGATAGAACAGAAGTGAGTGGTAATTTCTTCTTAGGACAAAATAAAACTGCTGAATTTGAAGGTAGTACCATTGGTTGTGGTGGTGTGCGTGTGTATGGTAAGGATCATAAAATCTTTAATAACTATTTTGAAGGATTAACCGGCTCACTGTGGGATGCGGCTTGTACATTGACTTGTGGAGATGCCTATAATGAAGGTGTTACCAATTCGTCGGACTTAACTAAGCATTATGTGGTTGAGAATTTAGAGTTTACGCATAACACCCTAGTCAATAACGCTTCTGATATTGAAATCGGTTATAGAGATGACTGGGGAAAAGCTCCTATCAACTGTTTGATAGCCAATAATATTATTGTTCAAAATTCTAATCAGGTGGTGACTGTTAAAACGTCAGGGAAGGAGTCGGATATTCACTTTGCGGATAATATTATTTACATTTCAGGTACAGGAATTTGGGGAGATATTGCATTTGCAGATAACGAAGCGAGTAACATCGATCCATTATTGGAACGTTCTGATTGTCGCGCTCCTGCCACTCATTGTGATGTTCTTTTGCCTACACAAATTTATAAGCTTACCAGTAATAGTCCTGCAATTAATGCCAGCACAGAAAATACTTTTGTTTATGTGACAGCGGATAGTGAAGGGCAGCCTAAGATAGGATTAAGAGATTTGGGTGCTGATGAATACAATGGTGTAGATGAAATAAGTAATGGTGTATTGGATGCCTCTTATGTTGGTCCCAATGCTGTGCCTTTTGTTGAATCAAATACGCTAACTGCTTTACCTTTTTTATATGAAGATGCTTTGGATTTAATGATATATCCAAATCCGTTTTCGGGCTCTGTTCATATCTGTTGCGATGGAAATGGGCTTGTTTGTATCTATAACTTAGCAGGACAATGTGTAGATCAGTTTGAAATAGCTGATTCTTATGAATGGACTGCACCAGAAAAAGGAGTGTATCTTGTTGTTGTAAATAGAAAAGGTAAAATCGATAGACTTAAAATATTGGCGCAATAATAGATTTAATTACTCAAGTGCTTTGCGTGCCCCTGTGAATAAAGTGTGAATGTATGATAAAAAGTGTTATTTTAAAGGAAGAGTCCTTGTTTCAATGGGGACCCCTTCTTTAAAATAAAAACTTATCACTATCTTGTAGCGTTAAAAAAATCCATCAACATAAAAGTAATATTAGTAATGAAGTATTTTTCAATGAAAGGTTGGGCTTGGGCTACACTCGCTGTTTTGGCAGGATGTACACCATCCACTAAAAAAGAAGAACTGCAGGTCCCAAATCTGTCTGCAGAACTATTAAACACAGAAGTTTCTCCAGGGGATGACTTTAATGCCTATGCCAATACCCACTGGAAAAAGGCAAACCCTATTCCGGATGATAAAAGTCGTTATGGAAAATTTGATGCGCTGGAGGAAGATAATAAAGAGCGGTTAAAAACGATCTTTGAAGAAGTAACACAAGCAGATAATCAACCTGGTTCCATCGCACAAAAAATTAGTGATTTTTATAAATCAGGAATGGATACTGCCAGTATAGAAAAGGAAGGGCTACAGAATATTTCTTTTTTATTGGATAAAATTAGTGCCATAAAAACAATAGATGACATCGTGCCGGTGGTGGCTTTTTTGCATAGCTATCAAATCTATCCGTTTTTTGCCATGTATAGTAGTGCAGATCCCAAAAATAGTAATATGACCATTGCTGATATTTATCAGACAGGATTGGGATTGCCAGATAGAGATTACTATTTTCAGGATGATGAGGCATCTAAAGAAATTCAGGATGCTTACAGAGCTTATATAGCCAAAATACTCGCATTTTCGGGTGTTGATGAAGTAAATGCCGAACTATATTCTACACAAATATTTGAATTGGAATATGCCATGGCCAAGCTTTTTTATTCCAGAACGGAAAATAGAGATCCTTTTTTGACATATAATAAAATAAAAGGAAATGAATTGGAAGCTAATTATCCTGGTTTTGATTGGAAGAGTTATTTCAGTGGTTTAGGAGTTGAGCGACCTCAAGAGCTGAATGTGAATCAGGTGAAATACCTTAAGAAATTGGGTGTGATTCTTAAAAATAATTCTCCAGAGACGATCTCTAACTATTTGAAAGTGCTTACCATCCGTTCTTTAAGTCCATATTTATCTTCATCATTTGTAAATGCTCGGTTTGAATTTTATGGTAAAGTAATTCAAGGAACACAAAGCATGGAAGCACGTTGGAAAAAAGTGCAGACTGCAACAAATGGAGCATTGGGTGAAGGAATAGGACAGCTATTTGTTCAAAAATTCTTTCCGGAAAAGGCAAAAAAAAGAATGGAAGTTTTGGTCGCTAACTTAAGACTTGGTTTTAAACAACGTATTGAGCAATCAGAATGGATGAGTGAAGACACAAAGGTGGCAGCAATAGAAAAATTAAATGCTATCCATGTCAAAATAGGATATCCTAGTAAATGGAGAGATTATAGCAAGCTGGAAATTAAACCAGATTCATATGTTCAAAATGTATTGGCTTCCAATCGATTTGACTTTGCCTACGATATGGATAAAATTGGAAAGCCCGTGGATAAAGATGAGTGGCATATGTTTCCCCAAACAGTGAATGCTTATTACAACCCATCGGTTAATGAAATTGTTTTCCCGGCAGCCATTCTTCAACCTCCATTCTTTTATATGGATGGTGACGATGCCGTAAATTATGGTGCTATCGGAGTTGTTATTGGTCATGAAATGACACACGGTTTCGACGATCAAGGATCTAAATATGATAAAGATGGAAATTTAAACAGCTGGTGGTCTCCTAAGGATTCGGCTAATTTTGCGACCCGTACTAAAGTGTTGGCTGAGCAGTTTAATCAATTTCCAGTGAAAGATACTTTGTTTGCCAATGGTGAATTTACTTTGGGTGAGAATATTGCCGATTTAGGGGGATTGAATATTTCTTATGCCGCCTACCTGAATGCCATAAAAGATAAAGAAGTGCCCATGATTGGCGGCCTCAATGATAAAGAACGTTTCTTTTTGTCGTATGCTAATATCTGGGCACAGAATATTAGAGAAAAGGAAATGATTCGAAGAACCAAAACAGATCCGCACTCATTGGGTAAATATAGGGTGAATGGACCATTGCCTAATATTCAGGCGTTTTATGATGCTTTTGATATTGATGAGCAGGCAAAAATGTTTATTCCTAAAGATGAAAGAGCCATTATTTGGTAAGAGCACAGATAAAATAGTATAGAAAAAGGGTTCGCCAAAACGGTCGAACCCTTTTTTCGCTTCAATACACTTTATGAAGTTTTCATTGTAATGCTAATTTAATTCATATCATTCTCCTCACTGATATATTGTCTTTTATAATCAGAAGGCGACACTCCTATTTCATTTTTAAAACAGGTCCTGAAGTATTTCAAATCAGAGAATCCTACCTCGTAGGTGACATCAGCTACCGAATATCTGCCAGTAGAAAGTAGTTGTGCTGCCCGTTTTAGGCGAATAGAACGGATAAATATTTTGGCCGTTTTTCCGGTTAAGGCCTTGAGTTTTCTGTTTAATACAACCTTTGATATTCCATATTCAGTAGCTAATTTTTCTACCGTAAGCTCAGAATCACCTATTTTTGATTCTATGATATGTAGTATCTTGCCCAAAAATTTCTCATCCATTGAAGTAGTAGCTATCTCGGAGGGACTTACTTCAATTTTTCTATGGAAGTTATTCTTTAGTTTTTCGCGTTTAGAAAGCAGGTTCTCTATTTGTGCTTTTAATACCTCCAAATCAAAGGGTTTTGAAACGTATGAATCTGCTCCCAGAGTGTAGCCCTTTATGGTATGTTCTCTGCTTGTTTTTGCAGTTAGTAATATTATGGGGGTATGACTGATGTTTACATCCTTTTTAATGGCCTTACACATTTCAAAACCATCCATTTGGGGCATCATCACGTCGCTTACGATTAACCCTGGGTTTTCGTTCCTGCATTTTTCTAATCCTGCTTCACCATTCTCGGCATCTATAATATGGTATAAATCGCTTAAGCTTTCTTTGATAAAACTTCTGAGTTCTTCATTGTCTTCAACAATTAACAAAGTTTCCTTTTCCTTGTTGGTATCCAGTTTACTATTTTTTTCTGGATGGCCAGTCTTATTTATGTTAAGCCAAATGGTATCTTCAATATGTTCAAAGCTTCCGTTCTCAACAATTTCTTTTTTGTTTAAATGGTCTTTACCTTTGGGGAGTTCAACGATAAACTGGGTTCCTTTGTTTTCTTCGCTTTGCACGACTATATGACCTTTGTGCATTTCAACCAAGCCTTTTGTATATGCTAATCCAATTCCTGTACTACCATACTTTTTGTTCTCAATTTTATCTGCCTGATAAAAGCGTTCGAATACCTGATTTTTCATTTGTGCGTCCATCCCCACACCGGTATCTGAAACAGAAATGTAAACCTGTTTATTATCTTCGTTTATGTCAATGCTTATTTTACCTCCTGAGGGAGTGAATTTGAAAGCATTGGATAGAAGATTATACATTATCTTTTCCAGTTTTTCCGGGTCAATCCAAACAAGTATTTTTTGGTTGGAGAATGATATTTCAAAATCAATTTGTTTTTGATCTGCGTAAATTTCAAATGAGGTGTAAATATCTTTTATAAACTTAACCAGGTTCGTTTCACTGGCTTTTAATCGCATTTTTCCTTGCTCAAACTTCCTAAAGTCCATTAGCTGGTTAATTAAACGTAGTAGTACATTGGCATTGCGATAGATCATGTTGTGGATATGCTTTATCTTATCGCTGGACATCTTGGATTGATCACGTATTAATTTTTCAATGGGGCCAATAATTAAGGTTAATGGAGTGCGGAATTCATGGGATATGTCGGTAAAGAATTTTAGTTTCATCTGAGAGAGTTCTTGCACTTTTTCTTTCTCAAAACGTTCCATCAGTAAATGGTTTTTTTGTTGCACACCTATCAAGGTGAAACGTCGGAAGAATATTAATAGTACAACAATGGTTACGATATAGGCAAATAAAGCATATTGAGAAAGCCACCAGGGTGCAATGACTGTTATATGGATGGTTTTTGGGGCAGTATTCCATACTCCATCGCTGTTAGAGGCAAGTACTTTCAGTGTGTAGTTTCCGGGTTTTAAATTTGTGTATTTGGCAAACCGGGCATCCGATGTGGTTAGAATCCACTCTTTATCGAAGCCTTCTAGCATATATTTATACAGACTTTTGCGTGGGGCTGCATAATGTAGGCCGGCGTAATATACTGTAAAGCTATTTTCTGCATATTTGAGCTGCAACTCCTGCATCTCATTAATGTCTTGGCTTAACAAGATACGGCCATTTACGGTCTGTCCAATTTCAATGGGTTGGTTTAATATATCTAGCTGGGTAAATACTATCTGGGTAGCTGAGGTGTCTCTACTAATTTGACCAGGAAAGAATGAATTGAACCCTTTTACACCACCAAAAATCATTTCTCCATTCCTTCTTTTGTAACAGGCTAATTCTGAAAATTCGTAGTCCTGAAGACCATCATCGATGTCGTAGTTAAAAAACTTTTTATTTTTTATGTTGAATTTGGTTAAACCACCATTGGACGAAATCCAAAGTTCCCCTTTATCATCTTCTAGGATGCCTTTTATAACATTATTAGGTAATCCATCCTGGCTTGTATAGGTTTCAAAATAACCTATTCCATCCGGTGTTTCTTTATATAGGTTGAGTCCTCCTCCCATGGTTCCAATCCAAATATCTCCTTCCGTGCTTTCAAATACAGGAAGTATATAATCATGACTCAGACTCTGGGGATCATTGATATTATTTTGATAGGTGAAAAATTTGGGCTCTTGGTTGTACTTATGTTTTTGTTTAATCTTAACCAAACCATTGGCTGTTCCTATCCAAATATTTCCTTTGGAATCTTCGATCAGACTTCTGATAAGATTGGAGGGTAAGGAATAATTTTTGTCTTCTTTTTGGAAGTTGTCATGTTTGAAATGACCTTTGCCATCAGGGACTACTCTCCATAGGCCATCATCATAGGTTCCTAACCATAGGCAGCCATTGCTGTCAATTAGTATACTAAATACCGATTTTTGAACTTTAAAACCCCATTGCGAAATATCTATTTCGTGCCCGTTTTGGGTTGAGAAAGCCATTATTTTGTTGGGAAAACTGGTCCCTACCCACATAATGTTGTTAGCCGTGTCTTCTGCCAGACTGTATCCATGACTTGAAAAGTTTTCGACGCTTAAATTTTTGTGAATATAGCCCTGTGAATAGTTTTGCTTCTTTGAATACGGAAGGTAGTTTAAAGCTCCTCCATCGGTTCCTATCCATAGTCCTCCATATTTATCTTCACGAATACTTCTGATTTTATTGTGGGATAAACTACTTTTTGTGCTGTTTTTTTTATAATGTTTAAATAATTTTCGTTTGGCATTATATACGTTGAGTCCTCCTCCAAAAGTTCCAACCCATATTAAACCAGATTGGTCAATATATAAATCATTTATAATGTTCTTGGTTAAACCTCCTTTTTCTTCTATACTTTTAAAAAACCTTTTTATCTTGTAGCGGAGAGGCGATTTCTTAACCTTGGTGGCTAATATCACTCCGTCGTTGGTGGCAATCCATATTTGACCGTCTTTGTCTATTTCAAAGGCTTTACCACCTGTGACATTGAGAATTGGTGTAAATATTTGGGTGCTTTTGTTAAATAACTGAACTCCTTTGCCATTTAATATGAGCAGATCATTATTCCAGTTTATTATTCTGGATGCTCCTCTTTGTCCTTGGGGACCAAAGTAGGACTTGACAATTTTATAAGTAAAGGGATCTATTTTTCTGATTCCCTGTGTGGTTCCTAACCAAACATCTCCTTTCTTATCAAAGCATATATCTTTTAAATAACTAGATTGGTTTGAAATATGCTGATGGTGTATTTCTTGAAAGGGTAGAGGAATTATTTCATTAGTCTGGGTATTGATTATATTGATCCCATTGTGACTAATTATCCATACCTTATCATTGTGATCGGCCTTTATTCTAACAATCCGATTTGAATATAATAAATTAGGATTCTCACTTGTGTTTGAATATGAAGTAAAAATATTGTTGGTGACATCAAATTTGCAAACGCCATTGTCACTTGTTCCAATCCATAGGTTACCATTATTGTCTTCGGTTAAGCATTGTATAATATTTCCTGAAAGGCCATTTTCTTGTCTGGGTTGTTTTCTAAATATTTTAAAACGATAACCATCGTATCGGTTTAATCCATCATTGGTACCAATCCAGATAAAACCCCTACTGTCCTGAAAAATGCAGTTTATATCGTTTTGAGATAATCCTTCAATTGTGGTAAGATGTCTGAATTCATTTGCGTTCAATTCAAGTGTTGTCAGATATATCAACAGTAAAAAGTAAATTTTTTTTGCCATGTTTAATCATCAGTTGTTTTTCTTTCTTACAATATTATATCAATTTGTGAGAATATTTATAGTTTTTTAAGCTTATTATGTGTTCTGAACAATTTGTACCCTACTTTTCGTATCGTTATTAACCGAGTGGTTTTATTTATTCGTGGCATATTTGGTGATGAAACGAGTCATGGTATTATTTCACATACGGGGGAATCATTAATTTGGACGCGTTATATATGACCTTTGAATAATAATTGTCATCTAAAAAATATATCATTCATTAAGCGGATTTGAGCTTAGTAAATATTTATATGTTAATAATCATGCTCTGTTATTTATAAACAAACTATGCAAATTTCTAACGTTATTTCAGCTGTGTGTTTGGTTATGCTTGTTAATTACGGCTGCCAGACAGTCACCCATAAAACTAAGTCCGGTGATTTCATCATTTCATACCGGTGATTTTTGGAGCCGTATATGGGGTAGAGTAAGTTGGCAGGATAGTACTTACTTAGATCCTAATCATGATCATTCTAAATATGCAACGTCATTTTGAGTGGAAATCTACATGGTTTTATAATCCTGTTAACAAGCCCAAAGATGCAGGTACCTTGGTGGATATGACCAGTAAAAATGGTCGTATGTTGCTTAATGTGCCTCCTAAAGCAGATGGTTCTTTTGCACCAGAAATAACCAAGGAGTTATATGCGATGGGTAAGTGGCTAACTATTAATGGCGAAGCTATCTGTAATACGAGGCCATGGGTGTTTTTTGGAGAAGGCCCGACTGAAGTGACTCATCCAGGTCATCATGGACAAGGGAAACAACGCGGGGAGTTAATTCCTAAATACACAGCACAGGATGTTCGTTTTACACAAAATGGGAGCAAACTAAACTTGGACTGAAAGTGAAAATGCCAAGCGTGAAACCTTGCGACTTTGCTTATGTGATTAGAATTGAACGTTACTGATTTATTATAACATTTTTTAATTATATGAGGTGGTGAAATTTTATACTTTTGTTCTTTTAATACAGAGCGATTATGGAAAGCAGGATGAAGCTCGCACGCTTAAGTTTCGATAAATACTATCATTCTTTCACCGAACTTAGCATAGAACAAAAAGTAAATTTTGATCTTAAATACAAGCATTCTTATAGAGTAGCTGATGTGTGTGGGCAGTTGGCTGATGCGTTGGGTATTGGATCAGAGAGAAGGTTTATAGCGCTTATAATTGGTTTGTTTCATGATATTGGTCGCTTTAAGCAATTGTTTGAATTCAATACATTTAATGATGCCGTGTCTGTTGATCATGCTAGGTATTCTGTAGAAGTTTTACAAGAAAATAAATTTCTGGATGACTTAAATGAAATGGATATTGTTTTGGATGCCATTCGCTATCATAACAAACTAAAGGTGCCGATAGGTCTTTCTTCCGAGAGTTTGTTTTTTGCTAAACTAATACGTGATGCAGATAAACTGGATATTTTAAAAGTCATTACCGATCATTATACGACGCCCGAAAAAGAAAGAAACCAGGCACTTACATGGGAAATGCCGCAAGGTGAAGAGGTGTCGTCCAAGGTATTGGCGCAAATATTGGCTCATGAACAAATAGCCAAGGAAAATCTTAGAAACCAGTTGGATATTAAAGTGATGCAGCTATCGTGGGTTTTTGATTTAAACTTTAAGCCTTCGCTTAAAATATTAAAGGAAAAGGGTTATATGGACATTATTTATCAAACAATGCCTCAAAATGAACTGTCTTACAGAATCTACCACGAGGTAACTGCATATCTGGAGCGTTTGATTTCTAATCGGTCGATCTAGGCAAATAGCATTTGAATATTCTAATATGTGGGGGTATTCGGTGATTATATGGGTTAAGAGCTTCATTTATTTTTAAAAGATTCCGAAATAGGGTTGATAAAGTAGTAATCAGACAAAAACATGCAGGATAAGTGCAAAAAAATATGATGGCTTTACTTTATTTTTGTGAATACATTAAATAATACTATACAAATGAAGTTACAAACTATATTATTGCTAGCCCTTGTTGCTACCCTTCCGCTAGTAAAAAGCGATGCTAAAAAAAGCAAAAGACCTAATATTATTTTCATTATGGCTGATGACCATACCTCACAGTCGATAGGCGCTTATGGTGGGCGTTTGGCAAGATTGAACCCAACACCCAACTTGGATAAGTTAGCTTCGGAAGGGATGCTTTTTGAGAACGCATTTTGTAATAATTCCATTTGCTCACCCAGTAGAGCTTCCATTATATCCGGACAGTATTCTCAAACCAATGGCGTACTTGACTTGGACCATCATTTAGATGTGGATAAGCAATATCTCCCCATAGAAATGAAAAAGCTGGGTTATTCAACAGCCATCATTGGTAAATGGCACTTGGGTAATGAACCTGTAAATTTTGATTATTATAAGGTATTGCCGGTACAGGGTAAGTATTTTAATCCGGTATTTAGAGAAAAAGGAAAAGGTACATGGCCCAACAACCTGGTAAAGACCGAAGGACATTCATCTGATGTAATAACGGACTTAAGTATTGACTATCTGGAAAAGTTGGATAAATCAAAACCTTTTTTCTTAATGCATCATTATAAGGCCCCTCATGATATGTTTGAATATGCTCCTCGTTATAAAGACTACTTGGCAGACGTTGAGATTCCTGAACCTGCAAGCCTGTATAATCAGCCTTTCTTTGGTTCGGAAGCTACTCGTGGACGCAATGATAGTCTTCGCCATGTTATTGGAACCTCTATCTCACCCCGTAATACACAGCATAACCGCCATAGTAGTTATACCAAATTATTTTATGGGACTGTTCAAGATAAACAAATGGGTACTCATTTAGCCTATCAAAAATATTTGAAAGATTACTTACGCTGTGTGAAAGGTGTTGATGATAATTTAGGACGTTTGTTTGCCTATCTGAAGAAAGAAGGTTTATGGGAAAATACTGTTATTATTTATACTGGTGATCAGGGAATGATGCTTGGAGAACACGATTTTGCAGATAAGAGGTGGATGTACGAAGAAACAATGCGTATGCCATTTATTGTGCATTATCCTGCACAGATTAAAAAGGAACAGAAGACAGCGTTGCTAATTAATAACACAGATTATGCCCCTACGATGATCGAGTTAGCTGGAGGAAAGGCTCCTGAATATATGCAAGGCAAAAGTTTTATAAGTACATTGATGGGTAAAGAGGAAACGGAGTGGCGAGAAGCAACTTATTATCGATATTGGATGCATATCATTCATCACTTTGTTCCAGCGCATTTTGGTATTCGGACTAAAGATTATAAGCTTATTTTTTATTATGGGAAGCATTATCTACCGAAGGAGGAATTTGAATCGCATTATTGGGCGGATCGCTATAATGGTGTAGGACGCACTACTCCTGCAGCTTGGGAATTTTATGATTTGAAAAATGATCCGCAAGAATTACATAATAGGTACAACGACCCTAAATACAAAGAACTGATTGCTAAGCTTAAGGTTGAACTAAAAAGACAACGGGAAGAACTGAACGAAACAGATGAAAAGTATCCTGAAATTCAAAAGATAATAGATAAACATTGGAATGACTAAGCATATATAAAATGTTGAGTTTATTCTTGTAACCTACGATATCATAAAATCCTCTATGTCTATGGACATAGAGGATTTGTTTATTTTGATAGTGCTTTAACCAACCATAAAATTAGATAAAGACCTAATCCTGTTCCAAAAGCTAAAACAGATACAACAAAAGCAATTCGTATATAAGTGACGTTCCAACCCAATTTGTCACTAAGCCATTGTGATACTCCTAAAATCATAATTTTTACCTTTATTATAAATATTTATTTATTCGCATTGTGTATGAATTCTTTGGAGTAAACCTCCAAAGAAAGAATTTTGTTTGCAAGAAAGATAATAAAATTATAAAAATATTTTGAATTTTGGTCCGACGAGCGGGACAAAAATAAGACTATCTATTCATAAACAAGTAAATAACCCAAAAACCCCCGTTTATATCTACCATTTCTCCATTAACATTTGTTAATATTTCATCACTTTTACCTATGATTTAAAATTATATTAAAAGATGAAATGAGCCATAGGAATTGTTTTTCACACAGGAGGATGATTCATCTAGGCGAGTTCCATATGACCATTAAAAAATAAATTATATACACATGAAATCTAGATTTGTTTTTTTTGTATGCATATTTACTGCATTCTGCTTGGGGGTGAAAGCCCAGTCGTATAGTGGTGGAAAAGGTACTGTGGAAGATCCTTTTCAAATTGCAAAGACAAGTGATTTGATTACTTTATCAAAAACGCCTGCGCATTGGACTGGTAAAAATTTTATACTAACGGATGATTTGGATATGACGGGTGAGCTTTTTACTCCTATTGGGTCTACAAGCGCTGTCTTTACTGGTAATTTTTTTGGTAATGCAAAAACTATTTCCAATTTAACGGTTACACCGGTTCCTGTTTATAGTGAGGCAGATAAGACGGAGGTGGTTAGAAATGGGACGGGTTTATTTGGAGCCTTTAATGGTACATTGGAAAAGTTGGGACTTATCAATGTAAGTATAGATGTTAGTGGATGGCCCAATAGCTCTAAAGTTGGAGCGTTGGTTGGACAATTGGATGGTGGTATGGTATCTAAATGTTATAGTTTGGGTGGTACGATCAAATGTAGTGGAGGATGGACAGGAGGAGTTGTTGGTGTTTTATGGGAAGGAGGTGATAATAAAACGGTAGAGGATTGTTATTGCACTGCCAGTATTACTGCCAGTTGGCGGAGTGCAGGTATTGTTGGATGTACGAGAGGAGCATATACGATTAATCGTACCGCCTTTTATGGAAGCATAAACACAGGAACTGCCATTGTTGATATTCATAGTGATAAAGGAGGTATTCCCCCCACCAATTCAGTTTATGCTGCAAGCTCAGGGGGTACAGATTCTAATGCCTCTTCGCTGGATGACAATGCGATGCTTGATATTTTAAGCTATCCTACTTTTGATTTTGGTAATACCTGGGAAATAAGTGGCTCGGATGGTTATGCCATTTTAAGGAAGGTATATCCGGAACCTGAACTGTCTTTTGGGGAGCGCATCAGAACACAGAGGGTTGAGTCAAGTGATATCGTAGAGTGGAAACAGTTTGGACCAGGTATGTCTGGTTATAATGAGGAGTTCTGGTGTCATCCTACAGACCCGCATGTAATGTTTATGGGGCCTGATATGCATGTGGCTTATGGTTCATGGGACAATGGAAAGTCATGGCAAACCATTAAGGATTGTGATGGGGATGGATTGGATTTGGAACGTGTAAATGATATGACATTTTCAAAACGTGATCCTGACTTTGGCGTCGCTATTGAACGTAGAGGCAAGGTTTTTGTGACCCATGATATGGGACGAACCTGGAAATTGGTTTATACTATTCCTCATGGGGCAGAGAGTCCATGGTACAATGCACACTCCCGTGTGGTCATTGATCCTGCAGATGATGATACTTGGTATATCGGAGCCGGTGGATTCTGGGATGTAAAAGGAAACTGGCGATCTGCAGCTAGTCCACAGGGAACTCACCGACCTATATATGCTTATGGTTATATATTGAAAACTAGTAATGGAGGTGTGTCATTTGATAAAATAGCAAGCGATATATCGGACGATTTGGATGTGGGAAGAATCATGGTGCATCCCGAAAATTCAGATCGAATTCTGATTGCTACAGGACAAGGTATGTTCTTGAGTAAAGACGCCGGAGTTACTTGGAAACCAAGTAATCAAGGATTACCCAATAATCTGCCTAAGGATGTGGCGGAATATTATAATCCAATGACTAAAGAGTATATATTGTATACGGTAGAACAATCTGTATATAAAGAGAGTGGGAATACCATTGCTACGGAAGGTGGCGTTTTTAAAAGTATGGATGGTGGTGAGTCATGGACTAGTATTACGGGTAATTTAGGATTGGATTTTACGCAAATAACGAACACTACTTTTCGAGATAATTTTAACAAATTGGTAGCCTATTGGCTGGGTAAAGATAAGGGTGTTATTGCAGCCAAAGATTATCCAACCCAAACCTTGCAGGTATTCCGTCGATTGGTTGTGAATCCTAAAAATAAAGATGAAATTTACTTGTTTGCCAATCAGCGCCATGATAAATCATTTGGCCCCGGAGATATTTGGAAGAGTGCAGATGGAGGGCAAACCTGGAAAATTGTCACTCGGCATGGTACTTATTGGCAGCAGGGAAGCGATCAATCATATTGGGAAAGTAAAGGAATGGTTACGACGCCCAATGTTGAGTTTGCTCATTTACAGGCTTCATTGGATGAATCATTAGAATCATATTCTGCTTGTAGACATCTGGCCATTAATGCTAACGGCGACGTATTTATTGGAATTAATCAGCAAACACAGCGGTCAACGGATGGAGGAATATCATGGAAACAGATTGATGATGATGAGACTTTTCCTGGAAGTAATGCTTGGATAGGAAGAGGTGATAGTGATTTGCCGGGACGTTTTATTCTTTCAAATACAGGTATACCAGACCGACTCTTGTTATGTAGTGGTGAACATGGTCTGTGGCAAACTACTGATAATGGCGAATGGGAAGATAAAGATGCAGTGGCTGTTACACAGATTGAAGGACAAGTACATGATATCAATGGTAATCATGGTGCTCATTCTGTTTCTACTGTAGCTGTGCATCCGAATGACCCAAATACGATTTTTATATTGGCATGGCGCCAGGAACATAGAGGTTGGTTACGTAAAACAACAGATGGAGGAAAGACCTGGAATAATGTGGTTCAGATTTTTGATTCCAATAATGGTTCTTGGGAAGCAACAGCTAGTCAGTATTGTTTGAAGATTGATCCGGTAAATCCCGATAATATGTACTTCACGGCTATCTATAAACCTATTTCGTGTGGTACGAACTCTGGACCGGGTGAAGATTTGACGAAGGGAGAATATGGTGTTTATCGCTCAACGGATGGTGGAAATACCTGGCATGTTAGTAATGATTGGATACCGGAAGGTGGCAGTGTAAACAGAATAATTTTACATCCAGATAATCCTGAAGTGCTTTTTGCTGCGCTTAACCAATGGAGTAATAGTGATCCTTACGGATTATATAAATCAACAGACAAGGCTGTGAGTTGGACTAAGATGACTATTCCTTCAGCTATTAAGTCGGTAAATAATGTGTTTATAGATCCGGTGACTAAATATATGTATATTTCATGTGGAGCACGTACAGGTGATTATGAAGCTGGAGGTGTTTACAGGAGCAAAGACGAAGGGGACACCTGGGAGTTGTTTTTTGAAGCTCCCTATGTGTGGCATGTGGAAACTTCTCCTGTTAATCCGAATATTGTATTGGTTAATGCTGCGGGTCAGGTAGGTGGAGCATTCAAAAATCCGGGTTTTTATTTGTCGCAAGATGATGGAGAAAGTTGGGTGAAGATTAATAAAGGTATCGGCCAACCTGATAAAATGGTTGATATTGAACTGGATCCATATAATGAGAATGTACTTTGGAGTGCTGCTTGGGGATCGGGGTGGTACAAAGGTATGATAAAGACGAATGAGGTTAAAGCAGTATGTGCTGATGTAACTGTAAATATGGGAGATGATGTTACATTGTATGCGCATGGTTCCATAGGTTCTCAGTTGAAGTATACATGGACCGTTCCCGATGAAGTGGAAAATGCACAGATAGATAAATATAAAATTTCGTTTATGGCTCCTCAGGTAGATGAGGATACTGTTTTAACCTTAGGATTAAAGGTGAGTAATGATTTACACAGTGATGATTTAGATGTAAAGGTACATGTGAAAAATATAAACACAGCGGTAAAATATCCTCAACGAGAAGGACTTGTATTATATCCTAATCCAACAGAATCTGTTTTGTTGGTGCATGGTGTGAGTGAAAAGGCTAACTATTCTGTTCTCTCATCATCAGGAGATACCTTGTTTACATCTGACAATGAGAGAATTAATGTGTCAGGACTAAGTGGTGGGTGTTATCTTTTGAAAATTGAAACTGACGATTTAATAACATATCATAAGTTTATAAAAAAATAGGTTCTCGCTGTCTATCACAATGATAAGCACATGATTCTCATAGAGAAGACTTTTTCTTCTTTATGGGAATTTTGTGTTTTATACATGTGTTGTAATTTTTCCAAAAATTACCACAGCTTAACTTTATGCAGGTTGTTTAAGCTGCATAATGGACTTAATTATTATTTTACGATTCAATCAATAATAGTGCATTTTTCACAAATGTGTACGTTAATACATGAAATTTCACAAATAAGACCTTCTTATTGCTGTACAGCCCTATTTTGTATCATTATTACCCATTTTTAGGTTTCGTCTATACCCTGTAAAACCTACCATTACCTTCTATTTTTAACATTGGATAACAATTAAACCCGGATGATGTATGAGAACTTTGGAATAGGTTTTCTAATGCATCTCCCGAAATAAATCTAAAAAGCGTGTTCATGTTTAATTGTAAATAATTAAAAACAGAATAATGAAGAAAAAAAATCTTAATCTAATGCGGGTCCGATCAGGAAAATGGCTATTGTTATTTGCTATAGGACTTGTCAGCATGAGAGCTATTGCTCAACCATTTAATGTAAATGGTGTAGTTACAGGTGCCGAGGATGGTATGCCTATCCCGGGAGTTAGTGTTGTAGTAAAGGGTACGGTCATTGGAACTATCACAGATATGGATGGAAAGTACCGCATTAAAGCAGAAAATGGGAATGTACTTGTTTTTAGCTTTATTGGTATGCAATCTCAGGAAGTGATTGTTTCAAAGCGTAAACATGATGTAAAATTAAAGATGGATCTTGTTAGTCTGGATGAGGTAGTGGCCATTGGTTATGGTACTCAGAAAAAAAAGGAGGTTTCAGGTGCTGTTGTTCAGGTTAAATCAGAAGACTTGGAAAAGATTTCTACTTCTGATTTAGGAACAGCTCTTCAGGGAGCTATTGCTGGGGTTAGTATACAGGCAAGTTCCGGGCAGCCAGGAGCTAACTCAAATATTCAGATTCGAGGAGTAAATTCTATTACAGGAGCCAATGCGCCACTTTTTGTGGTAGACGGTATTCCGCAAGAGGGAAATCCTCAATTAAGTAGTAGTGAGATTGCCAGTGTGGATGTATTAAAGGATGCTGCATCGTCGGCTATTTATGGTGTGCGTGGTGCCGGAGGTGTTGTTTTAATTACAACCAAAACAGGTAAGGCTGGCGAAATGAAAATTTCAGCAAATGCTTATTATGGTATCCAAAAAATTACTTCAGGTATTGATTTAATGAGTTTTGAAGATTATTGGTACCAGTTTATGGTCTTTCAGAATCAGTTAACACCAGGTTCCTATTCTGATTTAATTTGGACTTCCTTAGAAAATGGGCGTCAAAATTTCACCAACAATACAAGTATTGTAGATGTAATTGAACAAGATAATGCTAAAATTCAAAATTATAGCGTAAACATTTCGGGAGGTAAGAAAGATCTAACATATAATGTGGTGGGATCTTTTTTTGAACAAGATGGAACCTTGATTAATACAGGTTACGAACGTTTTAATGTACGTGCGAATACCTCCTATAAAAAGGGTAGATGGACCATTAAAACAAGTTTAGGTTTTAAAGTTGATGAGCAGCAATATGCCAGCGGCAATTTACTTTATGAAGCTTATAAATTTAAACCTTATCAAAGATCTGTGGATCCTGATGCCGTTTCTTTTTCTGATTCGGGAACTCAGACGGATCAACTACAAGTGGGTAATGTAATGGCCAAGCTTAAGCAAACAGATGTTCGAAATGGAGAAAGTTTTAATGGTAATGTGGACCTTAAGTTTGAATTAAGTAAAGGATTGTATTTGACAGGTAGAGCAGGCGTTAACTATGGAAATAATACCCGGGTGAAAATAAACCCTCTTTTTGAAGTATATGATACGGATGGGGAACTTGTTATCAACGCCAATACTCGTTCTGGAGTTAAAAATACAAGCGATAGAAGTGTGAGATCTACTTTCGAAGCAGGTGTTAACTACACGAAGAAATGGGGTGAGCATCAAATTAATTTTCTGGCAGTGGCATCCAGTGAGGAATTTGAATACACGACTTTTTATGGACAAGGAAAGGATATTACCAGTAATGAAGTCGCTGTGTTGGAACAAACAACAGCAGAGCCTTCTATAGGTTCGGGAAGTGATAAAACCAGAACTTTGGTTGGCTTATTGGGGCGCGTTCAGTACAATTATAAGGGAGGTCGCTATAACCTGAGTGTGAGCGCCCGCCGTGATGGCTCATCGAAGTTCGCTTCAGGTTACCAGTGGGAAATCTTTCCTTCTGTTTCCGCCAGTTGGAATGTGGCGGATGAACCTTTTTGGGAAGGTATGTCTAATACCATTAATGGATTTAAAATAAGGGCCTCGTTGGGTACTGTGGGTAATAATAATATTCCTGATTACCAGTACGCGGCAACCATAAGCTCTGGTTTTGATTATCCTTTTGGAGCTGATGCCAATCCGTATTTAGCATTGGGGCAAATACAAACTGGATATGCTAACCCTAATGTTTTTTGGGAAACCTCGAAACAAACCAATGTGGGTGTTGACTTAGGACTATTGGATAATAGATTGTCTTTTAATGCAGACTTTTATAATACAGAAAAGGTTGACTTATTATTTCCATTATTAGTGCCAACTGGGGCAGGTGCCGGTGAAAACCAAAATGTATATCTGAATATTGGAGATATGAATAATAAGGGGATAGAACTGGCAAGCAGTTTCCGTCAACATGGTAAGTTCAGTTGGAATGTGGGGGCTACTTTTACTAGAAATGTGAATGAAGTCAAGAAAATGCATAATTCAAATCCAATATCTTACTTTTCTAATGGTAATGTTATAAGTGTTAGTGGTAACAATGATAAGCTTACTGTGATAGCTGAAGGTTACGAAGCTGGTGCTTTTATGGTGATGGAAACAAATGGTATTATTAATACGGAAGAAAAATTAGCTGAATACCAAAAGATAGAGTCCGGAGCAAAAATGGGCGACTTAATTTATGTGGATCAGAATGGAGATAAGGTATTGGATGAAAGTGATCGTGTATACGGAGGAAGCGGTACTCCGGATTTTGAAGTTGGATTAAATATGGGGTGTGATTATAAGGGCTTCGATTTTTCTATGCAGTGGTTTGGTGCCTATGGACAAGAAGTGATAAACGGATCTAAAATTTATGCTTATACTACTGGTACTCATAAAGATTTATTGTATCAATGGTCAGATGACAACCCATTGGGCGTTATCCCATCAAACCGCAGTGGTAGTCATGATAATTATAGAGGATATGCTGATATATGGGTGGAAGATGGCTCTTTTATCCGTTTACGTAATGTGACATTAGGATATAGCTTACCTAAGCAAATTATTCATAAAATGGGAATCTCGAAATTGCGTTTATACGTGGCCACTGATAACCCTATTACATTAACAAAATATAGTGGTTACGATCCTGAAGTGGGAGGTGATGGCTTGGCAACAAGAGGCTTGGATAAAGGTAATTATCCGATTAGTTCTCAATACAGAGCCGGTATTCAAATGAATTTTTAAGGGAAAGTGGAGAGGAACAGTAACAAGTCATGTGAGAGTTTTTTATACACGATAATGATTAAGGTGGCGAGTTCCATATGGCCATTGAAAAATAAATTTAAAGAGATGAAAAGTAAATTAATAAGATATATAGCTGCAGCTTTAGTGGTAGTTTGCTATAGTAGTTGTGAGGATTTTCTTACTCAGGTAAATCCCAACGAAATGACTACTGACAGTTTTTGGAAAGATCTGAATGATACGGAAGGTGGTTTAACCGCTGTTTACAATCAATTTCGTAACATGGATGTGATGGGAAATAAGTATGAGATTCCCAGAAGTGATGAATGTTGGCCTGGATATGCACGCCCTAGCACCACCAATGAATATTATATGCAAACTTTTACGTCATCCAGCGATGGAGCTAATGAAAAGTGGGAAAATATATATAAAGGGGTATTTCGTACAAATCAGGTTATTAAAGGATTAAAAAGTATTGAGGATGGATTGACTACAGATGATGAAAAATTAGAGTGGCAATACCAAATGGGACAAGCACGTTTTTTTAGGGGTTTGTTTTATCATTATTTGCATAGTTCTTTCAATAATGGCAGCGTATTGTTATACAATTTTGTGCCGGAAACGGAGGAAGATTTTAATCAACCTCTGGTGTCGGCAGATACGATTCTGAAATTTATTCGGGATGATTTAGAGTACGCTCTTGGCCATCTGCCTGAAAAATGGATCGATTATAGTAGTAATGGAAGTCCTTCTAATAGTTCTGATCTGGGACGTGTTACCTCTGGTGCGGCTGCTGCTGTTATGGGAACCAGCTATCTGTATGAGAAAGATTATACTACTGCTGCAAGCTATTTTAAACAAATAATTGATGGTGGGGTGTATCGTTTAATGGATAATATCAATGATAATTTTACAGCTAATAATGAGTTTAATCAAGAGTCTATTCTTGAAATTGGATATAATCTGAATACCAAGGTAGACGAGTCAGCAAGTTCTGCAGAGGGAACCGCAAATACTTATAATATGTTGTATAGCCCCATTGGAGGTTATCGTTCAGTGTATCCAGCAAACTGGTTGATAATAAAATATATGAATGATCCTATAGATTCAGCTGATGCGCGTAATATTGTTTCTTATGAAGAAGAAGTTGATGGGGTAGTTGTTAAGAAACAGCGTATCCGAAAATATTCTTTACGAACATCGTATTCTATAGCACTGATTGATGATGTGGATATGACATATTATGGCTATGACCCTATTGCCGATGCGAATACTTTTAAAAACTTGGGTACTTCTTATTGGCGTAAGATGACTAACTGGGAAACAGTATCCAGTGAGAAAGATTTACTTCAAAAGTCAGGTATTAATTATAGGGTTATCCGTTATGCAGATATCTTACTGATGTATGCTGAATGCCTGATTAAAGGAGGTACTGATGAAGCAGGGGTTGAGGAGGCGTTGAAATATATCAATCGGGTTCGTTATCGTTCTGCTTTACAATTATTAGGTGCTGCTACCGCCGGTGAGTATGTGGGATCGACTTACGATGAAGTGGATTATTCTGCTCAGGATGTCATGGAACACCTAATGTATAAGGAGCGTCCATTGGAATTGTCTGCCGAAGGTTACGCAATCCGTCAGATTGATTTAAGACGCTGGGGTATTACAAAGGAACGTTTCGAAGACCTAGCGTCAAGAGTATATTGGGCTGATCAATATGTCTTTTTGAGTGCTGCAACTGGAAAAAATAAAACGAAATATTCGGCTATTTTAAAGGAAGAATATAATCCTGATTATACGAAAGATCTATCTGAATTTAAGCAAGCTGCAGTTAATTATAGGGAGGACGATCATGCTTATTGGCCTGTTCCAACAGGCGAGGTAACTGCCAATTCAATGATTGACTAACAAAAATGAAGAACATGAAACGAGCCATGAGAGTGATCTCTCACACAGGTGAATGATTATCACGGCGAGTTCCATATGACCATTAAGAAATAAATTATAAACATATGAAAGATATAAAGTTTTTATTCGTATTTTCTCTTATGGCAATGATGTTTGCTTGTGAGACGGATTATGAACCGTTAAATAAATTTTCGGATGCCGATTGGTATACAAGTGCTTTTGGCGCTCCTATGGTAATTTCTGTGGATGATTATATGTCTTTTTCTGATTTGTCTCAGGGAACCAAAAGCCATTCCTGGTCTTTCTCAAATACCAGCGGGTGTAAATTTTTAAAGGGAACAATTTTAAGTAGTGATAAGGATTTTTATCCATTTATAGATGAGCGTTTGGATACGATTTCGCTTGATAAAACAGTACATGTTTTATTTACTAAAGGTGGTATTCAGGGTATTCGTCTTCATAATGTTTTTGAATACTATGCTAGATTCGAAGGTAATGATACTTTGGAAACAGTATATCAAAATGGTGAATGGGTTCTGGATACAACTTTTATGGTGGATGTATATGATTCTATTCAACCGGCATTTAATGTATACCAAGATGGAGTTAAAGTGATCAGTGTTGCTTATAACGAAACTCCTTTGCTTGAAGAAAAGGATATGTGGAAGGAAGTGGATGTTGAGTTTGGTAAAACATTGACTTTTGTTGATCTTACTGAAAAAGGCCGTCCCGACACATATTTGTGGGAAGTTAAAGGGGGGACGCCTGAAGAAAGTGTTGATTCTGCGGCAGTTATTGCTTTTAATCAAATAGGAACCTTCACGGCTAAATTTACTGCTTCCAGAACAGATGAGAATATTCCGGCAGGTTCCAAATTAAAGAATGTACCTATCAAAATTCATGTAATACCATCCAGTGAGCCATTGGTTTTAGATGGTCATATCACTAAAGTAGATGATATGACCTTGCAGTTGCCTATTTCTAGGGGACTTGAAGCCTTTAGTGATAAAGAAGGTTTTTTTACGGTTCATGTGTCAAATACAAATGGTTTTGATCAGGATGTGGCTGTAGACTTAGCGAAAGTTAATGCGGATGATATTACTAAAATTGACTTGCTACTGGCAGCACCTATCTATGATAATGACGTGGTAACTGTTTCTTATGATGATGATGGCCAGATTAAATCTATTGATCAACGAGAGTTGGATTCTATTGAAGCTGTAGATGTGGTTAGTGCTGATGTGAATATGATGGGTATTGCAGGTGGGTTTGAAGATGCTCTGGGTGACGTATGGACTGAGAATCATAAAAAAGTGGGGGCAACGGCTGAATATTCTACAGAGCATGTAGCCAGCGGTATGTATAGTTTAAAGTTAGAAAATGAAGTAGGTGAACAAGCAAGAGTTTATAGTAATGCAGGTTCGTTGTTTTCATTAAAAGCAGGTGTAACATATATAGTTAGATATAAACGTTACTTAACGGCAAGTGCAGATTTAGCCGGGGGAGATAAACTATATATTGCTACTGGAACAAATGTTGCTGTCAAACAAATTAATAATGTTGAAAATTTATTGGATGATGTTAATTCAAATAAAATGTGTCATGTCTTTGCTGGTAAACCTGCCGAATCGTGGTATGCAATGGAATTTGAATTTACACCTGATGAAGATTATAACGATGCATATTTTAATCTACAAATAAATCCGAAGGTGGGAGTTTTCTATTATGATGATTTTTATATTGCAATAAAAGCATCCAAAAGACCTTAATTATTTTTATATACCCTGCTTTTAATGGGTAGGGTATGTTTTTTTTAACACATAAAATCTATGGGGTAGAGTATGGTTCATTTCGGTAAATTCCATATAACCACTAAAAATATATTATAAACATGAAAAATATGATGAAGTTATTTAGTCTGATTTTTATTTTTGTTACATTAGCTTGTGAACCAGATGGGTATGATGTTCCTGAAATAGACCTGGTTCCTGTATATTCGCTAAGTGAAACTGCAAACGAAGAGTTTTCTACAGTTCGCATATATCAGCAAAAAAATTTGCTTACAGTAAGTAACAAAGATGGCGGTATTGTTGCTTATCAAACGAAAGATTATGCAGATAGCTCTGATGATCTTAATTTTAATGTATCGGTGGTGGCTTTAGATAGTAAAATGCTTAGCGATGGAGAAGGTAATAATGAGAATGAAGTACAGATTACATACACTTATGTATTAAGCGCACCTGTTGAAACGGGTGAATGTGTATTAACAATTACTTCTTATGATGAAAATTCCCTTGTTACGGGTGTGCAGACTATTCAAGGAGTGTTGACTGACGACGAGATTTATAATTAATCTCATCATTTCTAAGAGTATTAAACGGAACATTTGATGCCAGTTTTATGGCATGTTATAGATTAGCAATATATTTTTCTAAGTTATCAGATCTTTCTAAGCCTATTTTTTTGCGAATTCTAGAACGAGAAATATGAACACTATGTGGCGCGATATTTAATATTCGTGCCATTTCCTTTGTTCCAAAGTTCAGTTTAATAAGAGCGCAGTGCTTCTGCTCTGTTGGACTTAATGCCGGGTGTTTATCATTTAGTCTGCTATAAAAAGCGGTATTAACTTCAGTAAAGCGCAAATTGAATTGATCCCATAGATCCTTTGATCCTTTCTGGTATTTTGCTTGAAGTGGTTTATAGCTTCGGGGAGCATCTTTTTTTATGGCTTCCAGTAATTCGTCAATTGCAGCATCTTTATCGATCATTTGTAGGGCGTAAGATGTGAGTTCTTTACTCTTTACTTCCATCTCAGCTGTATCCACCCCACCAAACCCATGTTTCCTGCCATTCCAATGACTGTTATTTTTGCCTCAAAAAATCATGAAACGCAGAAAATCCTTAAACCGAAGCATGTTTGAGCATGTGGTTCTACAGCAGGAAAGCGGCCAAACTATAGGAAGTTACGCCAAACAAATTGGAGTAACACGCTCGAAAATGCAATACTGGGTAGGTAAATACAAAGCCCTTGAAAAGACTCAAAAAACAGAAAGCGACACCAGCCTGAAATTTATTGACCTTAACTCATTCGGTCTTCAGAATGCACAGGTTGATTCTTTCGCCTCAACAGAATCTTCGGCAACAACGGCAGTTTCATCGCTACAGGATGAGCGATTGCCGCAAATGAGCCTTACTTTTCCGAACGGCATGAGCCTGAAAATTTACTAGCTCATGATTGGGCTGAGTGCAAACTTGCAGTACTATTTGTGCTGCAAGCCTGTTGATATGCGTAATGGCTTTGATGGACTGGCCGGAATCGTGCGCAATATATTGAAGCAGGATCCTGTCAGTGGTTCCGTTTTCATTTTTATAAATCGCACCGGAACACATATAAAGCTGTTATTTTGGGACGGAGATGGTTTTGCCTTGTTTTACAAACGTCTGGAGCGAGGTAGATATTTTCTAGAAGACCAGGATAAAACAACACCATCACGACTCATTACCCGGGAAGAGTTGATGATGATTTTGGAAGGTCTTTCCTTTAAAAATTTGAAACGAAAAAAGCGATTTAAAATCAGCTGATTTTTGTTATTAAATAACTGTAAAATATAGGTTTAAATATTTGTCAGTCAAATATTTAATATTATATTTGTGTATGAAAAAACAGCACATTTCACATAGCCAAAATACTGCTCAACTGGAGGCCAAAATATCGGCTCTGAAAGCGGATCTTTTGGAGAAAGAAGCTGTTATTTCAGAAAAAGACTCTTCCATACAAAAGCTTACGCAGGATGTAGAACATCTTGCTTTTCAGAATGATCAGATGCGTCGTTTAATATTCGGTTCCAAACGAGAACGCTTCATTCCTCAGGTTCATCCCGATCAACTTACATTGTCTTTCGAAGAGGAGGTTGCTGCTGTTTCCAAAGCTGTTAAAGAAGAGCAGGAAAAGATCCGTGTTGAGTATGAACGCAGGAAAGTCAGAAAAGAACATCCTGGCCGTATGCAACTGCCTGACCACTTGCCTGTTAATGAAATTATTTTAGAGCCGGAGCAAGACACTACAGGTATGATATGTATTGGTCAGGAAGTCACTGAGGAGCTGGATTATACACCTGCAAAATTGTTTAAGAACCATTACATCCGTTACAAGTTTATTACCAAAGAGGACGAGAAAGCCGATCAAAAGCAAGTAATTGCTCCTTTAAACAGACCTCTTCATAAATGCATCGCTAGTGCCAATCTGCTGGGAATGATCTTTACCAATAAATACCTCTACCACTTACCGATTTACCGCACCCGCCAGATGCTCATCCAAATGGGAGTTACCATTCCGGACTCCACGCTGGAATCATGGATAAAACTTGGAGCCAATTTATTGCGACCTTTATACGTGGTACATCGATTACATGTTTTCAGGGAAATTTATCAGATGATCGATGAATCACCAATAAAAGTGCAGGATCGCAACAAAAAAGGAACGTGTCATCAGGGGTACATGTGGGTTCGGTATGCCCCATTGTCAAAAAGCGTGCTGTTTGAGTACTACAAGAGCCGATCGGCCAATGGCCCCATCGACGACTTGAGTTCGTTCCGTGGATTTGTTCAAACCGACGGTTATAGTGGCTATACCTTTTTGGCAAAAAAAGCAGGACTGACTCATTTATCATGCTGGGCACATGCCAGACGGTATTTTGATGCCGCACTGAAGAACGATCAGGAACGGGCCTCGCACGTGCTAAGCCTCATTCAGCTTCTCTATGCCATTGAGGCCATTGCACGGGAACAAAATCTATCCCATGAGCAACGGCATGCTCTGCGTCTGGAAAAAGCTCTGCCTGTAATTAACGAAATTGGAGCATATATTAACAAGCACAAAGGATCTGTAATACCAAGAAGTCCTCTGGGCAAAGCTTTTGAATATTGCAAAAATCGCTGGACAAGCCTGCAAAACTATCTTACCAACGGAATGCTGGAGATAGACAGCAATCTGGTTGAGAACTCTATTCGCCCTTTGGCTCTGGGACGTAAGAACTATTTGTTTGCCGGTTCACATGATGCTGCCAGAAATATCGCAATGTTCTACAGCTTCTTTGGAACTTGCAAGAAACTTGACATTGATCCGCAAAAATGGCTAAAGTACGTCATGGAAAACATCCACATTACACCCGCCGAAAATTTCAAAGAACTTTTGCCGCAATTTATTGATAAAAGTTTGCTTCAGGAATAAGTATTTGCTCGGGCGGATACTCTCAGCTTTTATTTTTTCTTGTTCTAGTTTCGATTGTAGTTCTGTGTTTTTCTTTTCGAGTAATGTTTTATTGAGCTTTAAACGCATCCTTATTATAAGCACGGCAGTACCACCTAAAAGCAACGATAAAGCAAGGATGATAGAAAGTCTGTCCTGAATCTGCTTTTGGTACCTAAGCTCTTTTTTTTGTTGAGAAATAAATTCATCTTTCTTTTTCATTGCCTTTAGATAGGAGTCTTTAATTTCAAAAAGTTCGCTGTTGGAGTTTAGTTGTAATTGAAATAAGCTATCGCGTACGGCTTGTGATCTATAAAGCAATTTGTATGCAATGGTTTGTCTGTTTTTCTTTTTATATATTTCAGAGAGTTTTAAAAGTACATCAGGTAATATGGAATAATGAGGGTTTTGTTTATCAATGTGTTTTTTGCTTTGATTATAGAAAAAAATGGCGCTATCTGTCTTGTTCATTGCTTCATATAGTTCTCCTAAATAAAGGTAAATGTTTGCGCGATAAGTGATTTTTTTTCCTTCAGTTTGAAGGTTTGCCCTTTGCAGATAGCTAAGGGCTTCATTTAATCTACCCAGTTGTAATAGTACTTTTCCTCTCTCAGCATCTAAATAAGAAAAAGATATTTCATCATTTTTGTATTTGTTTTTTATGGTAAAGCATGTATCTAAATAACTTAAGGCTCTGTTGTAATTTCCTAGATTACGTTGGTGCATAGCTAAGTTCATATAGCTGCCAATGAGGTTAGATGCATAATCCGGATCGTTTTTAGAAACCCTTTTGGCAATGGATAGAGATTGCTCAAGGTGTTGGAGAGCTGCATCATTTAAATTGTAAATCTCATATAGTTTAGCAAGCCGTCTGATAATTTTTGTTTCCTGCGACAAATAATTTGATTTTTTTGAAAGATATAGAGCTTCCCATAGTAAGTCAAATGAACGACTGTATTTTCCGATATTCTTTTTCTTGTCTGACTGATTGATTAATGAAGAAATTATTTTCATGGTATCTCCACTATTGCGCAGCAGTCTTTTTTGCGTTTTTAAAAGTAGTTTGTGTTCAATGGTATCCTGGTTAAATTCATTCTCGTTAGATATGTTGTATTGTGTATATATGCTATCTGTGTTTTGTGTAGTTGCACAATTATGAATGGGGTATAAAAAGTGTAATGTGAGGGGTATAAAAAAAAGTATTTTTCTTGTTAAGTGTTTGTTATGTAGTATCATAGTGTCATGTAAGAATAGGGGCGTAAAGATATTAAAAATACACATGTTCGTTGAATATTATATATCAAAAAATGGCTTTGTATATAAAATGTATAGGGATATATGAGGGTAATGAAGGGCTAATGAGGTAAATTTGAGACGAAAGATAAATTTAAACATATCGTTAGTTTGTGGTACGTAAAATATTATTAGAAATGAATAAGAAATAATACCCTTATATTGGTTAAAAAGCTCCATCTGCTGCGTTAACTTTATTAAACAGATAGATTGAATCTAAGTTTCATATTAAGAACAGCAGATTATTGAGTAAAAGCCAGAGAGTATTTAGGGCAGAACCCACTATCACGATGTTAGCCACTCAATACGGAGCATAAAACAAAATGTTTATGCAAGTATATGGAATTGATTTATCAATGGAAAAGTTTGATGTAAACTTTATTGACAAGAATGGAAAAGAAAAGAAGAAACAAGTGAAGAACAGACTAAGTGCCATATCAAAGTTCTTAGAGAACGTATCAGAAGATGCCGTATTGTGTGTTGAGCATACAGGTTCCTATGGAGACTTATTGGTTTATTTATGCAACCAGTTAGGAATAGATATAGCCTTGATACCGGGTTATACCATAAAGCATAGCCTAGGTATGATAAAGGGAAAGTCTGATGATATAGATGCCGCTAGAATACGAGAATATGGAGAGCGATTCTTTGATAAGTTAAAATACAAGCAGTACGATTCAGAAGAGATAGTTGAATTGAAAAGTTTGTATACACTGCGTTCTCAATTAGTGAAGGCAAGAAAGGTTTTAAGAACAGGAGAGCACGGTCGTTCCAATGTGCCCATACAAAGCGTAAGTGCACATAAATATGCAGATAAAGCTATATTCAATTTAAACAAAGAGATAGAAGAAGTAGAAAGTGAAATAGAAGCTATAATAACGGCAAACAATGAACTGAACGACAATTATGAACTAGTTGTCAGCGTAAAAGGAATAGGGCCTGTTATAGCCACGGATTTGATTATTAAAACAGGGAACTTTCTTGTGATTGACACCGCTCGAAAGGCATCTTCATATGTGGGGATTTGCCCTTTCCCCAATGCGTCAGGAAAGATGGTCGGCAAAGCAAAAATAAGCCCGTTTGGAGATCGAAAACTAAAGGCTCTCCTTTATATGGGTGCTAAGTCTGCTGTCAAGCACAATAAAGAATATAGGCTGTATTACGAAAAGAAAAAGTTAGAGGGCAAACCTCATTATTTAATTATGAATAATGTGTCAAATAAAATGTTGAGAACAATTTATAGCGTTGTAAAAAATAAAACGCCTTACAGTCAAGATTACATATGTCTTGACCCGAGAGAGAAAAATATTAATAGCTCCACTGAAATAGTGGCTTAAAAATTTGTAATTAATTAGAGTATATGAAAACTTTGCGATTATTATGGGTGTTGGTAATTATATCTCTATCTGCATCATCTCAGGAATCACCGGTTTGCTTAAGCAGTGATAGGGAATGGAATATGAATGATTCGGACGCTATTCTTGTGGACATTATGGTTCCTGAACATGGGATGGCAGATCCGCATGCTTGGGTAGAAAATGATACCTTATGGTTTATATGTGGGCATGATATGAGTTGGGAGCCACAAGGATCTTTCCCCATGGATAGATGGGAGATTTGGTCATCTACAGATTTGCGTACTTTTAAATATCATCATAGTATCTTGCCTGAAAATACTTATATAGGTGATAAACCTAACTGTTGGGCAGGTGATATCACTAAACGAAATGGGAAGTATTATTGGTTTTTTTCAAATCGTAATATAGATACCGGAGTGCTTGTGGCTGATAGAATTGATGGAGACTATAAAGATCTATTGGGCAGACCTTTGCTTCCCAAGGGTATTGTTCCCGTACACCCTTATGATCCGGAAATATATGAGGAGAATGGTGTTTACTCTATCTGTTTTGGTGTGGGTAAATATTATATGGCAACCTTGGCCGAAGATATGATGAGTTTAACAACAGATCCAAAACAAATTCTAATACAAGACAAGAATGGTAGGCCTTATAATGCGGAGGATAAACCTACTCTTTTTAAGCGTAATAGTAAATACTATTTGGTGTTTGGATCTCGTTATGCGATGGCAGATAATTTATATGGTCCTTATACTTTTAAAGGTGCCTTTTTGAAAGGTGGACATACTAGTTTTTTTGATTGGCATGGACAAAAGTATGTATTACAAGAAAATCATGATATTAGTGCTTTCTATCGTGGGGCTAGTCTGAAGCCTGTTTTCTTTAATGATGATGGAACGATTCGTGTGCCCGTAAATGACCGGTGGTACCCAGGACCAGGTAGACCATTTAAGTTTAGTCGAAGTACCATGGGCTGGAAAGCGATAGCAGGAACGAGTATTTATTTTAATGATGGCGTGCTTACAGGTAATGTTACAGCAGTTAATGCGTTGGTTCAGAGTGCACCATGGCTGTATACGACCACCAATGGCTTATCTGAAATTACAATTACAATGAGAAATAGTAGTTATGCTGACCAGCTTAAAATCGCAATCTTCTCCAGAGATATGGGGCGAAATTTTTGGCAAGAATGTACAGAACCAGTTGATTGGGATAAAGAGGGATGGATTTCCATTCCGATATCTTCTAATGATACAGAGTTTAATACCTATACCATAAAATTGTCCAGTTTTAAAGAGGTAAATGAGAAATTGATGCAGATTGCTATACAACCAGCCGTAAATACAAATAAAGGAACATGGGAGATTGATGAAGTAATTGTTAAGTAAAGTGACTCTTATGAGGCGCATCAGAATACAGAAAATGCAATAACCATGTCTGTTTAATAGTAATTGTTGCTTATGATTTATAGAGGTACTTTTTGAATTTGTTTAATTTGTCTTTATTTTTGGACAAAATTATAGTTAACATTTTTTTTGACAATAATGAAGCACATAGTACCAATATTAGTAATTATTATATTATTATCAAGTTGCAAAAGTATTCAATTAACATCCCGATATTTCGATCAAGAAAACGATTATGATAGAGAGTTGTTATTAGGAAAAGTAAAGACATATACGACCTATAAAACGGATAAAACGGATGATTCTTCCATTGATGACCGTATGGATAAGAAAGTGATAAATAAAGAGTTTAATAACAAAGGTTTTATAACGCGATATGAATCTTTTAATGATGATGGAAGTTTAGATATTCGTATTGTTAAGACATATACTAACGATACAATTTTAAGGAAGGAAGTGAGAACCGTGGGCAATAACAATCAAGTCCAAATAACGTATTCTTTGGATTCAATAAAAGAGGATGATGAAATAGTTGGCTGGATTAAGAAGCAATATTCTGTTATCAACAAGGGTGGATATAATACAGAACATATAAAAGTCTTAGATAAAAATAATAGAGTAAAAAAATCTATTTTTATTCAACAAGGAGATACGATGAAAACTACCTTGTTTAGTATGGATTATGATGAGAATGATAAATTAATTAAGATATCAAATACTGAGGTAGGGGGTTACGCTGATGGTAATACTAGTGAAATCCATTATAAATATGACAAAAAAGGTAATTTACAGGAAATTACAAGTATTCCTGCACTTAGTTTCTCGAAAGTAATTTATCAATATGATAAAAAAAATCGTGTTAATAGAATGACCAATTATGGCATAAAAACTTCATATGGGGGATTAATGGTTGTTAATTCGTCTGAGCCGCAAGAAAGCATTATAACAGAAACATATTACGACTCTTTTTATAATCCAACTAGGGTGATTACTTATGCTAAGGATAGATCATTAATTAAGGCAGAAAGGATAAAATATAAATATGATGGAACAGGTAATTGGATTCTTAAAAAAGTATATGTAAAAGATATGGATCATAGAAAATGGAATTATTCATACCAATTAGCACGAAATATTAGCTACTATTTGTAGCGTTATTTGTGTTGCTGGGATGTAAGGGGAGTGTAGGCTGGGGGCGGTCCTGCTTGCAAGATTCAGCGACTATTTTAGATCGAATGATCATTCGTGTAAATGCCAGCCAAGTATTTTATTTTCTTGAATTTAGGTTTAGTCTTTATGGAGAAAGAACCGTTTCATTAAGTAAAATATGAGATATTATTGAAAAACAGATCAAAGTATAGTGAACTGATTATTTTATTTGAAATACATAATACATATGGATAGCAAAAAAGAAAGCCAACTAAGTCCTGGATTGTTTTTTACGCTTGGAATGTTCTTATATATAATTATGTATTTTGTATTTAGGAAACAGATGAGAGAAGACATCAATATGATTAGATAGACAAACACTGCCATTTTATAGTGTAATTAATTGATGCTTCTTTTCTCGAGAAGCATGTCTTTTGGACATTCTGGAGCATGTTGTCGCCTCCTTGGCAAATGTTGGTTGAACTCCAAAATTTAGTAGAGAATCTATTTCGGGGGTCTGAAACATCAATTGGGTTCACTGATGTGGGTTGATAGTGATCCATTGTTTTAGACCTTTTTAATAAGTTGTTAAGTTGGCGAGCTGGTAAAATCGTGGAGTTGTTGAAGTTGGTAAAGTTTTTAGCTTGTTAGCTTGTTAGGTTGGCGAGCCGGTAAAGTCGTGGAGTGGCTGAGTTGTATTTCTCATTTAATAGATATCTTCCATTCGTATATGAAACTATCAGTAAAAGACCGCAGGGCAGGCCAGAACAATAGCCCCGGGGCCGGCGCTGGCGAGAGGCTTCCCTGGGCGCACTTGAGGTGGTAGTGCGCTGGACGGAAAGGGAAGTTGATGTAGGGCTGATAGCGATCTATTGTTCTAGACCTTTTTGGTTCTTTTTGTGGCAATGACAAAAAGAACATATGGAGACAGTTCAATATTGAAAAGACTTCAAGTAAAATAAAAGTAGTTACAACTCATCCCTAACCAGATTCAACATTTCTCAACAAACGATAATTCTCACTTAAAAACCCAACAATCGGTAAAAAGACCGCAGGGTTGGCCAGAACAATAGCCCCGTGGCCGGCGTTGGCGAGAAGCTTGAAGTTGGCGAGTTGTTAAGTTGTTGAAGTTGTTAGCTTGTTAGGTTGGCGAGCCGGTAAAGTCGTGGAGTTGTTGAAGTTGTGTCTCTCAGGTATTGCAAGCCTTCTTTTTTAATAGAACTTCAAGTACAGCATAGAAGTTCTCAATTATAAAAATCTATGTTTAAGCTCTCTCATCCAAAGGATATCTTCTATTTATATACAAAATTATCAGTCAAAAGACCGCAGGGTAGGCCAGAACAATAGCCCCGTGGCCGGCGTTGGCGAGAAGCTTGAAGTTGGCGAGTTGTTAAGTTGTTGAAGTTGTTAGCTTGTTAGGTTGGCGAGCCGGTAAAGTCGTGGAGTTGTTGAAGTTGTGTCTCTCAGGTATTGCAAGCCTTCTTTTTTAATAGAACTTCAAGTACAGCATAGAAGTTCTCAATTATAAAAATCTATATTTAAGCTCTCTCATCCAAAGGATATCTTCTATTTATATACAAAATTATCAGTCAAAAGACCGCAGGGTAGGCCAGAACAATAGCCGTGGCCGGCGTTGGCGAGAGGCTTGAAGTTGGCGAGTTGTTAAGTTGTTGAAGTTGGCGAGTTGTTGAAGTTGGTAAAGATTTTAGCTTGTTAGATTGGCGAGCCGGTAAAGTCGTGGAGTGGCTGAGTTGTATTTCTCATTTAATAGATATCTTCCATTCGTATATGAAACTATCAGTAAAAGACCACAGGGCAGGCCAGAACAATAGCCTTGGGGCCGGCGCTGGCGAGAGGCTTCCCTGGGCGCACTTGAGGTGGTAGTGCGCTGGACGGAAAGATAACCCAAAAGCTGCATTAGAAAATCTATTACGCCTTAAAATGGCTTCAAAAGAAGTCACTTCGTCACTTTTCTTCAACTCACCATAGCTGGTGCTATGCCTCGTCTCAGAAAAGCCTTCTTTTATTGCCATTTTAACGCTCATAACGAAGTTCTAATACATCATTTGGGTTGGTTGATGCGGGCTGATAGTGATCTATTGTTCTAGACTTTTTTGGTTCCTTTTATGGTAATGACAATTCGGCGAAGCCTGATCATGAGGACCTTTAAAACAAACCTTCCCGAATAAAAAGGACATGTCGATAATTTCTAATCTTGAAAACAAATTCAAGTAAAACATAGAGGGTGACAACGTATCCATAACCATATTCAATAACTCTCAATGAATGAATAATCCCCATTTAGATACCCAACCTCCAACAAATCGACTGCAGGGTAGGCCAGAACAATAGCCCCGGGGCCGGCGCTGGCGAGAGACTTCCCTGGGCGCACTTGAGGTGGTAGTGCGCCGGACGAAAAGGGAAGTTGATGTAGGGCTGATAGTGATCTATTGTTCTAGACCTTTTTGGTTCTTTTTATGGCAATGATAAAAAGAACAAATATAGAAATTTAAGGAGCAAGATATATGTCATATAAGTAGAGATATTACTCTCGCTTTGTAAACTATAACTTCCCATTTATAGACATTATTCGATTAAAAAACAAGAAGTTACAGTTTAGTCATAACCATATTCAATAACTCTCAATAAATGAATAATCCCCATTTAAACACCCAACAATCAGTCAAAAGACCACAGGGCAGGCCAGAACAATAGCCTTGGGGCCGGCGCTGGCGAGAGGCTAAGAACCCGGAAAATGCAATATAAAATCTATTAGGCCTTTGTGTACTGGTTGTTTGACTGATTTGAAGAAACCATATTCAGTACGACATAAAAAAAGAATAAAAAAACATTTAGCTGTAAATACTTGACAATATATTGCTTAGGTATTACCTTTCAAGTTCGATTAAAAAAAAGAGAAGGGAAAGGTTAGGAATTACGAAATAAAGTCTCTTTCTTTGCACCCGCTTTGAACGAAAGGCGAGAGAAACAACTGAGATATTGAGGTAAAAGAAGGGATTAAAAAACATTGATAATAAGGTGTTTTAAGGACGGATGAGGAGTTAAAAAAGAGTCTGAAAAATATTTTTAAATTTTATTTTGTAGATTCAATAAAAACCTTTATCTTTGCAGCCGCTAAAACGGTAGCAAAAAAGGATAAAAAACTGATAAGAATGAAGTCTTTAAAACTGTTTAAATACAGGGGTTTGGAAAGGAATAAAGCGAAAAAATTAATTTTCAATTTTTCTCAAAAAACATTTGGAATTAAGGGAATAAAGTTGTTATCTTTGCATCCGCTTTTACAGCGATAAACTAACATCGGTTAGTTTTAACAAACAGATTGAACTTAGGTTTTAGACCTAAAAGATATAAAGACGATAAGGAGACTTATCGACGTTCTTTGAAAATATTGGAATGCACAAAAGGAAAAATAACAGAGTGATTCTTTGAGTAAGGCTCTTGTAAAGAATAACAGATATAGAAATAGTTTACTAGATCTATACAGATAATTTTTATACAACGAAGAGTTTGATCCTGGCTCAGGATGAACGCTAGCGACAGGCCTAACACATGCAAGTCGAGGGGTAACATTGTAGCTTGCTACAGATGACGACCGGCGCACGGGTGCGTAACGCGTATGAAACCTACCTTTTACAGGGGAATAGCCCGGAGAAATTTGGATTAATGCCCCATGGTTATATTTTACCGCATGGTAAATTATATAAAGCTTCGGCGGTAAAAGATGGTCATGCGTGACATTAGCTAGTTGGTAAGGTAACGGCTTACCAAGGCGACGATGTCTAGGGGTTCTGAGAGGAAGGTCCCCCACACTGGTACTGAGACACGGACCAGACTCCTACGGGAGGCAGCAGTGAGGAATATTGGTCAATGGCCGCAAGGCTGAACCAGCCATGTCGCGTGCAGGAAGACGGCCCTATGGGTTGTAAACTGCTTTTGTACGGGAAGAAACGTATCTACGAGTAGATATTTGCCGGTACCGTACGAATAAGCATCGGCTAACTCCGTGCCAGCAGCCGCGGTAATACGGAGGATGCGAGCGTTATCCGGATTTATTGGGTTTAAAGGGTGCGTAGGCGGACTAATAAGTCAGTGGTGAAATCTTGCGGCTCAACCGTAAAACTGCCATTGATACTGTTAGTCTTGAATTTAGTTGAGGTAGGCGGAATGTGTTGTGTAGCGGTGAAATGCATAGATATAACACAGAACACCGATTGCGAAGGCAGCTTACTAAGCTATAATTGACGCTGATGCACGAAAGCGTGGGTAGCGAACAGGATTAGATACCCTGGTAGTCCACGCCGTAAACGATGATTACTCGTTGTTGGCAATACATGGTCAGCGACTGAGCGAAAGCATTAAGTAATCCACCTGGGGAGTACGTTGGCAACAATGAAACTCAAAGGAATTGACGGGGGCCCGCACAAGCGGAGGAACATGTGGTTTAATTCGATGATACGCGAGGAACCTTACCTGGACTTAAATGTAGGCTGCATAGAGTAGAGATATTCTTTTCTTCGGACTGCTTACAAGGTGCTGCATGGTTGTCGTCAGCTCGTGCCGTGAGGTGTCGGGTTAAGTCCCATAACGAGCGCAACCCCTATTGTTAGTTACCAGCACGTAGAGGTGGGGACTCTAACAAGACTGCCGGTGTAAACCGCGAGGAAGGTGGGGATGACGTCAAATCAGCACGGCCCTTACGTCCAGGGCTACACACGTGTTACAATGGCCGGTACAAAGGGCAGCTACATGGCGACATGATGCTAATCCCTAAACCCGGTCTCAGTTCGGATCGGAGTCTGCAACTCGACTCCGTGAAGCTGGATTCGCTAGTAATCGCATATCAGCCATGATGCGGTGAATACGTTCCCGGGCCTTGTACACACCGCCCGTCAAACCATGGAAGCCGAGGGTACCTGAAGTCCGTTACCGCAAGGAGCGGCCTAGGGTAAAACTGGTAACTAGGGTTAAGTCGTAACAAGGTAGCCGTACCGGAAGGTGTGGCTGGAACACCTCCTTTCTGGAGAGAGACTTACAATTATTAAAGATGAACAGTTATCAAATTTTGTGTATTCCACGTTGTCCAAAACGGGACAAAACGTACATTGACATATTGGCAAAACAATCAAAATCATAAGTTGGCCTTAACGCAGATCGTTAAGGATCAACCAACAAGAAAGTAAGCAAGGGCGCACGGTGGATGCCTAGGCTTTCAGAGGCGACGAAAGACGTGATAAGCTGCGATAAGCCACGGGGAGAAGCAAATATTTGTTGATCCGTGGATTTCTGAATGGGGCAACCCGTCCGGTTGATGACCGGTCACTCCGCAAGGAGGGCAAACCCAGGGAACTGAAACATCTAAGTACCTGGAGGAGAAGAAAATAATAATGATTCCCCTAGTAGCGGCGAGCGAACGGGGATTAGCCCAAACCTACAATGTTTAGGCATTGTAGGGGTTATAGGACCACAACATGAATATAAAATAGAAGTAGAACGTTTTGGAAAGAACGACCAAAGAAGGTGATAGTCCAGTACACGTAATATTTTATAGGATAGTGGTATCCTGAGTAGGTCGGGACACGTGAAATCCTGTCTGAATTTGCCGGGCCCATCCGGTAAGGCTAAATACTCCTGAAAGACCGATAGTGAACCAGTACCGTGAGGGAAAGGTGAAAAGTACCCCTAACAGGGGAGTGAAATAGTACCTGAAACCGTGCGCTTACAAGCGGTCGGAGCTGATTAATCAGTGACGGCGTGCCTTTTGCATAATGAGCCTACGAGTTAGTCGTAGTTGGCAAGGTTAAGGGCCTCAGTCCCGGAGCCGAAGCGAAAGCGAGTCTTAATAGGGCGAATAAGTCAGCTGCGCTAGACGCGAAACCAGGTGATCTACCCATGGTCAGGTTGAAGTTCCGGTAACACGGAATGGAGGACCGAACCGCCAGACGTTGAAAAGTCTTCGGATGAACTGTGGGTAGGGGTGAAAGGCCAATCAAACCTGGAAATAGCTCGTACTCCCCGAAATGCATTTAGGTGCAGCCTTGTTTTAGTTATACAGAGGTAGAGCTACTGATTGGACGAGAGGGCTTCACCGCCTATCAACTCCTGATAAACTCCGAATGCTGTATAATGATGAACAGGAGTGAGGGCATGGGTGCTAAGGTCCGTGTCCGAAAGGGAAAGAACCCAGACCATCAGCTAAGGTCCCCAAATATATGCTAAGTTGAACAAACGCGGTTTGATTGCAGAGACAGCTAGGATGTTGGCTTGGAAGCAGCCATTCATTTAAAGAGTGCGTAACAGCTCACTAGTCGAGCGATCGAGCATGGATAATAATCGGGCATAAGCATATTACCGAAGCTATGGATTGTTAATTTATTAACAGTGGTAGGGGAGCATTCCAATGACGCAGAAGCCGGATGGCGATGTCCGGTGGAGTAATTGGAAAAGCAAATGTAGGCATAAGTAACGATAATGCGGGCGAGAAACCCGCACGCCGAAAGACTCAGGTTTCCTGATCAACGCTAATCGGATCAGGGTTAGTCGGGACCTAACGCGAACCCGAAAGGGGTAGTGGATGGATAGCAGGTTAATATTCCTGCACTTCCTGTACAATAAAAGTGACGTATTGTTGAGACTGCTAGGTACTGACGGAATAGTACGTAGAGCCTAGGCTTCGGCCGAAGCGAAGCAGAGCAAACGGTACCGAGAAAAGCGAGTACAGGGACCCGTACCGTAAACGGACACACGTAGTTGGGTTGAGTATACTGAGGCGCTCGAGTGATTCATGGCTAAGGAACTCGGCAAATTAGCCCCGTAACTTCGGGAAAAGGGGCGCCAGTTTAGGCTGGCCGCAGAGAAATGGCGCATGCGACTGTTTATCAAAAACACATGGCTTTGCAAATTCGAAAGAAGAGGTATAAGGCCTGACACCTGCCCGGTGCTGGAAGGTTAAGAGGAGATGTTAGTTTCGACGAAGCATTGAATTGAAGCCCCAGTAAACGGCGGCCGTAACTATAACGGTCCTAAGGTAGCGAAATTCCTTGTCGGGTAAGTTCCGACCTGCACGAATGGTGTAACGATGTGCGCACTGTCTCGGCCATGAGCTCGGTGAAATTGTAGTATCGGTGAAGATGCCGATTACCCGCAACGGGACGGAAAGACCCCGTGAACCTTTACTGCAACTTAACATTGGTTGTGGGTAAGTAATGTGTAGGATAGGACGGAGGCTTTGATGCTGCATCGCCAGGTGTAGTTTAGCCGCCCTTGAAATACGTCCCTTTGCTTATCTGTGGCCTAACGGATTAATCCGGACATTGTTTGGTGGGTAGTTTGACTGGGGTGGTCGCCTCCAAAAGAGTAACGGAGGCTTTCAAAGGTTTCCTCAGGACGATTGGTAACCGTCCGTGGAGTGTAATGGCACAAGGAAGCTTGACTGTGAGGCCGACAAGCCGACCAGGTACGAAAGTAGGACATAGTGATCCGGTGGTTCCGCATGGAAGGGCCATCGCTCAAAGGATAAAAGGTACTCCGGGGATAACAGGCTGATCGCTCCCAAGAGCTCATATCGACGGAGCGGTTTGGCACCTCGATGTCGGCTCGTCACATCCTGGGGCTGGAGAAGGTCCCAAGGGTTGGGCTGTTCGCCCATTAAAGTGGCACGCGAGCTGGGTTCAGAACGTCGTGAGACAGTTCGGTCCCTATCTGTTGTGGGCGTAGGATATTTGAGAAGACCTGACGTTAGTACGAGAGGACCGCGTTGGACATACCTCTGGTACACCAGTTGTTCCGCCAGGAGCATCGCTGGGTAGCTATGTGTGGAAGGGATAAGTGCTGAAAGCATCTAAGCACGAAGCCTGCTTCAAGATGAGATATCCTTATTAGGGACGTTGTAGACTACGACGTTGATAGGCCGTAGGTGTAAAGGTGGTAACACCAAAGCCGAGCGGTACTAATTGCCCGAAACTTTTAGTTGGAGCATTAAGCGCCGAAATGTGATTTTGATTGTAGCCGATGTGACAATAAAAAATATAAAGGAATATAACAATATTCAGGTGGTTATAGCGACGGGGCTCCACCTCTTCCCATTCCGAACAGAGAAGTTAAGCCCGTTAGCGCCGATGGTACTGCGTACAGTGGGAGAGTAGGTCGCCGCCCATCTTACAAGAGAGCAATTGGATTTTATCCAGTTGCTCTTTTTTTTTTGCTTTATGGGTGTTGCAAGGCGCAAGACGCATGAGGTGGCGAGTTGTTATAGTTGGCGAGCTGGTAAAGATGTTAGCTTGTTAGGTTGGTGAGCTGGTAAAGTTGCGGAGTTGTTAAAGTCGTGGAGTTGTTGAAGTTGTTATAGTTGTGTTTCTCATTTAATAAATATCTTCCATTAATGTACAAAGCTATCAATTAATGAACCGCAGGGCAGGCCAGAACAATAGCCCCGGGGCCGGCGCTGGCGAGAGGCTATGAACCCGGAAAATGCATTAGAAAATCTATTACGCCTTTAAATGGCTTCAAAAGAAGTCACTTCGTTACTTTTCTTCAACTCACCATAGCGGTGCTATGCCTCGTCTCAGAAAAGCCTTCTTTTTATTGCCATTTCAATGCTCATGACAAAGTTCTAATACATCATTTGGGTTCGCTGATGTAGGGGAGGTGGTGATCAATTATTCTAGACCTTTGGGATTCTTTTTGTGGCAATGACAATGACGCAGTTATCATGAGGACCTTTAAAACAAGCCTTCCCGAATAATTCGGCGAAGCCTGATCATGAGGGCCTTTGAAAATAAACCTTCCCGAATAAAAAGAACATATCAATAAGTTGCAAGAGCAAGGTGTGTATCAAAAGAATCAATCTATCCTCTCTATACAGAATCAATATTTCCAATTTAATAAATGCATTCAAGTAAAACATAGAAGTTCTCAATTATAAAAACCATATTCAATAACTCTCAATGATTGAATAATCCCCATTTAAATACCCAACCTCCAACAAATCGATTGCAGGGTTGGCCAGAACAATAGCCCCGGGGCCGGCGTTGGCGAGAAGTTTTCCTGGGCGCACTTGAGGTGGTAGTGCGGTTGGCCTAGTGCGAAAGAAGTGTGTGCCGGACGGAAAGGGAAGCTGATGCCGGGGAGGTAGTGATCTATTGTTCTAGACCTTTTTGGTCCTTTTTATGGCAATGATAAAAAGGACATATATGGAAATATTAAAAGCAAGCAATATACCAAGTACGAAGTAAAAAATAGTTCACTCTAAAACGATGATTATTTTTAAGTTACAAGCATATTGATATTCTCATCTTAGGCTCTGTTTGAAAATAGCAAATTTAAAACCATCAATTTTTCGTAACAGTAAACCATCATTCTACAATAAAAAATATATTAATCAACCCTCTGATTGTTGAGGGAGCTTAGCGACCGAGGCAATCAGAGGGTTGATTGCTGCTCGAAGATTGTTTTTCTGTTTTCCATTCTGTAACTTTTACCTTCGAGTTTTACAACTTCACATTTAAACAATAATCTATCTAACAAAGCAGTTGCCAAGACTTCATCATCGAGCATTTCTGCCCATTGCTGAGGGGATTTGTTTGTTGTGATTATTACAGACGTTTGTTCGTGCAGATGATTTATCAGGTTGAAAAATGCAACTGCTTCATGTTTCTTAATAGGAAAAAGCATTATATCGTCTATAGCCACTAAATGAGCCTTTAAAAGACGATTATAAGTGTTAAGCGCACCAGATATCATTTCTTTCATTTTTAACACCGTTATTAGTTCCTCCATTGTGATAAAGTAAGCTTTATGACCAGATTTTACAGCATCGTTAATCAGTCCTGCCGCCACATACGTTTTTCCTGTTCCGGAGGGGCCCATTAGTATCAGGTTATAATTTTGTTCCATCCATAATAATTCCCGTAATTGTTTCAGTTGAGGCACAGTCATACCACTTGCCATGTTAAAGTCATACTTGTCCAGGTTGTGATCTTTGGGTAATCGGGCTAATTTCATTCTCCTGTCAAGATCTGTTTTCTTTCTGTGCTGCACCTCTCTTTGCAAGAGCTGTAATGCAAATTCCTGATAAGATGGTTTATCTATCTGTGCCTGATGAAGCACTGCTTCTGGTTCGTTTTTCATCTTTGTTAGCCGTAAGATATCGGCATAGTTTTTAATTTGATCTAATAGCTTCATTTTCTAATTCATTATTGATTCATATTCATTGATATCACGTTTCTGAGGTTGCATATCAGCATTTTGTTGCTTATTCAGATTGCCGGTTTCTATACAAACATTGTGTTTTACATTCTTTAGAGCTTGCTCATTTTCAAAATAATTCAGAACTTCGGCGAAACGATTGGCATTTAGTATCTGATTTTCATAACAGTAAAGCAGGGCTAAGTTGATTATTTCCTGAGATGAACTTTCAATGTTCTTTTGTATAACTCGGAGATTATCATGAAAATACCGGGGTTTATCTTTCTCTATTGCTGCCAAATATTGTTCGGCTTGAGGAATATATCTTAAGCTTTCAAAAACCAGCTCATAGGTTTTTTGCAGAGTCTTTGACTTTTCCCTTGCATGGTCATTATTTTTTATAATCCGACCTGTATCTAAAGACAGCTCATGTGTGGCCAGCAACTGGTTATCAATCGTATAAAAGAAACGCTTCATTTCTTTTTCTTCCAGTAAAACATTGGCACCCCTGTCTTGATATGTACCCAAAGGCAAGCTGTAGTAATTACTTCGATAAAGTACCGTGTTATCTTTTCTCACAGGATATATCGGCAAGTTTAAAAATGGTTTTTCCGGTTTTCCACTATAAGTCAGCAGGTATTGCTTTTCTTTTTCCCACTCTTGCTTTGGAATACGCCTGGTTGTACCATGTATCTTCGCATTTCCAGTGCGATCAAGCCATTGTAAAACTTCTTTTTGCAACCTGTCAATATCTTGGAATACTCTTCCTTTCAGATAATTGTGTTTTACGTATTTTACTACATTTTCAACTTTTCCTTTGCTTTCAGGGTCAGCTTTTCTGCAAAATATTACCTCAAAGGGATGTGCATTTGTAAACTGCATAAATCCATCAGTAAGAAGAACATCGCCAAGATTTTCATCTTTTACAAAAACACGATCCTGATCGTAGATTATTCGACGGGGGATTCCCTCAAAATATTCGAATGCCAGTTCATGTGCATAATTTGCTGTCTCTGTAGTAAATGGTATTCGTTGACAGTAAACAAACTTTTGCCGGGAACGGGAAAGTACCATTGTAAAAAAGTAAATCTTAATTCTGCCACTTCCACTACTAAGCATTCGGTATGATCCAAAATCTACTTGTGCCTCTTCTCCATATTCTGTTTCGGGAAGCTTCTCGTATTGGCGTGGAAGTTTCTCTTTATGTTTGGGTATATTTTGTTCCTTTCTTACTGTTTGAACAAAATTATAGACTGTTTTACTACTTACATTCGGCAGATCAGAATAATGTTCTTTTAATCTATCTTCAATCTGAGCTGCTGATAAATAGGGGCCTCTCTCCAGTAATTCTTTGACAAAATTATAATACTCATTTAGTTTTTTGGCATTCGCCGTGGAGTACTAATCCATGCTAGAAATTGTGCTACGCTCATGGAAAGGTATTTACGTACAGTTCCCCTGTCGATACCCAACTCTAATTTGATTTGACTTTGGTTTAGTCCTTGTGATGATAATTCTTTAACTTTGTACCACATAAAAATTTTTTTGTTTTTATTCATAGCCTTCTTCGTTTCTGTTTTGCAACTTAAAGATGAAGGCTATTTTTGTCTTTACAAATGATGATTTTCAATTGCGAAAATTTGATGGTACAAAGTTTCTATTTACAACCATATTTCGTAATTCTCAATCAATAAGTAATCCCCATTTAAATACCCAACTATCAAAATAAAGACCGCAGGGTTGGCCAGAACAATAGCCCCGGGGCCGGCGTTGGCGAGAAGTTTTCCTGGGCGCACTTGAGGTGGTAGTGCGGTTGGCCTAGTGCGAAAGAAGTGTGTGCCGGACGGAAAGGGAAGCTGATGCCGGGGAGCTAGTGATCTATTGTTCTAGACCTTTTTGGTCCTTTTTATGGCAATGATAAAAAGGACATATATGGAAATATTAAAAGCAAGCAATATACCAAGTACTAAGTAAAAAATAGTTCACTCTAAAACGATGATTATTTTTAAGTTACAAGCATATTGATATTCTCATCTTAGGCTCTGTTATGCCTCGTCTCAGAAAAGCCTTCTTTTATTGCCATTTTAATGCTCATGACGAAGTTCTAATACATCATTTGGGTTGGTCGCTGTAGGGCAGGTAGTGATCTATTGTTCTAGACTTTTTGGGTCCTTTTTATGGCAATGACAATGACGCAGTTATCATGAGGACCTTTAAAACAAGCCTTCCCGAATAATTCGGCGAAGCCTGATCATGAGGGCCTTTGAAAATAAACCTTCCCGAGTAAAAAGAACATATCAATAAGCAGCAAGAGCAAGGTGTGTATCAAAAGAATCAATCTATCCTCTCTATACAGAATCAATATTTCCAATTTAATAAATGCATTCAAGTAAAACATAGAAGTTCTCAATTATAAAAACCATATTCAATAACTCTCAATGAATGGATAATTCCCATTTATATACCCAACCTCCAACAAATCGATTACAGGGTTGGCCAGAACAATAGCCGTGGCCGGCGCTGGCGAGAAGTTTTCCTGGGCGCACTTGAGGTGGTAGTGCGGTTGGCCTAGTGCGAAAGAAGTGTGTGCCGGACGGAATTATTACCCAAAAGCTGCATTAGAAAATCTATTACGAATTAAAATTGCTGCCAATCAAGTCGCCCGCTAACTTGTTTCAATTCACCATAGCTGGTGCTATGCCTCATCTCAACAAGTTCTTGATTGATTGCACTTTTAATTTTCATGACGAAGTTCTAATACATCATTTGGGTTCGCTGATGCCGGGGAGGTAGTGATCTATTGTTCTAGACCTTTTTGGTCCTTTTTATGGCAATGATAAAAAGGACATATATGGAAATATTAAAAGCAAGCAATATACCAAGTACGAAGTAAAAAATAGTTCACTCTAAAACGATGATTATTTTTAAGTTACAAGCATATTGATATTCTCATCTTAGGCTCTGTTATGCCTCGTCTCAGAAAAGCCTTCTTTTATTGCCATTTCAATGCTCATAACGAAGTTCTAATACATCATTTGGGTTGGTCGATGCGGGCAGATAGTGATCTATTATTCTAGACCTTTTGGGTCCTTTTTATGGCAATGACAATAACGAAGTTATCATGAGGACCTTTAAAAATATACCTTCCCGAGTAATTCGGCGAAGCCTGATCATGAGGGTCTTTGAAAACAAACCTCCCCGAATAATTCGGCGAAGCCTGATCATGAGGACCTTTTAAAATATACTTTCCCGAGTAAAAAGGACATTAACGGAAGTTTCAAAAGCAAAGAAAATAATCAAATAAGTTAGAAACATTGCTCTCAATTAGATAGTCTTTGCAAGAAAACTCCAAATACTGCGTTATTCTCATTTTTGAAACAGTTATTTACAATCAGTAAACTCCTTGGTTTCAAAAATATCGAAAGCCTTGTCTTTGAAGCTTTCTTATCAAAGACAGAAAAAACGGTCGTTTTCTTGCAGCCACTAGATTACGGAAGTACCTATGCTGCAGCAGAATCTTTCAATGCAAAAGTAAAGGATTTCAGAAGACAATTCAGAGGTGTTGTTGATGAAAAGTTCTTCTTGTTCAGATTAACAAAAATATTTGCATGACAACTATAAACAACATTTATTCCCAACTTTTGGCACTGCCCCGTATTATTCTCGCTTTGTAAACTATAATACCTCTGTATTATGGTTTTACTATATTTATTCTTAGCCCTTTGGAATGGGCACTGAACTCCGGTGCATACATACACTGCATAGTGGTTATTCCGTTAGAGAAGTATCCTGCATGTACAGCTCTTAAACTATATTCAAACACATAAACACCTTTACGCATATGGTCAATAAAGAAGTTTTGCGAGGCATCTTTAACGCTCTCGTAATAACCCAGGCCATCACGATATTTATATTGAGATACTGTGCTCATTGGCTCAAAACCAGAAGCCCGCATGTCCTTTAGATGTATATATTCATAGTCTCTATCGCTAAATATTTCTATTCTCACTACCACCTCGTCGCCTACTTTTATGGGTAAATCTGCTTGTATTTCCTTTAGTGATACACCTGTTTCTGCATATTCTTTTACGTAAAGTCTTTTGGTTATTTTTAGGTTTGTTTGGGCAGAAGTAATTTTGTCCAACTCTTCAAAATATTGCCAATAAGCAGCTCCCCATGCAACACCGTTATGGGTATTGTGTATTTTTAGCTTACCCATATCAGGTTTTATTTCATCGCCCGTAAAGCTTGTTTTCACATAGCCCGTACCTGCTTCTGCAAGTATATTTTTTAATTCCTCTAGTGGTTTTCCTCCCACAGTAAGCTGTAGAGGTGAGGTATTGTTCATTTGGTATTTATCTTGTAATATTAGTGCATAACAGGCGGCTACAGTTGCTTTTGTGGTTTTCCAGTCGGAGGTTTGTTTGTTGCGTAACAGCCATATTTTCATCTCCTCAATAGCAGTGGTATCATGACTTACTTCGTGAAAGGCTTCTATAAGCATAGCTTGTGTTTCAATGGGAGCCTGGTACCAATAGTAGCTATTGCGGTTATTACTCCAGTACATACCCATTTCTTTGGAGCGGATAGCCCTATTACTGAGTGATTTCACCACCTGTTGAGCAACTTTTTTGTCGTGGTTTCTCTCTAATGTAATGGCAATCATAGCTTGAGAATAGATATCTTTTGTAAGAGCATATTTTTTAGCCTGATGATAAAAATATTTGTAAGCTTCGCTTAGTGAAGGATTAGGTTCAACTGTGGAAAAGAAACTTTTACAATAAAGGTAATGTATGTGAATATTTGTTAGGTGATCATCATCCATCTTCAGTATTCCTTTTTTTTCTTGCTCTTGCAAGTGTTGGTAGTCCTCAATAATGCGTTCGTCCAGGTATTTTATTGCTTTGGATATTATATGGTTTACCTTTTGATTGTAGTTGGAACCAATGGCATGTAAGTGTTGTAGCTGAGCCAAACCCATGGTAATATGTTGGGTGATATATCTGTTGTCCGGCATTCCTTGGAACCATGCGAATCCACCATTGTTGGTTTGTTTGTCTTCTAATTTATGTAGTGCAGATTGCATCTGATGATGCATCTGATTTAGGTCGAAGAGCAGACTAAGACGTTTCTTACGTTCTGATTCATTTTGTGCATTTCGTAACCAGGGGGTTTCTTGAATGAGTAATTCTTTCAGCTCCTGGTTCTTCTCTAAATTAGAACTTAGGGCATCCGGTTGGATTGTTTCCCAGGTTTTAAAAACCTCACGAATACGAGGTGAGCTGTTGATGATTTTATAGGAGAGGGTGTTGGCAAAAAATCTGGAAAATACCTGTTCTGCGCACTCATAAGGATACTCCATAAGGTAGGGCATTGCTTGTATGGCATACCATGTGGGGTTAGAGGTGTATTCAATGGTGTACGATTCGTTGCGAAGAGTGCTGGAAGATTGATCTACCATTTTATCGAAGCGATAGCTAGCTATTTCATTGGGTCTCAACATAAAGGGCAGGCTTTCGGTAACTAACAGACTGTTGACCAATACCGGTAAAATATTTTCTTCGCCATCGCTGTGTTTATCAGCTTGTGCCATCACCTTGTAATGAACGGCTTGTATACCCGCTGGGATCACCAGCTTCCAGCGTACACCTTGACTTTGCTTTTTTGCTATGGAAAAGGGTATTTTTACATCAGATAGCAATAGAAGTGAATCGATTGCCTGATTGTTGATGGCATTATAAAGCTGTATATATGCCTTACCATTAATGGTGTTTTCACTAAGGTTATTTATTTTGGCAACAAAATAAAGCGTATCATTTTCCCGGAGGAATCTGGGCGTATTTACTTGTATAGATACATCTTTTTGGGTAATCAAAGATTGACTGATGCTACCGGTTTTAAAATCTTTGGTATGGGCAAAGCCCTTCATATTCCAGCGGCTTAAGGATTCTGGGATGGTAAAGTCTATACTCACTTCTCCTTTTTCATTGGTTTGTAAGTGAGGGTAAAAAAAGGCTGTTTCGTTGAAGTTCTTACGCGTCGCGATGGACGGAAGAAGAAGTTTATTTTCTTTTTTTTCCAGACTTATGGATGGTATGGTTTCTTCTTCGTCCAAAATCAAATTTTCCTCCATTTCTATATCATCGTCAACTATGGAGATTTCTTCAACCTGTTTTGCTGACACGGTACCTGCAAGTGCTTCTTTTCTTTGTTTCCTGAAGGCGATGGCACTGTGTTGGTAATGGGAATTGTAAGTTCCGTAGTAAGGATATCTTAAGTGCAGTGTCTCGTATACTTTAACTTGGTTGCGCAAAGTCAAGATGTTGGTTGAAATATAGTAAGTATTGGCTATTCGCTGTGTCAGATAAGCATTCCATTTGTGCCAGCTATGGTTTTTGATATTTATAAAATCGCTTTGCCATTTTAAAGGTGCAAATGCGTCTAAAGAGGCATCATAAAGAGTGGCCATCATTTCGGCGGTTTCTTTTTCACCGTTTTTGTTTTTGATGCTGAGTTTCCACTGTTCCTGTTCTCCGGGTAACAGTTTGTTTCTGAATGAAATAAAAGAAATGTCCAATTTTTTGTTGGTATAGGGAACGCTTACTTCTTGAAGTGATGTAAAAGCTTGTCCATGTGCTACTTGGGCAAATTGTACTGCGAAGCCACCCCGGTATTCTTCGGTAATAGGGATTTTTATTTTACTCACTTTTTTTCCAGGCCATAAATCTTTAGACACAATCACTTTGTCGCCATGTAATAATTCATAACGTATGGGGGCTTCGGTATTTAATGAAGCTACCCAAAATTCAGCTATATCACCTGGTTCACCACTTGTTTTAACAGGAATAATCCAATCTTTTAAACACAATGGCATTTGTGGTTTAGAGGAGATAACATGTATTATTTTTTGCCAATTAGCTTCCTGTTTATTACTGTCTTTAGCGCTTATTTTAACTAAGTAGTAGCCTTGATTAAGTTTAGAGAGTGCTTTTTGTAAGCCTTTGTTGTCGGCGTTACTTTTGTGGGAAGATGTAAAAACTGTTTTGCCCTGTTTCCAATTGTTAGGATCGTTTTCTTGTTTATAAACCCTGTTGGGGAAGAGACGCCTAAATTCTTCCTCCTCATATAAAAATTGATCGGGTGTTTCCCATGCACGATTAAACAATAGCTGCTGAGGGGCTATTAGTTGCGTGGTGGAAATACACATATCTGCATCTACCTTGCCTCCATTTATATTGTTGGTTTCTATTTGTAAAGCAGGTATAGCATAGTTAAAAATCACATCTGGTAAATTTGCCTTGATGAGCAAAGGAGATTGACTTACCCGTAAGATATGTGTGGCTGTTTTTGTTTCGCCACTGTCATCGGTTATATCAACTGTTAAATGATAGGCATATATTTGATTTCTGTCTTTAATATCATGGTCGGCCGTGAAATAGGCAACAGTGAAATCCCCGTCTTTATCGGTTGTTGTGTTTCCAACGGATATTACCTTGTCTTCTTGTTCAAAGTGATGATGATACCATTGCCAACGTGATTCTGTTTTTCGACTAATACGATAGGATATTTGGGCATGGCTGATGGGGTAGCCTGCATATGCTTTTGCAGAACCCTTTATTTTAACTGAGTCGTTAAAGCCATAAGTATGGGTGATAGGGCGATAGTTGATTTCAAATGTGGGACGTTTGTATTCTTCTACCCTAATTGTTTGGTAGGCGTAGTTACAGCGTAAGCTGAAACGACCATTTAAGAGTCCGGTTGGGATAGTAAAAGAGCCACTGAAGGTGCCATATTCATTGGTTTTTACTTGTAGGTTACCAAGTTCTTGTCCATTGGGATCGTGGAGGCTTACCTTATTTGACTTGTTAGCGATGATGCTGCATGTATCCCCATGCATATCCAGCATGAGTCCCTTAAAATATATGGTCTGTCCGGGACGGTAGATACTTCTGTCGGTATACAGAATCGCTTTACGATTTGCAGCACTGATGTGCGGTTTTCTATGGCTGTTGTAATCCCAGAGGATTAGCGTATCTCCTTGGTATGAAACAACCAAAGCTTTTCTCCTATAGTAGGAGCTGTTATCTCTATAATCAACATAACCATTGTTGTCGGTAAATAATTCGTCAGTCAGCGTATTTTTATACTTTCTATCTTTATTGTCGTATTCACTTTTATAAATCTGCAACTTTGCTTTTGTGGTGGGCATTCCTGTCTGTTTATTATATATAGAGTAACGTATTTTGTTGTCGTTAAGTGTTTTGCTTAGTAACAGTAGGTGGGTTGAATTATTGAGCGTAGCAATGGCGTTAATGCCTTGTTTTAGATCCTTATTATCTGAAGCGATGATGGTGTAGAAACCTTTTTCCAGCGATTTTATTGGAACTTCTATTTGATGTGTCCTATAATCATTTATAGGAGGTATTATTTGTGACCATTCTAAAATAGCTGTTTTTTGTTGGTAATAATCTAACTTGTTGAGTTGAGAAATACGGTTTTCTTTAAGATCATTTGACCACAGTTTATACACTTTAAAATAAACGGTGTCTAGGTTTTTGTAATTGATTTTTACCAGATTAGGAACATCAGGAGTTAATAGTTTTTCTGACTGGAGAGATAGTGATGGCTCTTCAATTTTTTGAAGTAATTGGGTAAATAGGGTGGCTTGTTTATGATGGGGGTATTGTTGAAGTACCTGCTTGCATATGCGGCTGGCTTTTTTATAATAATTGGTGGAACCTCCGGATTCCAGCGTATAAAAGAAGTAAGCCAGTTGGTACTGTACCCTTATTTTCATATCCGGGTTGGAGTTTTGTTCACTAAGTTTTAGTAAGGAGGTCTTGTAAAGTAAATCTTTTTGTTGGTGTGTGCTTTTGTTATAAACGAAGTTCAGGCGGTTTAATTCTAAATCAAGCAGTGCTTCATATGCTTTGTTTTTTAGGTGATAGTGTGTTAATTGTTGGAATATTTGCAAAGATTTAAAGATCAGGTTAAGAGAGTCATTACTTGTTAACTCCTGGGTAACAAAATCACTGGATAAACTAAACAAGCATGGATCACATACTGAAAATACATTGGCCGGAGATGTTAAACCGGTTTCATCATTAGCATAAAGAGTTAGGGCGCGATGGCTCAATAAATCAAGTACGGTGGGTCTGTATTTACGGGTAGTAGAATCTCCTTGTAATAAATATTTGAAAGTATCTATGGGGGTTTCATATAATCGGGAAGGATTTTCAAGGGAATAGTTTATTTCGAGAATGGTCTCACTGATGATTCTTTTTAGATCCCAAGTCTCCAGGTTATCTCCTGCATCTTTTTGTAGGGTAGTACGTTGGTGTATTCTCCATCGGTTTTGTTGATAATATTGCCAATATAGATTTCCTAGTATAGAATGAGCGATTTGGTTGACTGGAAAGTCCATGTTTTTTGTATCGCTTTTTAATTGATGAATAACCTTTACCAAGGCATTTTCTTCGTAATGGTATTGGTTTACCATACGGCTGTCTATGGCACGGAGTTGTTCGATATACTTTTTATCTTGTATAGCACGATCGAAAATCACATCGTAAACATTGGCTGCCTCCCGTGGGAGTCCTTCCTTTTCTAAAGAATCAGCTAACTCAAATTGCATATCGTACCAGCTGTCATGTTTTATGCTTGTGTTTTGTGTCAGGCAGTTCTGCGCTGACATGAGAATAATAAGGGCGAGTATTAAAAAATGGTTTAGCATAGTATGGTGCTTATGGTATAATGAAATACAATGATATAATTTATGTTGAACCCGGAAAATGCATTAGAAAATCTATTACAAATTAAAATTGCTGCCAATCAAGTCTCCTGTTAATTTGTTTCCTATGGTTCCATAAAAGTAAGGAATTATATTATGAATTTGTTTACCCTATTGTTGTATATGCTCAAGAAAATAAAAAGCAGCATAAATAGCTTAGTCGTCTTCTTGTTCAGTAAAAGTATAGCCGTTTTGAGAGGTTAGACAATTATTACCCACCTTTTTCTTCTAAAATGTCACCGTGTTTAGCATTGTATTTTATCAATTTTAGCATTGTTATTTTAAATCAGAAAAATGAAAAATCGAAAGTTAAAAATGAAAGCAGGAAATAGGATGCTGTGGTTTATCTTGAGCACCCTTCTCGTGTTTCAATCGTCGCATACTTATTCTCAGTTTTGGGATCAGTTGAAAAATGAACGCGTAGAATCAGGGAATACCATTGTTTGGGAGCAAGTATCACCAGGTAATTCCGGATTTGCCAACCTTTTACGTTACCATCCAACTATTCCGGGTAAGGTAGCTTTTTGTCAGGATATGTGGAATCACTACCAAAGTGATAATAATGGCGAACGTTGGTATAGTACAGTTGATCCCGATGGAGATGGTTCTTTCGGGCGTATGTTAGATATAGAGTACTCGATGAGTAATCCTAAGTTGGCTATAGCCATAGCTACATCGGAGTTATGGGTGTCAAATGATACGGGACGCACCTTTAGGGTGGTTCCCAATTGTTTGTGGTATAAGTTAGATACCGACGGAAGTGATAAAGAGGGGTGGAAAAGGAAAGTGGCAGCAGTCGCGATCGATCCTAATAATGCTGATGTATGGTTTGTGGCCGGAGGTACAAATGTACGTGGACAAGATTGGATGTCTTGCTATCAGGATGTGACGGCGGCAAATCCTCATGGTAAAAGTTCAGATTATGAGGGAAAACTTTATAAAACAACAGATGGTGGAGAAAGCTGGTCTTTAGTAAATAATGGTCTGGATCCTAAGGCCCAGATAGGTCGTATCATCGTTAACCCCAAAAATTCACAACAGGTTTTTGCATCTTCTAATTATGGGGTTTATAAATCTGATAATGGAGGATCCAGTTGGATACATATTTCGGATGGTAAGTTGGACAATGATATTATCATGGATATGGATTACTATTATGATGAAGTAAGTGGTAATTTTCTGTTATATGTCATCGATCAGGTTCAGTACTTGGCAAACGGCAATACGACTTTGTGTACCGGTGGTGTTTTCCGTTCTGAAGATGAAGGAGTAACGTGGATAAATATGAATGGGGACTTAGGTTTGGATATTAATCGTTTATCAGGAGGTGTACCAGCTAATTATTATAAGTATATAGCCATGTGGTTTGGCATTTCTGAAAGTGAAGCTAAATCTACCTATCCGGAATTGCCAACCAGTGCTCTGCAATATTTTAATATGCTCAGCACAGATCCTAGTCGTGAGGGTGCGGTGTATATTGGCTTTGCCGATCCCCAGGTGGCGAACTCTATTATGCCTGGTCGTGTATGGACAACAAGTAATAATGGAGCCAAGTGGATTAATACGGCTCGGTTATATGAAGATAGCTGGGAGAAAGATAAAGACTATTGGGAAGAACGAGGTAATCCTTGGAATGAGAATATGGAGGTTGGTCACGCATCCCCACATATGCGGTTTGGCAGTGATTATGCATTACGTTCCACTAGAGGCCTTGATGTGGGAGTGGATGGTAGTGTGATGATTATTTCTGACCACAGTACGATGTTAAGTACTGACCACGGTGCTACATGGAAACAGGTGGATGAAGATTATACTCCGTCAGGAGCTATTGTGGGGCATGGAAACAGTAATTTGCCAGCTTTGACTATTGCACAGGATCGACGATATGAAACAACGCTTTTGGGTTCAGGGGAACATAATTTGTGGATCCCGGTGGATGATAGTCCGGATGAACGACAGGCTATTAAATTTGTGAGTAGTACACAGCCTACAGTGAGTAATATTGCATTTGATCCTTACAATGCAAAAATAGTCTATGCCACCTCCAATAGACAAGAAAATAAGCAGAACATATTTAGGAGTATCGATGGCGGTGAGCATTGGGAAAACTATGGCGTTGCAACACCAGCAACCAATAAGTGGTTAGATGATTTTTATACCAATGGGCTTACTATTGACCCCATAGAAAACCAATTTATGTATTTGGGTATTACTAAAATAGTGGATGCCAATAAAAGTACAAAGGGAGGTTTCTTTTATTCTGATGATTACGGTAAAACTTTTCATCAAAGTAACAACGGTTTACCTTCTCCAGCTCGAATTAATGATATTAAATTTGATCCGCGCGATTATTCTATGGCATCTTTATTTGTAGCGGCAGAAAATTACGAGTTCACCTACGACCTGCCTCAAGCTGTAGGAGGCTTGTATCATTCATCCAATAGAGGAGTTAGTTGGACTAAGGTGAATACTCCACCAGAGGTGAAAGGTGTTCAATTTATTGAGATAGATCATACCAATCGTATGTATATTACAACAGGGTACAGAGGTGCCGGAGCTGGTGTTTGGTATACGGATGATTTTGGAGATAACTGGACGCAGATTTTTGAGTATCCGGGTACAGAATGTATTGATGTGTCGCCATTTGATCATAACCTGATTGTTGTAACTTGTAAGTTTATGTCAAAAAATCCAGGTGTGTATGTTAGTAGAGATCGGGGTAAAACTTGGGCTAAAAGCAATAAGAATATTGTGATACCTCAAGAAATTGAAGATGTGAAATTTGATATATTGAACCCAGGAAAAATGTGGTTAGCGACCTTAGGGACCGGTTTTTATCGTGGTACTATTGAGGATGGAGATGAAGTGCAAGTTGTTAAAATAGCTCCCTCAGTTGTTGATATAGGCGATAAAGCTCCAGTTCAGTTGAGTGCTTCTGTTATAAACGCTGACTTCAACGGAGAAACAATCATATGGAAGTCGGAGAATCCGGAAGTGGCCACCGTTGATGTAAACGGATTGGTGACACCGATAAAAAAAGGACATGTTAAAATTTGGGCTACAACAGCGGATGGACGGTATGCTGATTTTAGTGTGGTGACTATTCATCAAGATGTTGCAGTAAAGGAATATGGTGCAGATGAACTTTATGTCTATCCTAATCCTGTTAAATCTGAATTAAAAGTAAAAAATCTGAATATTTATTCTTATGCCGAAGTTATTAATATTGCGGGGCAGAGGGTGAAATTATTTGATTCTAATAAGGCATTTATTGTGGAAGATCTGCTACCAGGTATTTATGTGTTAAAAATTAATGGGAAAACACACATGCAGTCTTTTCGATTTTTAAAGATTTAAATCAAAGAATGCATTAGGAATTTATTGTGAATTAAAATTGCTTCCAATCAAGTATTTTTAATTCTCATTACAAAGTTCTAATACATCTATCCGGGTTTTAGTCTATCTTTTAAGTTAAAATAAGGGCACGATACTATGGTTGTATCGTGCTCTTATTTTAGTAAACACTTCTCCCAATGTTGAAGAATTTCTTCATCGCTGGCATCTTCTGGTAATCCTTTTTTCTTCAATCCTTTAAGCAGAAATAAATGAGAGCCTTGTTTTGCTTTAATTGTTGCTTGGGGCGATTCTTGCACTGTGTTATTTTCAATGCTTATCAGGGTGTTTTGTAGTTTTTTGCGTAGTTTTTTTAGTATATTTTGATAGTTTGGGTTGTTCGAAATATTATTTAATTCATTGGGGTCATTACTTAAATCATATAGCTCAAATTCGGGTCGGCTTTTTGCCATAAACTGGTTATATGGCGCTTTTAGTTCTCCATTTTTATCCATTATTTTATACAAAGTAAAGGCTGGATATTGTAGTTTCTTGTATGATGTGAGTTGCATATAAGGAAGCGCTGGCATACGATTCCATATTAATTTATAATGGCCGTTGCTAATGGAGCGAATATTGTCCACCGCATCTCCACAGCGTTGTCTAAAACCATATACATAGTTGCGTTTTTTTCCACCAAGGATGTCTTTTCCATGCATGTTTTTGGGGATATCAATACCTGCATATGCCAAAGAGCTGGCAGTAACATCTATCAGGCTAATCAAATCTTCTCTTTGGGTACCTGCTTTTGCCTTATGGGGATATCGGATTATTAGAGGAATTTGGAGGCCGCCTTCGTATAACCATTGTTTATCGCGAAGGTGTGGGCGGCCATGATCACCGAATAAAAAGATAATGGTATTATCTAATAAGTTTTCTTCTTTTAGTCGCTTGAGTATATAGCCTACTCTTTTATCGGCGGTTTGAACACTCTCTAAATACATGGCCCAATCGGCACGTAAGAGCGGATGGTTCGGGTAACACCCAGGTAATGTTAGGTTATCGGGGTTGACAGGGTTCTCTTGATCTCTCACAAAAGTACGATGCGGTTCATGTATCTGTATTTGTGCGAAAAATGGCTGACCTTGGGCACGTTGATTCCAGTCTGTGCCGTCAAAAAAATCGTGGCCTGCAAAGTTGTAGTCTTCTTTGCCTTTTTGATTCATGGCATGCGCCCATCCGTTTGTGCAAAAATAGCCTTCTCTTCTAAATATCTCCATCACCGGAAGGATACCATCGGGTAGGGGTTGTTTGTCTACTGTTCGATGATTTAAACAGTTGATGGTACTGGGGTACATGCCTGTTATTTGAGATGAGCGACTGGCTGAGCATACCGATGCATTGGAATAGGCATTTTTAAAGAGCACTCCCTCCTTAGCCAATTGATCCATGTTGGGAGTATATACATCAGGATTGCCATAACAAGTTAATTCACGACCCAGATCATCACAGTTTATCCAAAGTATATTTGGTTTCTTCTGTGCCGAAATATGCAAATCAATCCAAAGGATACTCAGAAGAATTATAATCATTTTTAGTTTCATGGGGGTTATTGTTTAGGGTATTCTTTTTTAATGATGATGGGAATTTGTATGTTAAACGATTGACGTACATAATTTTCATCATAGATGTCTGCCGCACAAATTAAAGCAATAGGTTTTCCGTCTTCGATCAATACCTGAGGACGTTCCAGATGATCGAATTGTTGAGTGGTACCATCCTGCCAGGTTACTGTACGATCAGAGATATGAAAGTTTTTTGCTTTTTTCCAATCGATACCGTTCGTTGAATCGTAATGCACGAGTGAAAAGATGCGTCTTTTACCTTGGTGTTGGATATATTTGACGATAGCACGATATTTGCCGTCAGCATACCAGATATAGGGATCTTCGGCTGGAAAACGCACCCCTTCTTCTAAAAATATTGGATTGGGATATTTGGTAAATGGACCAGTAGGATTGTCTGCAATAGCTACCATGTGAACCACAGGTCCTCCTTGAGGAAGAGAAAATTGTTTTCCTACGGCCTTATATATCATTAGTATTTTTCCATCCGGCATTTGGCACACAGAGGGGTTGGAAGTCATTAAAGCGTCATGGGCTGTTGAATCGTTGTGCGTGATATCCAGTACGGGGTTAGGAAAGCGTTTCCAAGGACCACTGGGATCATCAGCAACCGCCACACCAATACGTTGATTGTTTCGGTGTGTCCAGTTGATACGAGCTTTGCCGGGTACACTAACAATTTTTTTGTCGCCAACGTTTCCCATATAGTATAAATAATATTTCCCATTGAATTTATGTATCGTAGGGTTATGGGTGGCAGATCCATCCCAATAATCGGTGCTTCGTTCTGGTAAAGCTATTCCTACATGCTTATAGGGGCCAAAGGGTGATTTTGCAATTGCATGGGCGATCTCTGAGTAATTTACCCATTCCCAGCCAATTTTTTTAGGCCAGCGTGCGTATAGCATGTGGTAAAGCCCATCTTTTCCTTTAACCACTGATCCTCCCCAGTGACTAACGGTATCACCTCCACTAAATACTGCGTGTCTGGCTACTTTACCTAATTCTATCTTATAATCTGGAATTTGTTTTGTTTTTTCTTTATGAGTGGTGTTACATGCAATAAACAAAAAGGTTATTGTTATGATCATTAAGTTTTTCATAGCTTTATAATTTTCTTTTAAAGGCCATATGGAACTCACCAAAACTAATCATACTCCTGTGTGAGAAATACTTTAGTATGGCTCGTTTCATGCTTGTTTATTTTTGTTGATAATACTTTACATAGTCAACTTTCATGCTTGTACCATCTATGGCATCGGTCACCGGGCCAGACCAAGGGATAATTGCCAAGCTTAACCATATAGGTGTTTCGCTATAGCAGAAGGAGTTAACTTCTCTTCGGATTTCTTTTCCATCAAAATAAAAAATAATTTCTTTTTCATTCCATAATAAGCCATAGGTGTGAAATTCTTCTGCAAAATTGTAACTCTGGGTCACATCCAATTCTGTAATATCTATCCATTTACCATTTTTGAAGTACTGTAACTGATAATTACTCATTAGGCCGTGCCAATTATTATGTTTGTCTTGCCATCCATTTAAAAATTGAATACATCCGATTGTGATGTCTTCATCCCATTCAAATTGGACCCATTTTTCACCCATTTCTTGGGTGCTCCAAGCAGACTTGGGATTACCATCTGTCAGTTTATTTTCTGACTGATTGTTTTTATATGAACCGCTGGATGTGATTTTTACATTTTCTGCTGAAGCTAAATTTTTTAATCCGGCTATGTCTTTGTGGGCTGTGGGTGACATCACATCGGGGTACTTACCATCATTTACTCCATAAACGCGGAACTCGCCTATGTTAAACCGTGCATGGTTTCTGGATGTCAATCTGACTTTCTTGACAGATATGGGAATTTCCAGTTGAATAGAATAACCTGGTTTTGCCCCAAAAGGAAAACCTTTATGGTAGGAATAATGTGTTTTTTTTCCTTGCTTGTCAATGGTTATGTCGGACCATTGATGAATATTGGTATTTACCTCGTTGGGATAATGTCCTTCGTTTATATCGATTTCAAATCTTTTTCCTTCAGTAGGTTCATTACCTTTGGTCATTAACCAAAATGAATTATTGGTGGCTTCAGCTGCCGCATATTTGTAACGACATTCAAAATACCCGTATTTGAAGCGTTTTTTGGTCCAGATGTTTCCTGCAGTCCATTCCTGTCCCCCTCGTTTTTCTTTTCTGGCCTGAAGTTCAAGAACACCATTCTTTACAACAGCATTCTCTCTCCAGCGGCTACATAAAATATGCCCACTTGGTCCATTCTGACTTTCCCATTTATTATCTAATTGTGGATCTTCCTCATTGAAATCATCGCTCCACGAGAGGAACCAATTTTGCGTAGTATCAATTGAAGAGGGTAGTTGGGCATGGATGTTTAGGCCAATGACCTGTATGCCAATGATCAATATTAAACTTCTGTAAATATTTTTTTTCATGATTTATTATTTTAATGGGATTTGAACATTCCATGCATGTATTACCCCCTTTGAATCAATCGTATCAGCGGCACAGAGTAAGGCAATGGCTTGACCATTTTCTTTATATATTTGGGGGCGTTCCAAATGATTTAATTTTAAATGTTTACCGTTTTTCATATTTAGCTCAAGCTTTGAAACCAAAGGTTTAGAAGCCAATTTCCAGTGGAAACCGTCGTTTGACTCAAATAGCACCAATGCTTGGCCTGCACTGGTAAATGCGCCGTGCATATCTTTTACGATGGCTCTATATTTTCCATCCTGATACCAAATAGAAGGGTCTTCAGCCGGAAAGTCATGACCTTCGGCTGTAAATACCGGAAAATCATATTTTTTAAATGGTCCAGTAGGGTTATCGGAAGTAGCAACACAATGAACAACAGGTCCACCGGCTATTCCTTTCTTCTTTTTTCCAACCGCTTTATATACCATCAAGTAGGCTCCATCCGGACCTTGGGTAATGGAGGGATTGCTTACCAATAAAGCATCCATAGCTGTGCTGTCGGAGCTTACATCGATTAAGGGGGCATCAGAGCGTTTCCAGGGACCATTGGGATTATCAGCTACAGCTACGCCGATACGTTGATTATTACGGTGTTTCCAGTTGTACTTTAACTTACCTGGCACACAGGGATTTATTCCATCGCCCGTATTTCCCATATAGTATAGGTAATATTTTCCATCAAACTTATGAATAGTGGGATTATGAGTACACAAACCGTCCCAATATGTTGCACCTCGGGCTGGAAGCACAATGTCTTTATGTTTAAAAGGGCCAAAGGGAGATGCGGACACAGCGTGTGCAATCTCAGAATGGGTAACCCAAGCCCATCCCAAATTTTTTTTCCATCGAGCGTAGAACATGTGATAAAGACCATCTTCACCTTTTACCAATGAGCCTCCCCAATGGGTTATGGTATCGCCGCCGCTAAATATAGAATGTTGGGCAACCTTACCCAACTGTAGTTTAAATTCTTTTGATTTTTTTGAATGCGTCTGACACGAATTCATTGTCAGTAAGATAGCTATGATAGCAATTAAATATTTCATGATATATCTTTTAAATGTCATTATGAATCTTGCCTTTATTACAGGCGAATATAGTTCAGTGTTGATTCCTTAGGTATTTTTAGATTTACAAATAGGTATACATGATGGGGTATACTTGTTTGTTGAAATGCAATACAATCTACATACAAATGTAAAATAGTTATTAATGGACTTCCACTATCTCCGACCATTTGCTTTCTCCATTCTTTGTCATTCGCTTCATCTTAAAATAAACTTTTTCTTCTGCTTCTACATCTATCGATAGCATACCTCTTACGTTTGAGGTAAATATTTTATTCAGTTTTTTTTCGTCGTTTCCATATTTTATGGTGTATATTCCATCGTTAAAATCGCTGGAGTATCCAATGACCAATTTGTGATTACTTATAAAAGCATCCCAAATAATAGGAGGTAAGCTCTTTGTGGTTGTACTAGCTTTAACTGTTTTAGATGCTTTACTAATTCCTTTGTCATTTGTGGCATATAGTTGGAAGCTATATTCCTTGGTGTCTTCAAGGCCTTTAATATCTATATAACGATCAATTGTTTTGTAAGATTCTTTTTCTTCTTCATTATTAGCTGTATACTTAACGAAATATTCAGTAGCATTAGGTACATGATTGAATTGGATTCGCACTGCATTTTTTCCCGCAACGATATTTGATATTTCAGGTGTGATTGCTTGTCGGAAAGAGACTGTTTTATCAAAACGGGAATAGTTTGTGGGTGTTACCAGGCTGACCCTTAATTCCAATAGGTCGGAGGGTAATGCCTTCCATGAAATAGTACCTTGCCATTCTTTGTCCGCTGGTTTTATATCAGGCAGAAGAATATAGTTATCGAAAATTGTTTGACCTTTACTATTTTTAAATTGGTAGACTAATTTATAGTTACGCATGGTATGACTAGGGTAATCGCTGACGCTTCTTACAGGGATTCTTACATTGGCAGTGTTTTTCTCAAAGTCAATATTTGAGATTTCGATATCCTTTACCGGTGCATGTTCTTTTTTTATGCGTGGAAATAGCCTTCTTTTTTGTCTCCATGAGGTAATTACTCCCCACACCCTGTTTTCTTCAGCTGTTGTACCTGCATATCCGCTTCTGTAATCATTGAAAGTCCACATGGATGTTCCAATCACAAATTCGTTTTTATGTCTGAAATGGTTGATCCATTCCGAGAAAATTTCCTTATCAGCGTCCAAGGCTGTTGAGGGAAATGGGTCGAAACCAAACTCAGATATAAAAATAGGTTTGTCGGGCCATTTAGTTCTTAAGGTGGTTAATATCTCTTGCGGATCACCTTGCCAACGGTACATATTGTGCATGATTAAATCTACATGAGTATTTGCATCGGTTTGGGGAGTATATTCTTTTTTCCGTCCTGAATTACTTACACAGGTAAGTAGTCGATAGGGATCCAAATCTTTTTTTACATAATCAATAGCTGCTTTAGCATATTCATAATGGTTATTTAATTCGTTACCAACGCTCCAACCAATAATGCTGGGGTGATTTATGTCGCGTTCAATCATTCCTTTTAGCCAATATTTAGCAAGAAAGTAATTTTTTTCTTTTACAGATATGCCATGTTTATCGGTAAGTCTCACATAGGGTTCATCGAGCATTAAAATTTCCTCATTTTCGCTGTCAAGCTTACTGTTTGTTTCTTTTTCAAATTGAGCAAGTGGATAGTAGTTGGCCCTAAATTCATCATTATCCAGATCTCTTACATTGATTTCTTCAAAAATCATTATTCCTTTTTTATCGCATAAATCAATGAGTTTTTCGTTTTGTGTTCCGTGCATAATTCTCATAAAATTAGCGCCCGCTTCTTTCATTAGGTCCACATCCTTTTCCAGCACTTCTAATGGTTCCGAAGAACCCCAAAAACGGTGTTCACTTACTCGGTTAAATCCTGCCAAGCGAACCGGTTCTCCATTGAGTAACATTTGAGAATCTGTTAGCTCTATTTTTCGTATTCCAAAATAATCTTGTCGTTGATTTAAGATCGTTTTCCCTTCTGTAATACTTGTTTTTACCTGGTAAAGTTTAGGGTTGTCAAAATGCCATAATTCCACATCTTTTGATTTTAGCATTGTTTCTAAGTGAATGTCATTTGACGTATGAGGATCTATTTCGAGGCTGCCCTTTAAGGTTCCTATTCTTTTTTCGTTGAGAATTTGAGCGTTTACTTGTATTCTTCGTTTTTGCGAAGAATTATTCTCTACTTTTACCTTTAATTTTATCAGTGCGGTACCATTTTTTAGATTTGGTTCTGCATGGATGTACTGATAGTTAATTCTAATATCTTTGTTCCTTGTCAGTCTTACATCTCTGATGATTCCCCCCCAGTTCCAAGTAGCTCCTACGATGGCACTGTTATCGGCTTGAACAACAATGACATTCTTGCCTTCGAAGTTGAGGGCTTCGGTCACATCAAATTCAAATGGAGTAAAGCCACCTCTATTTATTCCCATAAATTTACCGTTCAGATAGACCCTGGAAAGATGATAAACACCGCCAAACTTTAAATAATATCTTTCATCAGAATTTTTAGTCCAGGACGCTGGAAGAACCAGTGTTTTTCGATACCAACCAATGCCGGTATAGTTTGAATATTCATTTAGCATTCCCCAATGTCCTGGTACCGTTAGCTGGTGCCAATCAGTGTCATCAAAATTACTTAGATACACTTGTTTAGGTTCTTCTTTTGCGCGTATATATTTTTCTTTTGATATTTCTCTGAACATGACTGCATCAGCAGCAACAGTGCCACTTACAATGGCAGTGAGCTCCACATAGTTTTTATGGGAAGTGTTAAATTCATATATACCTAGGCTATTCCATTCTCCACAGAATACTCTTTGACTTACATACTTGGTGGTGATGCCACCTGCATGGTTTATATTATATTGAGCTGTGAGGTGAGATGCAAATGGATATTTTGTAAAAACCTCGTAGTATCCAGACTTTGTGAAATGTGGGTAAAAACGGACATATGAACTATCTGAGTGACCACCTTTTTGTAGGTCAGTTAATGAAAAATAGTGCTGCCTATAGTCGGTACCATAAAATTGGGTGTCGCGCGCTCCTTTTTGAGAGGTCTGCCATTTACCTTGTACCTCAACATTAGGATCCTGGTTGTCTATCACAAGATCACTTGCTGTTTCTTGAATATTCATGTAATTAGAACCCTCGCCATAGATGGTATGAAACTTCCAGTTTCCGTTTAAAGATAATTGCTCTTTATTGGAACGATTTTGAGCGTTAATAGAGCTAAAAAGGGTTAGTATTACACATGTAATTTGTAGATATTTCATTTTTTAATTAATAGCATATTATTGATTCCAATTTTTGTAGATTTCTTTTAATTGCTGATAAGCAGTCTTGGGTTTTCGCTGTTCATCCACTACTCCCCATTCACGAAAGCCGGATTCCGGCGTTCCCTTATAGTTGCTCCGATAGTCGTTATAGCACCAGTAAGATATGCCAACCAAATAAGGATATGTTTTCATTTCATTCATATACCTTATCAGCCTATCCTGAAGCATTGCATCAGGAGCTGGTCCTATTTGATTCAGGCCTACTTCAGATAAGAAGATAGGTTTACCTGGAAAATTTTCATGCGTTGTACGTACTGCTTGGGGGGAGTTACCATATGAATTTAAGCAAATTAAGTCTACTTTATCAATGGGTTCATTACTGTAGTTTACACCTTCACTATAGCAGGTGAGACTGACGTAGGTTTTTAGACGTGTAGTGTCTAGGATATCGATATAATCAAGCATAGAAACAATATAATCGTGCTGAGCAGATGTTAAAAGTTTTTTCCCCCAGTTAGGTAGTGAATCTCTTAACTCATTGCCCACGCTCCAACCAACTACGCAAGGGTGGTTATAGTCTCTTTCAATCATTTCCTTTAGCCATTTTTCGGTAAGGGGATTGTCAGGAAATGATTGAGGATCATCATTACCCCAAACAGGAATCTCCTCGATGATTAGAAAACCGATACTGTCACATAGGTTTAATAAATTTTTAGATAAAGGAGCATGCATTAATCTGGCAAAATTGCAGCCCATTGACTTAATGTCGAGCATATCCTGTTTGACTAACTGATCGGGTTCCGTATTTCCATAGAGGGGGTGGTCGTGAATACGATTTATTCCGTTCATTCTGACTACTTTGTTGTTGAGGAATAATTGTTCTCCACGAGCCTCCAGTTTGCGAATGCCAAATTGATTGGAGAGAGAACCAAATACTTTTCCTTTTATTTCCAGTTTGCTGTTTAAGGTATATAACTTTGGGTTATCGAAATCCCATAATTCATAATCCGAAAGTTTATTTTCAAAAGTCACTTCTTCGGTTTTGGTCTGGTGACCATCCAAAGATATTTTTGTAATGATGGGGTCTGACTTATCTGAAGTTTTCGAGATAATACGTCCTTTGTAGTTTTTACAGGAGTTGTTTTCAAGTTTATATTTAAAGATAAACTTTACGCTGTTTGCATCAAAATCTGGGATAGCCGTAATATGCTGATAGATCATTCTAACATCATTGCTAACATTTAGGGAGACATCACGACTAATTCCTCCCCATGCCCACCAAGCTCCTCTTTTGTATGAATTATCAGCCATCACCAATACTGTATTAGGCTTGTCATAATTTACTATGTCCGAGATGTTATACTCAAAAGGAGTATAGCCTCCAATATGTTCTCCCAATTGTTTCCCATTAACCCAAACTTTTGAAGTTTGATATACAGCATCAAATTTAATATACACTTGCCTGCCTTTCCAAGAAACAGGCACTTCAAATTCTCTTTGGTAATATCCTTTTCCTACATATGTGGCATATTTGTCCATCACATCCCAGTTGCCTGGAACTGTAATGCGATCCCAATGGATTTGATAGTTAGCCAGAACTTCATATTCAGTTTGGGTGTTAGATGCAAAAAAATTCCATCTTCCATTTAACGAAATAGAAGGCTGTTGTGCTGTTGTGTATATGTGAATGCTGAATGCAATTATTATTAGATAGATGTATTTCATATGTTTATAATTTGTTTCTTAATGGTCATATGGAACTCGCCGTGATAATCATTCACCTGTGTGAGAGGTCACTCTCATGGCTCGTTTCATGTTTAAATTTATCTTTCAATTGCCATATGGAACTCTCGATGAATTTTAATCATTCTCCTGCGTGTATTTTAGAATGCTAAAATTCATGTTCGTTTCATATATTCTAATTATCTTTTATAAGGTGTTTCATGATATGGAGGCTTGTTCCGTATTTTGTTATCTACAAACCACTTCGAAAATTGAAGCAGGAACATGATTTGATGGGTGTTCAACTGCTATGTTTAGTTGCTTTGTTCTTATAGGGTTTTCTAATTTAATTTTATGTATCGTTTGATAATTTCCTTTTACTTCTTTTATCACATCCCCAGATAAAGTTTGGATAGTATAATTTCTAACACAAAAAGGAATTACATCTTCAGGATGTCCATATTGAACTGTTTCCATGGCGTGATCATAGTCAGTATCGAAAAACAGCCTAATCTCTGAAATTTCTTTTTCTTCATCCCATTGAATTTTCAGTGTAGGATTTTTATCGGTCAAATCAGCCACCCATGCATTGGCCATTTTCCATGGTCTTACATATCCATTTCCTATATTTTGGGCTTCAAAAGCCTTGATGGCAGGGGTTATTTTCATGGCAATATTTTTACCTTGTGGTCTGCGTTTGGGAATCCAGAATTCAAAGCTGTCTACTCCAATTCCTTCGGGTGGTGTTTGTTTTCCCTTATTGGATACTTTTTCGTTTTCCCCATTGAATACAGACATCACGCCACTATATAAATTTTCGCTTTCGCGGATGCTGACGTTTTCGTTGTGCATAAATGTGATAAAAGCATATGAATTTTCTTTGATGGTAGCATCAAATCCAAAGTCTATGACTTGCTCTCCTTGTTTTAAGGATATGTTTTTTGATTCAAGTATAATCTCCGGCGTGTAATTCGACGATGATTCAGATCGACGCAATTGTACTTCTAGTTTTGTTTCCTTCTCAGCCTTCACATGTATATTAAAGGAGTATTTTTGGTCAGCACTTAGAGGTAGCAACTGAGCTGCTGATACATCTAGTTTGAGCCATCCCGCATTGGCAGGTATTTCTGATAATACTAGGTTTGAAGTAGCTGATACATGGCCTTGGTTGATTAAATTGCAAGATGAGGCGATGGGCGTATTTAAAATACTTTGTCCTGCCAGATTCAGTTCGTTTTGGAGTTTTTTGATGTTTCCATTTTCAAGTATATGAGCAGGTAGCATTTTTTCCTCAGTACATATAGAAGCGGCCATTCCTACAGCTTGAGCTCCAAACCCGCAGGTTACCATCACACGGGTAGATCCAAAAGCGACATGAGAGGCGCTTATAATTCTTCCTGCAAGGAACAGGTTATCAATATCCTTGCTTACGAAACAACGGTAAGGAATATCATACACTCCTTTGGCGTGCCATTGCGTACATCCGGAGTGGGTACTATAGATTCCATCTGCCGGGTGAAGATCCAGGGCCCATCCGCCAAAAGCTACGGCATCATCAAAACAATGCTGCTTGATTACATCCTGTTGTTTCATCATATATAAACCTTCGAAACGGCGGCTTTCTCGTTTACCGGGAACATTACCGACCCATTCTAAAGTGAGGTTTTCAACATCTTCGAATTTTCCTGAGTTTTTAATGTAGTCCCATACGCCAAAAATCACTTTTGACAGCTCCCATTTTATTTCTTCAGTTTCATGAATAGTATCTAAGCGGCCACCATATTCGAACCACCAGAAATTACATCCTGTCATGTCTTTACGGATGATCTTATGACGAGGTATCTGGCTGATATCTTTTAAAGCATATGATGGCGCCACATATTTAACCGGATGGTCAAGCTCTTTGGTATAAAAAAACATAGAGTGTCCCAGCAACTGGCCGTAAGCTTCATCTGGAGCAAAGGACTCATTGAACTCATCTTTAGATTCTGCGCCTATACGGAAACTGGCTCCTGCCTGAAATGCAACGATTCCATCACCAGAAGCATCACAAAATAAGGGGGCAGAAATTGTATAATCAATAGAATTTTGACTGTTAAAAGCATATACACTTTTAATCTTTCTACTATCCGCTTTTTCAATACTTGAAACAGCTGTATTCAGAAGGAGGGTGATGTTCTCTTCGTTTTTTACTTTTTCTAACAAAACGGTATCAAAAATAACAGGATTTCCTTCTTTGTTACGATAAAGGTTTTCTACCATTATTTCATCAATCACACCACCTTCGCGACTCCAACGGTTGTTGTTGCCCATATGTGATGTTGCTCCCAAGGCCCATAAACGTATTTCGGATGAAGCATTTCCTCCAAGCACTGGTCTGTCTTGTACCAGTACTGTTTTTGTTCCTTTTCGTGCTGCAGTTATGGCTGCACAGACCCCCGATAAACCTCCACCTACCACTACAAAGTCGGCCAGTATCTGCACCTGTTTGTTATTTCGTTTTTCTGTTGTATATTTTTCTACTATCATTGTTTTATATTTTATAGTATTCTATGTAGTCTTTGCAAGAAAACTCCAAATTCTGCGTTATTCTTATTTTTGAAACAGTCATCTACAATCAGTAAACTACTTGGTTTCAGAAATATCGAAAGTCTTGTCTTTGAAATTTTCTTATCAAAGACAAAAAAAACAGTAGTTTTCTTGCAGCCACTCTGTAAGGAATATCAAGCTTCTTTTTTTTCTCTATTTTTATAAATAATCACAGAACCTATTATGCCAACAATAAGTCCCATGCTCCCTACTAATGTAGTTTCATTTTTAGCCAGAAAGGAAAGAAGTAGGATGATGGTTCCAGTGGTGGCAACACCGATTCCTATTACCCGGGCGCCCCTTTTGTTCCCTTCGGCAGCACCCAATTCCTCAGTGCTTTTAGCAGCCAGTCTTTTTTGGTATTCGAGATACTGTAAAGGTTTGGCTTGTTTTTGTATTAGTATGATTTCATAGATGGCCATCAGAAGAACAGGTAAGCCAACACCCAAGGTCATTTCCATGGCTCTACCTAATTCAATATTCAATAAGTCAGGAGCTAAAAACTTAAAGAAAGAATTTGTTGCCAATGAAATTAAAGTAACAGTGATTGCTGATTTTCCTGTTTGATTTTTAGAGAATAACGACCAAATAGGAGGTAGGAACATAGCGCCTCCTGTTAAAGCCGCCACACTCATGACCACTTCTACAATACCGCCAAAATAAGGTACCAATAGTGCTATGATGATGGTTAGAATGCCAAGTCCCACCGTTGACCACTTTCCGACCATTACCAATTGTTTGTCACTGGTCTCTGGTTTAAAATGTTTGTATACGTCGTTGGCCAGCACTCCGGCAGAAATATTTAAGGTAGTATTAACCGAACTGGAAGTGGCGAAGACCATACCACCCAGCATTAATCCTAACATTCCAACCGGAAGGACTTCTTTACACATTAAAAGGTAGGCGCCTTCATCTGCCAATCCGGTTAAATCTGGATTTAATACGCGGTAAATCATAGGAGGTAACATCCAAATCAAAGGACTTATAGCATATAATCCTCCAAATAGCCAGCCCACTTTCTTGGCATCTTTGGGTGAGGCAACACTGGTGTATCGTTGCACGTAGGCCCAATTGCCAGCAATAAAGAACAGATTATACAGTCCAAATGCTACCAAAAACGAAGGTGAATATTCTTCGTTTACAAAAGTAAAAAAGTGTTCAGGGGCCTGCGCAATAAAATGATCTATTCCTCCGATGGCATCAAACGACAAGGGAACAACAATTAGCACTGCAGCAGTTAGCACTACAAATTGCAATACATCGGTTACAATAACGGCCCATAATCCTCCAACGGCAGTATAAATTAATATTAACACACCCAGAAAAACGATGCTTGCATAGATGGGTATGCCTGTAGACACCTCAACAATTTTGGCCACAGGATATAGAAATGCTCCTGTGGAAAATATGGATATAAACAAAAATAAGTAGGTGTAAATCTTTTGTGTTTTATAACCTAATCGATCGGTTATATACTCAGCCGCAGTAAGAGCTTTGGTCTTTTGCCATTTAGGTGCAATTACAAAACCAATGATGAGTCCAGCTATACACATGGTCCATTGTATGGCGATGGCCACCCATCCGCTTTGATAGGCAATAGAGCCCCAAACAACAAATGTTCCTGCAGAAAAGAAACTCATAAAAAGAGAGAGTCCACTCATCCACCATGGCAGGGCCCCTCCTGCAGCAAAAAATGATTTCATATTCTTCCCGGAACGAGAGAAACTCATCCCACAGATAAAAACGAGTGCTGTAAAAACAAAGATGGCGATAATATCTATTTGTCCCATTTTTTGACTTTATTATTGATTTATTTTCTTAGTTATTCTCAATTTGAGTTTTTTCTCTCTTTTTCCTTAGTTTACCCAAGCCTTGCTTAAAATAAACTTCAGGTCTGTGCCAAACACCTGTACTTTTAAGTGAAGGTTCGTTGCAATCCAGACTTAAATCGCAGTCGAAACGAGCGATGATAGAATGTTGTTTATCGCGTGTTGTGGCAGCATTGATAAAGTGGCACATGCCCCATGTGATACCTCTGCCGTAATCTGTGCCTGTAAAAGCATCAGGGGTAAAAGCTCCTGCAGCTGTAGGGGTTAGTTCAACTGTTGCTGCAATGTTAAAATTAACACCATCTTTGGCATACTGTATGGTGTTTGCCTCGTTGCCATCTTTAATGGCTAAAGCCGCAATGCCTTCTTTAAAAGGGAAATAGGTTGTTTCATGTCCTGAATTTAGAACAGGATTTAAGGGGTGTTTTTTAAAAGGTCCCATTGGGTTATCAGCGATGGCTAAGCCGTGCGCTACTGCGTATTTATCACGTATGTCGGGCCATTTGTTATAGGCTGCTTTATAGTATAAGTATATTTTTCCTTTGTAGATGATTGGATGAGGATCTTGGGTCTGATCCTCATCCCACTCTCCTTTTTTACCAAAGGGAACCATCATTTTACCTACTCGTGTCCAAGGACCATCGGGTGAATCGGCATAGGCCATTGAAATAGGGCACCAATCACCCTTGGTACCACTTGGTTCGTTAAACGCTTGGAAATATAAATAGTATCTATCACCCACCCAAATAGGACGAGAAGGGTCACGTCGAGAGACTGTACCATCACCATTATTGTAATCGAGGCCTTTTAATCGCGTATATTTAAACTGCGTATAAAGCTCATTGTCCTGAGCACGTGGGGCTGGGGATTCAAACATTCGCTCAGCTGCTGCACTTAGAGGAAAATCAGGTTTTTCACTTGGCATTTTATGCGTTTACTTTTGTAGGAGTTTGTTTTGATTTTCGATACGTTCTCGTTGTAGGTTATTTAATCCTTGCTGAAAGTAAATATTCGGTGCTTGCCAGATACCTGTTGCTTTCATGGTTGGGTCATCAACATCAAGGCTTAGGTCGCAATCGAAACGAGCTAAAATAGAGTGCTGGTTCACACCATATTGTCCAGCATTTACAAAATGGCAAAGCCCCCAAGTAATTCCGCGTCCATCAGATGTATTGGTAAATGCATCGGGCACAAAGGGGCCTGTGGCAATGGGAACCATCTCGGTAATAGATGCAATCTCAAAATTTACCCAGTCCTTGGCATATTGTATCGTAAAGTGTTCATTCCCGTCTTTTGCAACGATGGCAGCTACACCTTCTTTAAATGGAAACAAAGTAACTTCATGACCTGAATTTAATACAGGATTTAGAGGATGTTTCTTGAATGGACCTAGTGGATGATCAGCAATCGCTAATCCACCAGCTACCCATACATTCCCAGGGCGGTTGAATGCTGATTTGTAATATAAGTATATTTTTCCGTTGTGTACCAAGGGGTAAGGGTCATGAATGGCATATTGATCCCAGGCACCCTCCGGACCATTGGGAATCACTATTTCGTTGGTTGGTGTCCAAGGGCCGTCTGGCGAATCAGCATAAGACACAGCTACAGGACAATAATCTCCTTTTAGACCACTGGCTTCCATGAAGCCTTGATAGTATAGGTAATATTTTCCTTTAAACTTTAATATGTCGGTGGTGGTAACAGAGCGCCAGCCCACAATGGGTTTAGGAGGTCGTGGTACTGCTACACCTTGCTCTTTCCATGTGAATCCATCTTTACTGGTAGCGTACCATATTTCCGATAGATCCCAATCTGTGGAAGGGATGGTGTCATTTGCTTTTTCTGCATTCTTTGCGCCGACAGGAATCACAGGCGTGTCTCGTTTAGTGTACCAGACGTAATATTGGCCGTTTTCAAAAATGATTTTTGAGGGGTCGCGTCGGGTGATGGTTCCATCGTGATTGTGGTAGTCCAGTCCCTTTAGAGGTGTATATTTAAACTGAGAATACAACTCGTTGTTTCTGGGGTGAATGGCACTGTAGTTTTTAAAGCTACGTTTCATGGCTACACTCATCTCTCTATCTCCCGTTTCTTGTGTGACGGTATAGGGAAAGGGCGTGTCGGGAATTTTTGCTTCTTTTTGACGAATGCAGGATGTGAAAAGTGTTAAAGAAAGTAAGATTAGTAGATATGATTTCATGATGTCTAAATTTTTTTTTTTGTTTTAAATACGGATTTCTAGCTTAAAGCTATTAATAAGATCAGAAATTTTTTCATATTCGCTTATTCTTTCCCGATACAAAGGGGTGAATAAGTTAAGTAATAGACAATCAATGTTCTATATGATTGGTTGTTTTTGTAAAATATAATAATGAACAAACGTGTCATCCATAAAATAATAAAACAGGTAGAGAAAAAGTTTAATCGCGGAAAGCGAGATACTTGGAAAAATAGAGATTTTGAAGACCTTAGTTTTATTGTCCATCAAGAAACGAAAGTCTTGATCAGTGTGGCTACCTTAAAAAGGATATTTGGAAAAGTAAAGACAGACAAAAATTATTCGCCACAGGAGAGTACCATGAAGGCGTTGGCTGATTTTTCGGGTTATAACTCTGATGAAGTTTCAATCAGAAAGCCCCATACACTTGTTCGCTTTGCCATATTTGCAGTCCTTGTGACAGTGCTGGGCATGGTTGTTTATCTGTGGAATGAGGAAACACAAAATTATAAGGGAGCGGTAGAAGGAAGAATAGAACTTATTAAAACTGAAGGAACTTGTCCTAAAACGGCTTATTTTCAATTGGATATATCCCAAATACAAGATCCCGTATTTGTTGATTTTGGTGATGATTCACAAAAACAGCTCGTGAATCATCAAACTATTTTATCGCATTTTTATGCTTATCCGGGTCAATTTGTGGCAACCTTGCAATGTGATGGGGAAATATTGGCTGAATCAAAAAAAATATTGGTGGCTACCGATAACTGGCAGGCATTTGCATATTATTATGCAGGAACCTATGATGCAGAAACAAAAATGCGCTATTATCCTATTCCTTTGGAAAAAGCTTTGCAACAAGGATATTTTCATGTTGCCCCACGTACCATTTCATCTTTAGGTATTGATACTACACAGATTGTGTCGGTACACCTGTCAAATTATAAACAAACCCATATAAGCGGAGATCGGTTTTTCTATCAAGTCACATTAAAAAATAGTATTTTTTGGCCTGCAATTAGATGTTATTCATCCATTATTACCATTGAAGGAGATCAAGGTAAAATACAGTTTAAACTGGTAAGTGAAGGATGTAGTTCCTATGCTAATTATGAAGTGGGAGAAGTGATGAAAACAGGTTTTCAATACGACTTAACCTATCTTACGCTGGATAGAAGCAAATGGCAAGATATTCATATTTTGAACCAGGAAAAAAATGTAAAGTTGGTGATGAATAGGGATACGGTGCTTGAAGTCTCCTATGAAAAATCGATCGGACAAATACTGGGAACTTCCATAGAGTTTCATGGAAGTGGTTCGGTGGATAATATATTATTGAAGGCCGATGGGGTTCCTGTGTTTGAAGGTGAAGGATTTTAGTAGCCTTATAATAAACGATCATAAAAAAGCCGGATGGATTCATATAAATAATTCAATAGTGTCAGAGTTTTAAAATATATTTGGCAAATATTTAGCAAAATAAATATTAGAGAAGATAATGTCGAAACTGCAGTCCTTGGCTATTGAATTATTTGGAGATACTGATTCAATTAGTTCGGAGAAATATTTTGTATCAATTACCTGTTTTGTATCTGCCATTTTTTTGGTGATTTTGTGTGTATTTCATTTGTTGATGGGATTTTCGATGCAGCCTGTTATTCTGGCAGGGGGGAGTTCTATTGTTATGTCTGGGATGTATTATCTGGTACATTTTAAGAACACAGTCTTTATACCCAAATTGGTTTTAACTGTATTTGGTCTAGTGATGCTGGATCTTACATGGTATGCTAAGTTTTTATCCAATGGTCCTGTTTTGTTTTACATTTTGATGTTTGGAGCTTTGGTGTTATGGGTTTGGGAAGGTAAGGCTTTGGTGGTTATTTTGGTTGGCTATTTTATTAACCTTCTATTATTATATTACATAGACTATCACGCTACTGCAGATATATTGAATTACTCAGATCATCACACCCGCAGTACCGATATATTTCTCAACCTGTTTTTTTATGCCCTCCTATTAATTTTCTTATTGTATGTGGTGAAGGTTGAGTTTTATAAACAAAGGCAGCGCGCCATAAGATCCGATCAACTCAAATCAGCATTCTTAGCCAATATGAGTCACGAAATAAGAACGCCTATGAATGGTATATTGGGTTTTCTTGAAATTCTTAAAGAACAGCAGCTTAGTAGTGATTTAAGGCGAGAATATATTGAACTAATAGAGAATAGTGGGCGGCGTATGCTGAATATTATCAACGATATTATTGACATTTCTAAGATTGAGGCGGGGTTGATGAAAATTCAGCTAGGGGAGACGGATATCAATGCGAATCTGAATTTTATTTATACTTTCTTTAAACCAGAGGCAGAGCTTAAGGGACTGGAGATGAAATTGGTAAACCATATTCCTGAAAGTAAAAATACAATGCACACGGATAAGGAAAAGCTCTATGCGGTGCTGGCTAATCTTGTAAAGAATGCCATAAAATATACCAACACAGGTTATGTTCATATTACTTCTGAATATGTGCAGGAATCAGATTGTTTTCGATTCTTAGTGGCCGATTCTGGAATAGGAATACCCAAAGAAAAGCAAAGGGAAATTTTTAAGCATTTTGTACAGGCAGATATAACCAATATAATGGCACATCAAGGTGCTGGCATCGGTTTAGCCATTACTAAAGCATATGTGGGTTTATTAGGCGGTAAAATTGAAGTGGAAAGCGAAGTTGATAAAGGTTCTGTTTTTTCTTTTACCATACCTTATCACTACGATCCTCCGGCGTTTATTGTTCATGATCAGGCGGCACTTTATGTAAAGAATAGAAATGTAAGTACACTTTAATCTGACCAATTAAAAAAACAGTGGTTTTCTTGCAGCTATTATCTATTGATTATGAACAAATGTTTGTATTTGTTGGTTGTTTATGCGAAATCTTCATCATTAATTCATTAAATTACTGCAAAAGTTATAAAGATACCCGATCATTGAAACAAGTTATATCCATACTAATAGTCATTGTTTTTTTGATGCCAAGCATCAGTAGGCTTTGTATTATGGTGGATTTTAATATACACCGTGATTATATAGCTCGGGTTCTCTGTATAAATAAGGATAAACCACAAAGTTCTTGCAATGGTAAGTGCCATTTAAAGAAACAATTGAAAAAAGTAAGTGAAAGTTCAGAAGAAGATAAGCCCAAGATTTTTAAGGAGGTGTCCGCTTTAAATTTGTTGATGCCTGAATGTAACTTGGTTCTAAAGTGCAATGCTTTGGTTCGCACAAAACAGAAGCTGAATTTTATCTCACCTTTTAAAATATCTTTTTTCGCACATAGGTTTTTCAGACCTCCTCAGTTCATATCGTGATGTATTGTTAGCTCAGTACATAGTCTTTGCAAGAAGACTTCAAATACTGCGTTATTCTCATTTTTGAAACAGTCATTTACAATCAGTAAACTCCTTGGTTTCAAAAATATCGAAAGCCTTGTCTTTGAAGCTTTCATATGATTATAATTTGTCTTTCAATGGTCATATGGAACTCCCGATGAATTTTAATCATTCTTCTGTGTGTATTTTAGAATGCTAAAATTCATGCTCGTTTCTTATCAAAGACAGAAAAAACAGTCGTTTTCTTGCAGCCACTACATAGGTTTTGAGTGTATTTGTGGGCGTGTACAATTGTATAGGCTGTAGAGTATTATGTTTACTATGTAAGTATAACCCATCTTAAAATCACCTTATGAATTTTAAAAGAATATTAGTCTATTGGTTGATGGCTATCTTGTTATTGACTAATATAATAGTTAGCTATGGGCAACAGCAGATTAGGTTGTTGGATGAGGAGAGTTTTCTACCCATAAAAGGAGCTACGTATACATATGGAACACAAGCAGGGATTTCTGATTCGAATGGAATAGTCGAATATGAGCGAAAGGATGGTATTGGTATGCAATTTTCTCATATTAACTATGGTGAGTGGATATGGACTGATCAACAGCTCCAGGTCCTGGCTAAAAAGGGATATGGATATCGAAAAAGTATATCGGTGCGTATTTTTCCGGTAACGATTTTGGCGGTTCGCTCCAAACAAACACCCTCGTTAGGTATCAAACTTGAATATCACGATCGAATGGCGCACGATGCCGCAGGTATTTTAAATCAAACACCCATGTTAAACAGTATTCGAAAAAGTGGGAACTATGGTTTTGATCCTGTTTTTAGAGGTTTTAAATATGATCAGCTTAATATTGTTTTAAATGGGGTGCAAAGTACCACGGCCGCTTGTCCCAATAGAATGGATCCTCCAACTAGCCAAATGGCTCCTAATATGATAGATAGGATAGAGGTGTTGAAAGGTCCGCATGCATTACGGTATGGAACAGGCTTCGGAGGAACCGTGAATTTGGTACCTTCTAAGCTTAGATTTACCCGACAAAATGATGCTTACGGGCGTTTGTCATCCGGTTATCAAAGTAATGGTTCTGTATTAACCAGTGAGGCGCAAATTGGCTTTAGAGGAGAAAGCTATGATATTAGTCTTTTTGGTGCCTGGACCCAAGGTGGTGATTACGAAACAGGAAATAATCAGACGGTTCAGTCAGACTTTGAAAGAGCTAGCTTTGGAACGAATATAGGGCTTAAGCTTGGTAATACTCAGGAATTGAACGTTTCTGCCATATACAATAGGGCCCGGGATGTGGATTTTCCCGCCTTGGGTATGGATCTTAGAAAGGATGATACCTGGATAATGAATGCGCGACATACGATTCGTATGGATAATACAAAGCTAAAGTCATGGAATACGACTGTCTTTGCCTCTTTTGTGGATCACCTGATGGATAATCTTCTTAAAAAAATTGAACCACGTATGATGAACGCAAGAACACCGGCTAGTACGTATAATTATGGTGCGCGTACAGAGGGAGTGTGGAGCTTTGCAAAAGGGAGTCTGTTTGCTGGTGCCGACTGGCGTGTAGAAGGAGCTGAAGGAACACGTACCCGTGAGTTTTTGATGGGATCCAATGCCGGAAAGTCATTTGAAGATAATGCCTGGCAGGATAGTTATATTGCAAAAAATGGTTTTTTTGGGGAGTATCACTTGCAGACAGGTCAATATCATTTTGTTTTCTCGGGAAGGATCGAGGTGAATAGTGCTAAAGTAAATGATGGTAGTGATGAATTTACTCAAGTATATGGCGATGTGAATCAGCTACAAGTGAATCCAAGCTTTAGTGTGGGCGCATCTCGAAAATTAAATCAGTCGACTACGGTTGGACTTTGGCTAGGTAGGGCACAGCGTAGTGGAGGACTGACTGAGCGTTTTATCAACTATTTTTCTGTGGGTCAAGATCCTTATGAGATGTTGGGTAACCCTCAGTTAGATGCGGAGGTGAATAATCAATTGGATATGACCGTGCAATGGCTCACTGGAAAATCTGTATTTAACTTGGATGTTTTTGCGTCGTATATGCAGGATTTTATTTCATCAGTTATTGATACTAATTTAACGGCACAATTAGCTACGAGTCCAGGTGTGCGTCGTTTTGTAAATATTGATAAGGCATTTAAAACCGGATTTGAAATTAACTGGACGCAGCGCCTTGGAGCTGGATTACAGCATCAGTTAGGTATTGCCTATACTTATGCCCAGGATTTAAAAAGAGAAGAGCCTTTGCCTGAAATAGCACCTCTTGATTTTAGGTATTTATTGCGAGGTGATTATTTTAGTGAAAAATTGCAACCAGAACTTAGTTTTCGTCACGTGATGGAGCAATCGCGTGTGTCTAATGAATTTGGAGAAACTAAAACACCTTCGTTTTCATTGCTAGACGTAAAACTTTCATATACGATTTCTCATTCTATTCAAGTGAGTGCGGGAGTGAATAACTTGTTTAATGAAAACTATTATGAACATTTAAGTCGTTCGGTACATGGAACATCTGGTCCTATTTTTGCTCCCGGTAGAAATGTGTTTGGTTTAATGAGTATCCGTTTTTAATGAAAGAACATTTTTATTCTTTGATGAGGTGTTTTTTTTATAGTGATTTTATGGTTGCCCCTGTTTTAATAGAGGGGGCTGCCTGAAAGTGGATAAAATTCAGTGTGGAGCCCGGTTAAAATTAACTATATTTGCTGTCAATAGTATCCAATAACAAAATATAGAAAAAATGAAGAATTATTTGTATCTATTCGGGTTGGGTGTTTTTTTGTTTTCTTGTCAGTGTCCTGAGGCTGAGGAAACCAAATATGCAGCATCTATCCCAAATGTAAAGGAGAAAGTGGAAGAGTTTGCTTCGTTTAAACTTACAGCTGACGTTTCTTCCTTATCTGTCAATCAAAAAAAATGTTACCTCTCTTGTTTGAAGCGGCTCAAGTTATGGATGATCTTTTCTGGCAACAAGCATGGGGAGATAAGCAAGCTTTGATGTCGAGGGTGGATGACCCGTATGTCAAAAAGTACCTGGAAATTAATTATGGTCCATGGGAACGGCTGAATGGAAATTCCTCTTTCATTGAAGGAATTGGTAAGAAGCCAGCGGGTGCGCAATTTTATCCACATGATATGACCAAGGAGGAATTTGAAGCTTTGGAAGATGAGGCAAAAAATAGTCAGTATACGATTATTGAAAGAGATGGTGAGGGAAAACTGAAAGTAATCCCCTATCACGTGGCCTATGCCGGAGCGTTGAAAAAAGCAGCAGACTTGCTTAAACAAGCAGCAGTCTTGGCTGAGGATGATGGTTTTAAAGATTATTTGGAGAAAAGAGCGAAAGCATTATTAAATAGCGAGTACTTTGAGAGTGATTTGGCTTGGATGAGTATGAAGAATAATCAGATAGACTTTGTGGTGGGGCCTATAGAAAACTATGAAGATGCTCTTTTGGGTGCAAAAACATCCTTTGAAGCATATATCTTGATTAAAGATATGGAATGGTCGGAAAAGCTGGCGCATTTTGCATCTTTATTGCCTAAGCTTCAAAAGGAACTGCCAGTGGATGCTAAATATAAAGCAGAAATTCCAGGATGTGATTCCGATTTAGGAGCTTATGATGTGGTTTATTATGGTGGCGATTGTAATGCAGGTAGTAAAACAATTGCCATTAATTTGCCTAACGATCCTAAAGTACATTTGCAAAAAGGAAGCCGTAAGATACAATTGAAGAACTCTATGAGAGCTAAGTTTGATAAGATCTTACTGCCCATTAGTGAGTTGCTGATTGTTGATGAACAACAAAATAACGTGACTTTTGACGCTTTTTTTGAGAATACCATGTTTCATGAGGTAGCGCACGGTTTGGGAATTAAGAATACCTTGAATGGTTCGGGTACTGTTCGTGAGGCCTTGAAAGAGACATCAACGGCCATTGAAGAAGGAAAAGCTGATATTTTAGGTTTGTATATGGTGGATATGTTGACACAAATGAACGAGCTGGGTGAAGATCAGGTGTTGATGGATAACTATGTGACATTTATGGCCGGTTTGTTCCGATCTATTCGTTTTGGAGCATCTAGTTCGCACGGAAAAGCCAATATGATCCGTTTTAATTATTTTAAAGATAAAGGAGCATTTACCAAGGATGAAGCCAGTGGAAAATACAAAGTGGATTTTGATAAGATGCGCATAGCGATGATTGAGCTCTCGAGAGAGATATTGGTGTTGCAAGGAGATGGTGATTATGCCAAAGCGCAAAAGATGATCCAGGAACTTGGTTTTATTCAACCTGAATTACAAGCAGATTTGGATAAGATTGCTGAAGCTGGTATACCACGTGATATTGTTTTTGAACAAGGTGTGAAAATGCTTCAGTGGTAGTGATTTGATGGGAGATGGGGAATATTTTACTTGAAAATATTTGATGTAGCATGCCTGTTCTTTAAGGTGGATAGCTTCGTTGTTGATGATTTTATATCATAAAATATAAGGCTGACTTGCGTAATGCAGGCCAGCCTTTTTTTGTAGTTGTAAGTTTTGCTTTTAATAATTTTATGGGTCAGCTATTTCGTCAGAGACCATCCTCCTTTTAAACCAAAGATAAAATAGGCTAAATATACGGCCCCAATTGCAAAAATAGTATCTCCAATAGCTCTAAGCCATCGCAAGGTTTCCATGGCAGGCGTACCTAAAAATTCGGCAGAGCGTGCATACCATAGGCCGTATTTTACACTAGCTACTGTTTGTGCCAAGCCAACCGGCAATACACTGATTAATACCATCAATAGTAGTCCGATATTCATTGCCCAAAAGGCTATTTTTATTGGTTTTTCTTTCCATTTTAATGTAATATCCATATCTCTCAGTACAAAAAGCATTAGACCAATGCCCAGGAACCCGTATACACCAAACATGGCCGTATGTCCATGAACAGGCGTTGTATTCAATCCTTGCATATAGTATAGTGCAATAGGAGGATTGATTAAGAACCCGAAGATACCGGCACCTAATAAATTCCAAAATGCTACTGCAATGAAAAAATAAATGGGCCATTTGTAGGCGCTTACCCATTCTTTTACACGACTGAGTTTTAAGTTGTGATAAGCTTCGAATCCCATAAATACCAGTGGAGCTACTTCTAATGCGCTAAATGTGGCACCCAATGCCAACACTGAAGTGGGGGTTCCTGAGAAATATAAATGATGAAACGTTCCGAGTATTCCACCTGACAAGAAAATAATGGTGGAGAAAAGTACACTTGATGTGGCTACGCTGGCTTTTAATAATTGCATACGTACAAATAAAAAGGCAATAGCTACAGTGGCAAAGACTTCAAAAAATCCTTCAACCCACAAATGTACTACCCACCAGCGCCAATATTCAGCAATAGCCAGGTGTGTTTGTTGTCCCCACATTAAACCAGCACCATAAAAAGCTGCAATGGCAATGGAAGCAATTAAAAACATCCATAGTAAATGACGGTTCTCATTGTGCTCTTTTAGTGCAGGTAACAATGCTCTTCCCATTAGAAAAAGCCAGATAAATAAACCCAGGAAAAGAAATATTTGCCAAAAACGACCTAAATCCACATACTCGTAGCCCTGATGACCAAACCAAAAATTTTCGGATAGACCTAATTTTTGCATAATTCCCATCCATTGTCCGGCTAATGAACCCAGTACAATCACCAATAGTGCGACAAATAGTATATCAACACCCAGCTTTTGAAATTTAGGTTCCTTACCCGATACGGCAGGAGCAATAAACAAACCAGTGGCCAACCATGAGGTAGCTATCCAGAATATGGCTAGTTGAATGTGCCATGTGCGTGAGATAGAGTAGGGGAGTATATCAGCCAGTGGTAATCCATAAAATCCGTTTCCTTCCACTCCATAATGCGCAGTAATGACCCCCATCATAATTTGCACAAGAATAAGAGCCGTTACTACCCAAAAATATTTCAGGGTGGCTTTCATGGATGGTGTTTGTTTGATGCCTGATAAAGGATTCACTGCAGGAACGTTTGCACCTTCTTCGTGTTCTTCTCTTCGGGTGGCATAATACCAAGCTAACAATCCTATGCCAAGTAATAAAATAATGACACTAAACCCTGTCCATAGATGTAAAGAACCTGTGGGTACATTACCAACTAGTTTTTCCGCCGGCCAATTATTGGTATAGGTAACTTCTTGTCCCGGACGTTCTGTTACCGTGGCCCACGTAGCCCAGAAAAAAAAAGTGTTCATTTTGAACATGCGATCTTTGTCTTTGATGCTATTGGCCGGAATAGCATAGGCCTCGCGCAAATCAGCAAGCTTTTCGTCATCCATAAATAAACCTGCATAATGACTGCTCACTGCTTTGATAGCCTCTGCCCGGAGTGCTGAGATGTGCAGGGTTTGGGTATGCTTATCGTAGCTATTGGTGCGCATTTCCTTTTGAAGTCTCACCTGTAGCATGGCTTGCTCTTCTTCATTTAAATCTTTATAGTCACAGGAGAACTCTATCTGAGCAAAGCGATTCAACAGATATACTGCTTCTTTATGTAACCAATCTGCGGTCCAGTCTGGAGCCTGGTATGCTCCATGCCCCCATATTGTGCCTACTTCTTGTCCTCCCATGGACTGCCAAATGTTTTGTCCATCTCTAATGTTTTGTCCGGTGAATAAAACGGTACCATTACTTGTCACTACTTTTTCGGGTATAGGAGGGGCTTGACGATAAATTTCCCTTCCATAATACCCTAATACTCCAAAGGAGATGACCATTACAAGTGTAAATCCAATCCAAAGTTTTTTTGTATTCATGACTTTTGTGTTTAGGTTATACCAGCCCATGTATTAGAAAATCTGTTCTACAATGAAATTGCATCTAATTAAAAAACGGCCTTGCTTTACTTTCATTCACCTAAAGGTGTCGCGCTTTATTTCCGTAAAGCTTTCTTTGTGCTATTTCAATACGCAAGAAGAGGTTTTAACATATGAGTTGGGTTGAATGCTGGCAAAGATATCATTTTTTATAAAAAGATATACATGTCCTTTTATAAAAAAATGATATCTTTGTAAAAAATAAAAGATGATATCATGAATGTAAATGAAAAAACAAGCGTTGGAGAAATTGTTAAAGCGAATTTTAAAACGGCTCAATTATTTGATAAAAATAATATTGATTTTTGCTGTGGAGGTGGCATTAGTTTGAAGGAAGCCTGTGAAAGATCAAAGGTAGATGTTAGTCAGCTGCTTCCTGAATTAGAAGCATTGATCGCACAAAAGGATCCTGATTCAGCGTATATCGACGGATTGGAATTGGATGTGCTCTGTGATTATATAGAGAAAAGACACCATGCCTATGTAACCGAGAATATTCCTTTTATTCAACAGAAGTTGCAGAAGCTATGTGATGTACATGGAGAAAGACATCCTGAGCTTTTTGAAATTAGAGAACTGTTTGATGCGACTGCGGTAAATTTAAGTGCCCATATGAAAAAAGAGGAACTTATTCTTTTTCCTTATATACGGAAAATGGTAAAATATAAAAAGGAAGGTATTAGTGGTGTAGTAGTTTTCGATAAAGGGAAAAGTGCCATTGAAGTGATGCAGGCAGAACATGAAAGTGAAGGGGAACGTTTTGAAAAGATTGCTAAACTAACATCTTCCTATACTTGTCCTGCAGATGGATGTAGTACATATAGGGTAAGTTATCAAACCTTGAAGGATTTTGAAAATGATTTACATCGACATATTCATTTAGAAAACAACATTCTATTTAAGAAAGCGTTAAATTTGGAGCGAGAATTAATAAACGAATAAGTTATGTTGTCGAAAAGTACCGAGTATGCCATCAGGGCTTTGGTTTTTGTGCAATTGAGAAATTGGGAAGAAAAAAGACCGGGAGTGGGAGAAATAGCAAAAGAGATTGAAGCTCCGGAAGCTTATACGGCTAAAATACTCCAAATACTTACAAAAAATAAGTTGATGGATTCCATGAAAGGTCGTGGTGGTGGATTCTTTTTTAATGATTATCAGTCGGATCTTACCTTGTATAAAGTAATACATGTGATTGAGGGTGATGCTAGTTTTCATAAGTGTGGATTTGGCTTAAAGGAATGTCATAATGATAATCCTTGTCCTTTGCATGATAAATACAAAGTTGTACGTGACGGATTTTTTGAGATTGCAAAAACAGAAACCATCAAATCGCTTTCTGAACAAATATTAAATGGAAAGGCCATATTAAACAGGATCAAATACTAATTTTTTGTAATGGATAAGTTATTGCAAGTGAGAGTGTTTAAATAGTTGTGTTAATTGAAAAGCGAATGAAAACAATTGGAATATTAGGAGGATTGGGACCAGAGGCTACCGTTGATTATTATAAGGAAATAATCAAAGCTTTTGATAAGATGAATGGTGATGGTAGTCTGAATTATCCTGAGATTGTGGTCTATAGTGTAACGATGGCAAAATTTATTGGCTTACTTCAGGATGAAAAATATACCGAAGCGTCCGAATATTTGATACAGTGTTTGCATAAAATTAAAAGTGCTGGAGCCAATTTTGCTGTGTTAAGTGCCAATACACCGCATCTGTTGTTTCAGGAAATTCAAGCTAAAGTTGATTTACCTTTGATTAGTATTGTGGAGGTATGCGCTGAGAAAGCACAAGCGATTGGAGCAAAACGTTGTGCTTTGTTGGGAACAAAATTTACGATGCAGAGTGACTTTTATAAGCAAAATTTCCTGCGACGAAACATTGAGATCATTGTTCCTGATAATGCACAAATAGAATGGATAAACTCCAAACTATTTAAGGAATTGGAACTGGGTGTTTTTAAAGATGAAACCAAAGATGAAATATTGGGGATCGTATCGGATTTAAAAGAGAAGCATAATATTGATGCAGTCATTTTAGGCTGTACCGAGTTTCCTTTGATGTTTAAGCACGAAAAGTATTTGGATCTTCCTTTTCTGAATACGACAAGGATTCATGTGGATGCCATTGTTAAGCGTTGTGTTAGTATTTGAGTTAATCCCGAAAAATGCATTAGAAAATCTATTGAGATGTTCTAATGTATCATTCGGGTTAAACGGGCAGAGGATATGATGACAGTGCAATAATGATCTTTTTTATCTTCCATTTTTACCTTAGTTTGGCGTAAATTAACCTTTCTTTTAGGTGTACAAACACCTACCTTCGTTAAAATTAAAATATTAAATTATGATGAAGATAGCGGTTACTGCAGCAAGCGGAAATTTAGGTGCTGCCATTGTTAAAAGATTAGTAGTTGAAATAGGAGCGGAGAATGTGATTGGTATAGCTCGTACGCCCGAGAAAGCAAGTACTTTGGGTGTTGAAATTAGGAAGGGTGATTATAACAATAAAGAAGATTTTTTGATGGCTCTTAAGGGGGTTGATGCTGTTTTGTTGGTGTCGGGCATGGATCATCCGGATAAACGAGTTGGTCAACATCGTAATGTGATTGAGGCTGCCAAGCAAAATGGTGTTAAAAAAATTGTTTATACCAGTATTATTGGTGCCGAGAAGGGGAATGCTTTTAGCCCCATTGTGGCTAGCAATCGCCAAACCGAGGAGGATGTGAAAAATTCAGGCATGCAATGGGCTATAGGAAGAAATGGAATTTATATAGAGCCCGACCTGGAATATGTGGATGTTTATAAAAAAAAGGGTGGAATAATTAATTGTGCAGCTGATGGTAAGTGTGGTTATACTTCAAGAGATGAACTTGCATACGCGTACTTTAAGCTTCTTACAAATGATGATTTGCTATCAGGAATCTATCATTTGTGTGGTGAATTGGTAAGCCAACAACAACTAACGGATGCTATCAATAAAGCATATCAACTGAATTTGTTTTATAAGAGTATTTCTGTGGAAGATTATATTGTAGAACGCAAAGCTGCATTGGGCGATTTTTTAGGAACCATTATTGGCGGTATTTATGAAGGCATAAGGACGGGTAAATATGAGCTTGAGTCGGACTTTGAAAAAGTGGCCAAGCGCAATCATAAATCTTTGGACGAAATTTGTCGTGAGAGTGCTTCTGAAACAGGAGAATAAGTAGGATGACGGGTTCGTGTAAGCAAATTAGATGGTATTGGAAGCTATTTTTGTGCGATTTTAGTTTGTTTTTTGGATGGACTTATAAATTATTGTTGTTAAATTTGCTTGCGCTAATCCTTTAGGGGGATTTCGTGAGCACTTATTTTTTGTTGGATTACTCATTTGCCCAGATGGTGAAATTGGTAGACACGTTGGCTTCAGGAGCCAATGCTCGTAAGGGTGTGCAGGTTCGAGTCCTGTTCTGGGCACTACATAATATAAAGATAAAAAGCACTTAGGATTAATATCTTGGGTGCTTTTTTTATGCCTGCTCTGTAAACGAACCTACGGATCCATTTTTCAATTTCATTTCATTTTTATACTTTCGTGCTCAGATAACGATTAACCAAACTAATGATATGCAAGCTCTATCTTCCTAATATCCTACTTTACAAGTGGCGTTTATATTGCAAAGTTGTTTTATGATACGCACAAATATTAATTTTCCTTGAATTTTAATGAAGGAATTCCCTTTTAACTTATCCCTAATTTAGTTTTTCATGAAGTGTAAAATATTACTGATTAGTTTATGTTTCTTAAGCTTATTTTCTTGTACTAAAGACGAATTAAGAACTCTACATGATCCAGACAGAATATATGTTAATGTAAGTTACAACAATGAACCCATCGAAGGTGCATATGTGTTTGTTGAACCGGAAAAGGAAGTTGTAACAACCAATAACCTTGGAATAGCCGTACTAAACGGATCTTTCGATTTAGCAGATACCGTGTATGCATACAATCCTTTATATGGAGGTGCCCAAGCAAAAGTTGAAAAAAATGATGGAACGAATTATCTAAACCTTCAATTACGCTCTTCTGTTCTTCCTGACAATGTTCCTGTAGTTCAGGTGGTTGAACCAAAAGATTGCGATGTTTTTTTACCTAGCGAGACGGTTAGTTTTAATATTGACGGAACCAATGTTGAAAACAATCAGGATTTAAAAATAAGCATCACGAGTAGTATTGATGGTGTTTTATTTGAAGGGACTTTGTCTGAAGAGGGAATGCTTGATATTAGTGAGAATGATTTGTCGCTTGGATTACATACCCTACAAATAAATGTGACTAATACAAATGGTATAAAGTATAGCAAGGTTCTTCGTATTCAATATGGAACTCCAGAAAAAATTCAATTGTTAAAAGCAGAACGAAGATATGGTTGCGTAGCGTTAAGCTGGGAGCCAAGTTTAAGTGATGATTTTAAATCGTATGATATATATATTAGTAGCGATTCTCAAGGCGAAATAGGATTAAAAAGAATTGCACAAATCGAGGATAGAAACTGTATTACGTATACAGATTTATTTCCTCCATTTAAAGATGAAGTATATTATTCTGTGCGGGTGAGAAATTATTTAGAGCTATACAGTATCAGTAATTTAATAAAAGTTGAACAACCTAACGGAGAGATAATTGATCTTGTTCCTGATGATGCTTTTGTTACAAAGAACCAAAAAGGATTGATACTTTGGGGTAAAAACGAAGGAAAATTATTGAAATATGATTTAGAAGAGTTGACAATAGAATTCGAAAAAGATCTTCCTTCTGATATTGTTGCTATAGACGTTGATCAGGAAGAGGATGGGAATATTTATGCAGTTGATGGTGTAGGAAAAATATATGTTTATTCAAGTCAAGACCTCTCGCTACTGAAGGAAATAAGCTATAATTTATCAACTTTCGATATTATGTATATGGGTAATGATAAGGTAATGCTGAACTCTAACTATTATAGCGTTTGGGGAGAAAGTAGCCATGTAGTTGATTTGACCAACGGTAATGTGGTAAGTAAAACTGGAGAAAATAGTAAGTTGGAATTTAGAAAGATTCCTGGTGAAAATGCGGCTATTTCTATAACAACCAATCTAATGCCCGCAGGCATGGCTTATTATGAATGGGATGACGATGGAGAAATAACTATTTCTAAAAATGATTCGCAGCATGGATCTTATCCATTAAGTTCCGAAATATTCGCTATTTCAGACCTTGGAAGTTACTGCATCACACATTATAATGGTGTTATTTATGCGGCTGATGATAAGATGACTTATTTGGGAGAGCTAAAAGATTATGGTAATTTATATTATAATTATGGTTCTTATTGCATTAAGGAAGCTAAAGATGCAATATATGGTATCACGTATGGATACGAAACAGGTTATGATGATATTAAGCTGGTGAAATACTCTCTAAGTAAAATGATTCAAGAAGAGGAGTATACGATGAAAGGTAGGCCTCAATATGTTTTATCGACGAAAGACAACATCGTGATTGTGTCGTTATTTCCTGAAAATTACCGGCAGGTATTAGTTGAGTTTAAAGAAATAAAATAGGATACTATTGGACTATAAAGTGCGCCATGAGAATTGTTTCACACACAAGGGAATGATTCATTTAGGCGAGTTCTATATGAGCATTGAAAGATAAAATTAAACATATGAAACGAGCCATGAGAGTGATCTCTCACACAGGAGAATGATTATCACGGCGAGTTCCATATGACCATTAAGAAACAAATTATAAACATATGAAAATAATGTATAAAAACTTACTGTTTCTGTCTTTAACTCTTGCATTGATTTCATGCACAGAAAAGGAAATTGATAGGTTGGAATTGCAAGTCAAAGTAAAAGGTAAAATAAATTTGTTTTCTCAATTTGGTGAAGTAATGAGCGACTATTCCAATGTGGCCATAACTTTTACCGACACAGATAAGGAATTTATGGCAGAGGTTGATTCAGTAGGAAATTATGAAATAACTGAATTCACAACAGGATCGTATAATATTTTTGTCACAGCACCAGGTTTTGTGACAAGAAAAATTGAAGGGGTACAGTTTTTAGGTGGAGATTTATGGCAACTAAGTAATTTTAGCTTGGCTCAACCTTCTACATCAATTGTTTCAGACCTGGCAATAACTAATAAAAATGGTAGCTTATATTTAAGTGGCCGAATTGTCAATGAACAAAGTCCAAATACCGAAAATTTTTATCGGCGTATTATTATATATTTTCATGATACATCTGCAGTATCTCCGGTAAACAATACTTCATCGTATGTTGTGTATGTTGCTATAAATGAGTATAATGAGTTTGAAACCGAATTGTATGGAAGTGCGCTCGACAGTTTTTACTGTGTGGTGTGCGGGGTTCCGGATTTTTATGACTTCTACTATGGTGGTATTGGTACACCTTCTAATGTAGTAGGTTATTCTAATAATTAAATGAAATTAAAATGAAAATAAAATTTATATATCAAATCCTCTCGTCTATTGTCTTGTTTTTTTCCATAGGGTGCACCAAAGAGATTAAAGAGGAGCAATTCGGAAACCTTCATGGTACGATTGTATCATTAGACAGCCAGTCGTATACTTTTGCCGCTTTGAATAAGGCCACCGTAAAGTTACAGGCAGGAAATTATAATGTTGAAACAACAACAGATTCAACCGGATTGTTTGAGTTCAATGATATTCCCATTGGTACCTATAATTTGTTTTATTCGAAAGAAGGTTACTCGACATTTATTGATTATGGGGTTCAGGTTTTTGGAGGGCTTATTCCGGTACAGTTAAACACTATAAGTCTTTATGAGCTTCTGAATGAAAAAATTGTTATCGGTGATATTAAAACAAATGGTGTAAAAGGTAATTATTCTTCTAACTTAAATATTGAAATAGAATATGAAAAAATAGAAGAGACGAATACAATGTGTTTATTGTTATTAAGTAAAAATGATAATATTGACTTGCAACATTACGAATATTCATTCTTCAAAAATATTTATTTTATATCTGATTATTTTCACTTAATAAGTGATTACGAGAAATTTCCTGAGAATTCAAAATGGTATATTAAATTATACACTGTTGCCTCTAAAGCTTATTATTTTGATCCTGAAACAGGTAAAAAAGTCTATTATACTGCTAACACAGATATGTCCTCAAAAGGCTCATTTACTATATCTGAGGCTGAAGAATACTAGTTTATTCATTCATTAGAAAAATTTTAAAATGCAAAAACTTATATATACATTATGCTTATTCTGTGGATTAGCAAGCTGTAGTAATGAAACGATAAAGCCTTCTCTTAGGGGAGAATTACTTGGATTTGTTGAATTGATAGACGTTTACGGTGATGAATATCACGATCTAGATAGTGTAAAGGTAACTGTTGGAGAATCCGACTTCTATGGGGTTACTGATGAAAATGGTAGATTCAGTATAAAAGATATTGAGCCAGGTACGTATAATATAGCTTTTCAGGATGATGGCTTTGGATTTAAAAAGATATATAGCATTCCTATTATAGGAGGTGATGTCCCTTACTTTTTTAATAATAAGATTACTATTTACGAACAACCCAAGATCGAAACTAAATTTGTTTCTGTGAGCAGAGAAGATGATATAGTCAATGTTGAGATGGTACTGGATACTTTTGTTTATGGAGAATGTAGTGTGTATTGGTCCGATTCTATGAATGTATCTACCAGTAGCTATATCTATCAATCTTCAGTTAATAAATCGTTTTACGAAAATTCTATATTCTTTAGCATTGATCTTCAAAAAGTACCCTATCCTCTTATGTCTGCTCAGAATATCTATTTTATAGTGACCATAAAAAATTCTTATGAGACGATGAGCTCTTACAATCAGGAAACCGAAAAGGAAGAATACCATTCTGAAGTAACCATATTAAACCCAATGAAAGTCGAATGAAAAGTATAAAAGTGTTTTGTGTCGGTACTATCTTGATATTGTGTTTGTTATATACTTCGTGCAAAAACAATCAGGATGATAATGATTATAATCCGCAAACCATCCATACCGAATTAAAACTTAAACTGGTATATGGGGATAGTCAAAATGGAGTGTTCAACGAAGAGCTAAAAGACAGTATCGTGTTTGAGGTGACAGATGGGAATAATGTACCTGTACCGCGAGTGAAAATTAAATATGAACCCATTAATGGTTCTGTTTTATACGACTATGGCTTAACCGACTCAATTGGTAGAACATATTGTTATTGGAAGGGGGATTGCGAAAGTGGGATATATAAAATGAATGTTTATTTGGTCGATAGTGAACATGTTTATAGAGACTCTTTAGTTGTTTCTTCTAATATATCATATCCTTCGAATTTTGGTTTAGCATGTTTTCCTTTAGGAAGGTATATCGAGGATATTGCTGTTGATCCAAAAGATGGAACCTTATATTTGGTTGCAGAAAATGATCCATGCGTATATGTTTCGTATGATCATGGGATCAGTTGGTCTGTGTTGTCGGAAGTTCCTTTTTCTAATGGTATTAAAGGAGTTGAAGTCCAGGAAGACGGTGACTTATTTGTTAGTACAACATATTCTGAGATATGGCGGTTCTCAGATAATTTGAAGTGGGAATATTTAAAGACAATTTCTGGCTCGTATATTAATCTGCAATCTGTTGATAATGACGTTTTATTCTATAGTGTTTATGGAGAGACGTATAGGTCGGTTAATAATGGAAACGACTGGCAATTGATAGAGCAAGGTTATTTTAACGATGTAGCTATTCATGAGCTTTATGCACATCCAGATGGAACCTTATATAAGTTGGACGGATGGGATGATATTCTATATTCCGAAGATAAGGGTGACTCTTGGGATTTTTTGTCTTATAAAAGACTATTTAGAATGGATGAATCAGGTATCATGTATAGTTCTAAAAGTATATCTAGTGAAAGAACCATTATGCGTTCAGTGAACAAAGGTGCTACCTGGAGTGATTATATTACTCTTCCCAATAATGAATTTTCAAATATTCAAATTATAGACTTTTGTGTACAAGGTAATGATCTATTTATTTATGCTAATGATCTAAGGGTATATAAGTATAGTATCAGCAATAATCTTTTGACCAGATCTGAAGAAGCTGAAAATTATTTTTACCTAAGGCATATGATGGTGACAAAAAATGGAACTGTATTATTATGGGATCAAAATGACTTGATTTATAATTTAACCTTTAGCGAAATGTAGAAGGTCCTGATGATGCCCCAAAAGATATTTAGTCTCGGCAAGAAAACTCATGTTTTCAAAAATAGGCGAGTAGAATATCGCCAAACGTGAACTTTATTTTTGTTGATGATGGTGATTTTAGGTGTCAAAGCTGAGTTTTATAGCAAAACAAGACCCTGCGCATAATATTTAGCCAATTTTGTTGACTATTGGGCATAATTCTTCCTTTTTTTTATGTATAAATAACACATATTCAGAATTTTACTAGGTTGCTATTTTGTTCTGTTCGCCTGTATTGGAACTACTCCGTGCTCGATGGATTAATTCGGCACCAATCTTTCTTAGATTGTAGGCGCTAATGGCCAAGCCAACATACCTTTTGAAGTTGTGGTATCCGTGATCCGGACAATGATCTAGTCCTCTGTTCTCCAGCTCGTTAATGTTTGATTCGATGGCACTGTGTTTGTTGCGCAGCTTCTTGAAAATGGTTTAACGCTCCTGCTCTGCTTCTTCTTGGTTACATTTGCCTTTCTTGGGAAGCACAAGGTTCTTAACCCACATTGCAGCTAAATTGGCGGAGATTCTTGTTTTGTATCAACTTGCGTTTTTTTGATTTTCATTTTGTGTACTACAGATTTTTTTCGGGTAAAGGGAGCATATTTGTATTTCAGAGCATCATATAATTGTTTTACTTTTTCGTTAGGCTCAGAGCAACGTCTTATTGAAATAGTTTGATCCTCTACGTTTTGAGCAGTTGTTGTAACCGCCTTTTGTGTATTCATTATGCGGACGATTTCTTTCCATCCATGGTTTATCCCTTTACTTTTTAGTTGATACCTGATTGTATTCACTACCCAATATGCCAACAACCCAAGGTGCAGATGAGCCATTGTACTTGAATCGGTTTTGTGATAAATTGGGCGTAAATCAAGATCGGTTTTTAAAACTCGAAAAGAAGCTTCAATCTCCCGGATGGTATTGTAAAAACTCCATAAAACATCTTCATCATAGTTTTCAAGTGAAGTGCGCAGAAAATATATCCCACTGCGAGCATTGATTTCAGTGTTTTCTTTTACAGACCATTCTATTGACGATGCGAGTGGATGCTTTTGTGTCTTCTTGCCCCTTGTACCTTTTTCTTCCGCAAGGGTATTGACTTCAATATTATAATATCTTTGTATCGATGGGTATTTCTGCTTTGACCGACCTATGCGTTCATGAACTTTACCCAAGCGTTTTACGCCTCCTTTTTTGCTCAGGCTTTCGTTAATTTTTCGAAGTCCTTCTTCGAACCTGGCTTGGAACTGCTCGTTCATCGAATGCTCCTTCAGCTTTTTTGCTTCGCTTTTTACTTTGAGGTAATAATCATTGTTTCTTTCTGATTTAACCCTGGAAATCATAATTGGTTTTGTTGACCTCGATAAGGAATTTAACAAAAAAGAGAATGGCAAATATGATCCTTTCTATTTTGTGTGTATGTCACATATAAATGAACAGGGTTTGAATTATATCGATATCAATTGTTAATCAATGAAAACTACCCAACTCCTAAAAATACTACCTGACGAGAACAAAAAGGAATTTATTAAAGACTACTATGTTCAGGTAAAGAAGGTTTGAAAGAATCCAATACAACAGCCTGGAAGTATTGTTTTTACTCCACGGAAGAAGCTGTTTCGGTATTAACATCCGAAAACATTGTTAAAAAAAGATTAGAAAAATGTTAATTAGTTGTCCAATGGATCATTTTTTTAAATAAATTTACTTAATTTGCAATTAACTTATAAGTGAAGTCAATTATAAACATAGAACTATTTGAAGAACACGAGTGTATCAATTTCTATACGCTCCGGTTTCAAGGAGAAGAAACTGAGGTAGATAAGTTTTTAGATCAGTTCCCCGAAGGTTGTAAATATGATGAAGACATTGACATTATCATTAAATGGATGGATAAAATTGGAAAAACAGGAGCGCTTGAGCGCTATTTCCGTCCTGAGTCCAGAGCAAATGACCAGATATGGGCTATTCCAATTGAAACCTCAAACCTTCGACTTTATGTAATAAGAATATCCGAAGAAATTTTAATCATTGGAAATGGAGGTGTAAAAACTACTCGTACCTATAACGAAGACCCAATACTTAGTACACATGTTGAACTTTTACAAAACATCGATCGTTTTATTAAAACAAGAGTAAGAGAAGGTAAACTAGCCATTTATCAAAAGCAGTTATTAGGTAATTTAAAATTCAATCTGTAATAACAGAAACTAGAATGCTAAAAAACAAACGACTAGAATCCAGAAGAAAAAAGATATCAAAAGACGTTGAATTATTTGTTGAACGTTCTTTCGATATTGTAGATAGAATCCACTTTATCCTACAAAAACAAGGTAAAGAGCAAAAGGATTTGGCCAAAGCCTTAGGGAAAACAGAAAGTGAAATTAGTAAATGGATGACCGGAACACATAATTTCACTATGAAAACACTAACAAAAATTGAAGCTGTTTTAGGAGAACCTATTTTGCAAACAGTTAAACAAGACAATGCAGAAGTAAAACAAAAGAAAATTGAAGTAACAGAATCAGTATTTTCTATGCCGTCTTCTGAAAAAAGAACTTCTCTACCAATGCAATTTCATACACTTTTTACGGGAGAGTGTGAACCGCGTTATTACGCCTAGTTTAAATAAGTAATATGAAAAATATATCTGTTACCATACAAGATATTAAAGAAACAGGATACTCCTATAAACCTTTGCCTCCAGATTTGGAGGTTAGTTTTGGGAAAAATCTTAAATTTGGAATGGGTTTCCAATTTAAAATTGATAATGAAAATGACATATTTAAGTTCAGTACAATCATTAATTATATGATTAATGGTTATGAAGGAGATTTTTTGAACTTTTCTAATACCATAACATTTAAAGTTACTAATCTATCAAATGCAATTATTGAAGAGGAAGGTGGATTTATGAAAATAAAAGATGATTTAATTGTATCTCTTGCTGCTGTATGTATTGGTACAACCAGAGGGCTTTTAGCAGCTAATACTAAAGGAACTGATTGGGCAAAATTTCCGGTTCCTATACTTGACCCCAAACAAGTTGTTGAAGAAATGAATAGGCTAAAAGATGAAAATAATGGTTAATTAACTTAAGGATAAAAGAAACAATTATAAGGATTCAGTAATTAAGCTTGAATCCTTTTTTTTATAGATTAGAATTATAAAAACAATACTAAAATTATTTTAATGGCTTACCTATATCAAACACTAACCCAAGATAATTCAGGTGCAACAATACACATAAAAGCGGATAAGCGATATTTTAAGTTAGTAGGTATGTTTTCTAATGAAATAAGTGTTACCGATTTAAAGGAGCTAAACTTAAACTTGAAAATATCGTCACTTAATAATGGGAGTTCATTTGAAGAACCTATTCCCATTGGAAATGCAAGTGTAGAAACACGGGGCTCTATAGAATATCTTCATATTGGATATGAGCCTTCAAATACTTTAGTCCACACGATTAAGTTAACTATTGATGAATTGTCTAATAAAGATATCTCTGTTGGATAAAGCGGTTCGTTTGTTTATAAGATAAACATTATAACTTATTGGAATTAAATAATAAATACCCTGAACTTGAAATTTCGCTTATGAAAAGAAACAATAAAAACTGGCTGCAACGTTTAGAATATAATTAATCACGATAAGCGTTATTTTATTTCTATTTATTGATTTCAAAGAAATTATTAAGGTTGTATAAATTTGCAGCCTTATATCCTAGGTAGTCTGTAAGCTTGTAATTCACTGGTATGGTTCTTAGATACTACACGTGCCTACGCAAGTCGAGCGATTTCTTGCAAACACGAGCATCCATTGATTATTTTTATATCAAATCTATTTTGATAAAAACGAGATAATGGTAGTAAGACTATTTTTTAATTCAATCAATTTCTCAATACTTAGTTGTCCATCTGATAACCGCGTAATCAATTTTTCAGGAATTAGAACAGCTTTCTCTCTTAGTTCCCTTCCTTTGCTCGATAGATTAACAATGACTTTCCGTTCGTCGTTCTTTGAACGGGTTCGATGAATCAAACCTAGTTGTTCCATTCGCTTGAGAAGTGGAGTAAGAGTATTTGTCTTAAGTATAAGCTTTTTAGCAATGTCATTAACAGAAATACTGTCTGTTTCCCATAACACCAATAGTACTAAATACTGAGGATAAGTTATGCCTAATTCGTCCAAATATGGCTGATACTCTCTAGTTATTAATCGCGATGTCGCATATACGGGAAAACATAATTGATTCTCTAATTTTAAACGCTCGTAATTCATATTATAAAAAGTTAAATCGCAGTGAATACTCTACAAAGTTAATAAAAGAAGATATAGTCGCCTGCGACTTAAACTCACTACTATGGTAATAGTTTTTGAATGTATTTTTTAATCTCTTTAGGTTTTGTTGTTGGCGCAAACCTTTTTAAGGGGTTTCCTTCTGTATCAATAAGGAATTTCGTAAAGTTCCATTTTATGGTATTAAGTAATGTACCTTTTAACTCTTTTTTTAGATACTTATAGAGAGGATGAGCGTTTTCACCATTTACATCTATCTTCGAGAACATCGGAAAGGTTACACCATAATTTATAAGACAACCTTCTGATATAGATTTCTCATCACCTGGCTCTTGGTTAGCAAATTGGTTGCATGGAAAACCTAATATTACAAGACCTTTATCTTTATAATTCTGATAAAGTTTCTCAAGTCCTTCGAATTGAGGAGTTAAGCCACATTTACTCGCTGTATTAACAATAAGAACTAATTTACCACGATAGTCATTCATGCTAATATTTTTCCCTTGAAGACTTTTAGCTTCAAACTGATAAAAATTCTGTTCCATTATAAGGATATTAAAAGATTATGATTTGTTACGATTCATAAAAGCTTTGAAGCCGCCAGTTGACCATAGAGCCCAAGCAACTAAAATCGGTTGAAAAAACAAGCGGATAAGTCTAGCCTGTTCCGTATCCAGACCAAAAGCATCCACTTGATTCACATACTGAGCAATATTTCCCGGGAATATTAATACAAAGAAAATAGCAGTAGTACAACCAACCAAGGCTTTCCATTTATTTAATGCTATTAATGATGCACCAAGTGTTATTTCTGCAATCCCTGAGAGGATAACTACCAAATCGGTGGAAAGAGGCACCCAATTGGGAACCTGAGCTACAAACTCCATACGGTTAAATGTTAAGTGGCTTATTCCTGCAAATAAAAGGGCCAGGCCAAGTAGTATTCGAGAAATTATCTGGAATAAATTTGTTTTTACCCCTAGACCCCATTGTAAATTGTCTAATAATTTCATTTATTGATAATTAAATTTAAAAATCAACTACACGATTATATCGTGTGCGATACAAAAGTATGATTATCTTATTGATTTGCAAGCGACTTATTCATTATTTTTAATATTCTTACATTTATTCTACAAGCCCATCGTACAATTGTTTCCAGTCGCTATGCTTATAGTCTAGCAAAGAAGTTCTTACGCCTCCTAACGTACGGGCAATGTCGTTAAGTTAAGGATTTCTTGATATTTTTAAGTATATTAGAAGTGTAATAAGGAAAAGAAAAGCAGAGGAGCTCTTTTTGTAGAAGGGCTTTTTTCTCACTCTCTAAAAACTATTGATAATGAAGGTTTTATCAATAGAAGTAAATGTTCGGAAGAAGACTTTACTCGTAATCGAAAGTTGTCTTTTAAAGATTTATTAATATCCCTAATGTGTTTTAGCCGTCCAAGTGTTCAAACAGAATTAGATCGGTTTTTTAAAGCTCTTTCAAAATCTCCTGATTCATTTCAAACAATCTCAAAAAGTGCATTTACCCAATCAAGAAGAAAGTTAAAACCTGAAGCTTTTATTGAGTTAAACAAGTCTAACCTGGAATATTTTAATGAGAATGCACCTTATAAAAAGGACTGGAAACAAAAGCGAGTTGTCGCTATTGATGGGACGAAGATTAATTTGCCAGCATCAGAGGAACTTAAAAACGACTTTGGCTATAGTAGAAATCAACATGATGAAACTATCATTGGAGCATTAGGATCATTTGCATATGATGTTTGCAATGAATTAGTGCTAGATGCCCAAATAATAAAACGAAAAGGAAGTGAACTAGATCTTGCTGTAAAACACCTAGAAATTCTTAGCTCTCAATCTGACATTTTAGTATTTGATAGAGGTTATCCAAGTCATTGGCTCATTGGATTATTAATGAAGGAAAATTATAAATTCTGTTTTCGGTTAAGTACGGCTTGGAAAGATGCTGTTGAATTAGTTAAAAGTAATAATAGTGATATTGATTTTACATTAAAAAGACGCTCTAATAGAGATTTAAGTAAAATTAGGGAATATGATATTCCCTTGGAGATTAAAGGACTTCGCTTGGTTTGCATTGAATTATCATCAGGAGAAAAGGAAGTTTTGCTAACAAATTTAACAAATAGAAAAAATTTCACATTAAATGACCTTAAGCAACTTTACCATATGAGATGGTCCGTTGAAGAAGGATTTAAATCTTTCAAAAAATCACTTCATTTAGAGCAATTTACTGGAAAAACAACTATTGCAATAAAACAGGATTTTTATGCAAAGGTTTTTATGCTAAATCTATCTTCGATGATAAGAACACAAGCTATAAATAGCAATATAAAGTCAACAAAAAATAGAAAATATAAGCAGCAAGCAAACAAAACACAATCATTAGCTAAACTAAAAGATTTCTTTTTAGATATCATATATTCAAGTACCCCCAAGGTTTTTATAACTAAATTAATTGAGATACTCTCAAAAAGATTAGAAATAATAAGACCCGGAAGGTCATTTAAAAGACCTGATACATCAATCAGGCGAAGACATAAAGGTTTAACATCTAAAGGGATATGACCTTAACTTAACGACATTGAACGTACGGGAGGGTTCTCTACATCATAGAGAACCGTGAATTTGAATTAGATAGATATACACTGTAAGTCTTCGGTCTTTCACATATTGCGACCTTCATGCTAGAGCCGTTTCTTTGATGGCAAAAAATGAGAATGACATTAACAACATTTTAAGGGGTTGTATAAGGATTACCAGGAATCAGGTTGGTACATAAAAGATTCCAGTAAAACTTAGAGAATTCCAATGCTCCAATCGACATCCGGATTGGAGCGTTTTTTGTCTATCGATGATGTCTTTGTTAAAATCTCATAAAGAAACCTTGTACGATAAGCGTTATTTTATTTCTATTTATTGATTTGAAAGATATTATTAAGGTTGTATAAATTTGCATCCTTAATCGTATGGATAGTTTGTAAGTTTGTAGTTCACAGGTGTTGCGCTTACGATACTGCATGTACCTATGTCTCGTTAGTTCACTTTGTGCCTTGAAATACTTTTTTTTCTTTTTTGTCACCCATTGTTGGTTTTGGGTTGTATTATATGAGTGTAGGATTCCGAATTTAGGTCTTTTATACGATTATAAACTCTTAGAATAAATCTAATGTGATTATGTAATAGGTTGACTAAGAGTGAAATATGTTTGAATTAAAGTTTAAAGATTAATACGTAACTAATAACTCGCTATAAAATGAAAAATACACTATTTTTTTTACTTATACTATTAAGTTTAGGCTCGTGTAACCAGAAAAAAAAGATATGGGCAAAGTCATTTATTCATCAAAAGGCACCAGAACTCATTGTAGAGGAGTGGCTTTCGGAAAAGCCTGATTTACAAGGTAAATTTGTTCTTGTTGATTTTTGGGCCACTTGGTGTGCTCCATGCAAAAAAGGCATACCCGAGTTGAATTCATTTCAAAATGAGTTTAAGGACGATTTAGTTGTAATAGGAATTACTGATGAATCTAAAGAAAAAGTCGGAAGGTATGTAGGTCCTGCAATAGAGTACTATAGTGCTATTGATACAAAAAAAAGGGTTATGGGCTTGTTAGAGGTAAGAGGAATTCCTCACTGTATCCTAATCGACCCCAAGGGTATTGTTCGTTGGGAAGGATTACCACAGCTAGAAGGCTTTGAACTAACGTCTGAGGTCATTCAGGATCTTATTAAAAAGTATAAATAAAATCGGTCAATGGCGCCATCGTTAAATATTTATTAGATGAGGGTCTTTGAGTGGAAAATAAGGCAATTACAAGTACTGTAATACTTATGATTTTTCACTTTGTCCTGTAGTTAAGTACGAGTCAGTTTGTTTTTTAATATTCTCTACATTTTACCGAATTCAACTAAGTTGGGTTCGTTTTTTTTGTCTTTGTCATTATTAATTTATTACAAACAAAACATTGTAGCTATTAAATTGAATGTAATAGCTCCTAATTTAATTTAATTTAATAGTAAAGGTGCAAAATATACATTAATTAATAGTAGTGTACATATAAAAATAGCTACATTTGTATCTAATAATTAACAATGTATTCCATCGATAAAAAAATAAAGCTTATAGCGGGAGGTAGTACTAAAGCATTTAAGGATTTTTATGACAGCTTTTTCCCTTCATTGGCCTTTTTTTCCATTCAATTGGTAAAAGATAAGGATGAAGCTAGTGATATTGTGCAAGAAGCATTTTTAACATACTGGAATAAGCGAAATGAGTTTGAAAATTTGGATGGAGTAAAAGCTTTTATGTACACTGTTATAAAAAATTCGGGGCTTAATTATCTTCGCTCTCAAAAGGTGCACGCCAAACATCTCGCCTATATTGAGCAAAATGAAAGGAATTATTTTAAAAATATAATTATAGAAGAAGAAACTATTTCAATGATTAAGGCGGCCCTTACAGATCTGCCTCCCCAAACAAAAAATATCGTAGAATTAAGCATGTTGGGTGCAAAAAATGTAGATATCGCTGAAACACTAGGTGTTTCAATTAATACCGTTAAAACACTTAAACTTCGTGCCTATAAGCTTTTGCGTGAAAAATTGAAAAATCACGTTTATGTATTGTTAATATTATCAGACATATTGCTTAAGTAAATATTTTGTACGCTTGTTGTATTTTCTATAACCTTATTTCATTTTCATTTTTATTAGTAAAGTAACATTTTCATCAATATTGTCTATTTGTTGGCTGCCGAACAGGCACAAATGAATATTCGCTCCTTTTTAAACTGGAGTGTGTTTATTTTATTGTTTGTGGGTACTATATGTAAATAAATGAATTTGTTAATAACACCCTTTGATCACTCCCGTTGCCAATTTTTTTAATACCTAAAAAGAATTCTTTGCATTTTTTTAGGTAAAACATACTGATTTATGTCACCCGTTTTTCACTTGAGCGTTTTTTATAAGAAAGTGAAACACATAAAGTTTTAGATTCAATGAAAACGTATATAAATATTAGCAAGCTTATTTTTGGCAAACTTGCTAATGATTTGACCATCGAAGAAAACAAAAAATTTGAAAAATGGCTTAAGGAAGATCCTGCCAATCAAATTCTTTTTGAAGATATTCGAAATAGAAAGGATAGGGACTTAAGAGACGCAAAAATTAGTTTACTGGATAAGGAGCTTATCTGGAAAAATATTCAAGATAAAATTGGTCTCCCAAAAACAAGGTCCATCTTTTCTTTTAAAGCAGTGATGAAGTATGCAGCTGCTATTTTAATACCTATAGCTGCGGTCTATGGAGGATGGAACTTGTATGGATATATTCAGGGCGAGATAAATAATCCTATTGCGCAAATAAAACCAGGAGCGCCCAAAGCCCAGTTAATCTACGGAGATAAGATCATCGAGCTTGGCGAAAGGGATACTATTCTTAACACTACCCATAATAGTGTTGCGGTTGAAATTAATTCTGGAGGAATTAAATACAAAAAGGATTTAAGCAATCCTAAGAGCATAGAATTTCATACCATTAGAATACCGAGGGGAGGTGAGTATTTTCTTACTCTTTCAGATGGAACAAAAGTGTGGTTAAATTCAGATACCGAAATCAAATATCCTTCTGTTTTTAACGAAAAGGAACGCTGCGTTTTTGTACAAGGAGAAGCTTATTTTGAAATAGCAAAAGATAGTATACACCCATTTGTTGTGCATGCAGCTGGGCTTGATATACAGGTATTAGGTACGAAATTTAATGTATCAGCCTATTCCGACGATGATTTTGCTCATGTTACTTTAGTTGAGGGGAAAGTATTTGCCATTGAACAAATAAGTGGTTTAAAGCAATCTGCCGTTTTGGAGCCCTCGCAGCAAGCATTGATTAGCAAAAATGGTAGTCAAGAATTAGTCATTCAAACAGTCGATACGGATGTCTATACATCCTGGACGAAGGGTAAATATATATTTCGTGCTGAACCTTTAGGTCAAATTCTTAAAAAATTGAGTCGCTGGTATAATGTGGAAGTTTTTTATGAAAATACCGCAGCAGAGCAATATACTTTTTCAGGAATCTTGCCGCGTTTTAAAAATTGCGAAACCTTTTTAAAGCTTATGGAAAAGACCAATAGTGTGAAGTTTGAATATACAGAAAATGTTTTGATAGTGAAAAATGTGAAATAGAAATAGGTAATGTGCTGTATCATTCAAGAAACAGTTTTTTTAAATGTAGAATTAATAAATTTTAATTATGAGAAGAAAATTAGGCAAACGCTTTCTTGTTTATTACTATGCTAAATCAAAAGAAATTTTAATCATGGGAAATTTATTTCTTTTTTTAGCATTTATAAACGTGCAGATTCAGGCCAGTTCGTTAGACTTGAAGTTGGTAAGTATGAGCTTGCAAAATGGCTCGCTATATGAAATGTTAAAATCCATTGAAGAGCAAACAGGATTTGGCTTTTTATATAGCGAGTCAGAAATTGATATTACGGAAAAAGTTTCTGTAAATGCTCAAAATATGCCATTAGATGTATTACTTGGCGAGGTGTTGCCTAAGTTAGGGGTCGATTTTGAAATTGACGAATTGGTCATTGTTTTAAAACCTCAAATGGAAAAAAAGGAAGCTCTTGGGGATCAGAGGTATGATAAAAAGATCGCTGTTAAAGGTCGCATTATAGATAAGGAAGGTCTTCCATTACCGGGTGCTACCATCATTGACTTGAAATCCAGAAGAGGCGTCATAACGGATAGTGATGGCAATTACACTATTCTTGTTGCTGATTCAAGTTCTGTTTTAAGAATCAGCTTTGTGGGTTTTAAAACCATTGAACTTACAGTGGGCTCTCAAACAATTATTGATGTTCAGCTACAATATTCTGATGATGAGATTGATGAGGTTGTTGTAACGGGTATTGTGCAAATAAGTAAGTCAAGCTTTACGGGTACAGCTACTATTGTTAAAGCCGAAGAATTGATTTCTATGGGTTCTGATAATGTAATTAAAAGCTTGACTTTATTAGATCCATCTTTGAATATATTAGATAACAATGTGTTTGGTTCTAATCCCAATGTTTTACCTGAGATTAGTTTACGAGGTGATGCTATTTTGAGTGTACCTAATACATCCATTGATAGAACAAGTTTAAGCGCAGATCCTAATCAACCTGTATTTATTATGGATGATTTTGAAACTACCCTTACAAAAGTAATTGATATGGATATGAACAGAATCGAGTCAGTTACTATTTTAAAGGATGCTGCCGCAACAGCAATGTACGGATCAAGAGCTGCCAATGGGGTGATTGTAATTACCACCAAACAACCTGAAGCAGGAAAATTACAAGTGAGTTATAATTTAAATACAGACTTTAGCTTTCCTGATCTTGGATCCTATGATATATTAAATGCCGAAGAATTATTTGGGCTACAAAAAGATCTAGGACTATATGATTATTTAATGGAGGCCGAGAATACTGGAGTACACAAGGTTACTGCCATTGAGAAATATGTAGCTCAAGGTGTGAATACCGACTGGCTTGCTCAACCTGTACGCAATGCTGTGGGGCAAAAACACTCTTTGAATTTGATGGGTGGAGATAAGTATATGAGGTATATGTTGGATGTGAATTATAGCGATAAGCCTGGAGTAATGAAAGAATCGGGGCGTAAAAATAGTGGTATTGCATTAACACTAAATTATAATATAAATGATCAACTTATTTTTAGAAATAGATTATCAGTTGATAAAAATAATGCAGAAAACTCACCCTATGGTTCATTTGATTATTATGCAAAAATGCCTTCTTTTTTACCCATAAATTATGCAAATGGACAGCCAATAGAGCGTTATGCTATTCCGATATACGATACGGGTTCAACGACTTACTTTCCTCAATATAATCCTGTGTATGAGGCAGGAGTTGGTAACTCCGACGAGTCAGAATATACGAATATAAACAATAACTTTTCATTGGAATGGAGAATGACATCAGCTTTAAAACTAAAAGCGAATCTTTCCTATACGTTTCAAAATAGTAAAAGCCATCAATTTAATTCTCCTGAATCCTATCTTTATTGGAGCGTAAGTGATCCTGAAAAAAGAGGATCTTATGCCTTTGATGACGTAAGTACAGAGTCTTATTATGGAAATGCGATATTTAATTATATGAAAGAAATGAATGGCCATTTCATTAATGCATCTTTAGGATATAATATTTCTAGTTCATCATCAGAATTACTCGGTTTTAAGGCAGTTGGGTTTGCAGCTAGCAACTTTGACAATCCTGCATTTGCAAGTAGTTATGCAACAGGAGAAGTTCCTGATGCATCTGAACAAACGGTTCGTTTAATTGGCGGATTGGCTAGTGTTAACTATTCGTATGATCGAAGATTTCTTGCGGATTTTACTTATCGACTGGACGGATCATCTCAATTTGGTTCAAATGATAAAACGGCTGGTTTTTATAGTGCCGGTTTAGGTTGGAACATTCATCATGAGAACTTTTTAAAAGGCAATAGTTTTATTAGTTTGTTTAAAATTAAAGGAACGTATGGAGAAACAGGCTCAGTAAACTTTTCTGCATATCAGGCTAAAGATGTATTACAGTACTATAAAAGTACTAGGTATCTAGGAGGATTAGGTACTTACCTGGCTGCTTTGGGTAATGAGAATCTTACTTGGCAAACCACCAGCACCCTGGATCTAGGAGCTGATTTTGGTTTCTTTTCCAATATAATATCTGGATCTTTTAACTACTACAATAAGAATACCAGTGATATGATTATGGATGTCACAACTCCACCTTCAATCGGATTCAATTCATTTAAAGAAAATCTTGGAGAGATGGAAAATAAAGGTTTTGAGTTTGCGCTTCGTGCTAAATTGATGAACAGAGATAAAATTAAATGGAATGTGTACTTGTCTGGTTATCAGAATAAATCAAAAATTCTTGGGATAGGTAATGCTTTAAAATCATATAATGAATTGAGTGATCAAGCCGGATTAACCGATGCTGAATTACAGGAATACGAAGAGAATAATGGTTCGTCAACTTCTTATATTAATGAAACATCTCATGATTTTTATGTAAGGTTTGAGGAGGGTGAATCCAATACAGCAATTTATGCGGTTAGATCATTAGGTATTGATCCTATGACAGGTAAAGAAATTTTCCTTACCAAGGATGGAGAGCCAACTTTTACTTGGAATGCCGAGGATAAAGTAATCGTAGGGGATACAGAAGCTACACTTAGAGGAAACTTTGGAACAAATGTAGCTTATGGTCCCTTGGAAATGAGCTTTACCTTTTCGTATAGCATGGGTGCTCAGCAATATAACTATACTTTGGTTGATAAAGTTGAAAACTCAAATAAGTATTACAATGTGGATAGAAGGGTATTGGAAGAAACCTGGATGGAACCTGGTGATGTAGTAAGGTTTAAAAGTAATGTACTTAACTGGGGTAATATGAGTTATACCCCCGCTAGTGATCGTTTTGTTCAGGACTATAGCTATATTAATTTAAGCTCGATGAATATAAATTATTACCTGCCAGAAAGATTCTACACAAAATTGGGTATGGAATCAATGCGTCTTTCGTTTAATATGAGTGACGTTTTTAATTGGTCAACTGTTAAGATGGAGCGTGGTACTTCGTATCCTTATGCTCGTTCTTTCTCTATGGGATTACGTGCTAACTTTTAAACTTAAGAAAGATGAAAAATAAAATATTTGTTTTAATAATCGTAATAAGCCAATCATTTTTTGCCTGTAGCGACTGGCTGGATGTATCACCTGCAACAGATATTGACCTGAAAGTTCAGGTAACATCAGCAGATGGTTTTAAAGAAATGCTCAATGGAGTTTATCTTTCAATGGCAGGTCAAAGTTTGTATGGCCATCAATTAATGTATGGCGCATTGGAACAAGCTGCACAAAGTCATATTGGTTCAGCAACATATTTTCCAATAGCAGATTTTAATTATGAATCATCAGCTGCCAGGTCCACTATTAGCTCTATTTGGAGTAACCTCTATAAAACTGTGGCCAATGATAATTTAATATTGGATAATATTGATGCCAAGGCTGAATTATTTCATCAAGATGATTTAAAATTGATGAAAGCTGAAGCATTTGCTATTAGGGCATTTATTCATTTTGATTTATTAAGAATGTTTGGTGATGCTTATGTAGATGGTACCAATGAAGATCCGCAAATTCCTTATGTAACAAAATATGAGAGGGCGAGGTATCCTCATCTTCCTATTGCCGGTGTTTATGAGAAAATTTTAGAAGACCTTGATGCTGCCCAGGTTTTACTTGAAGAAGTAGACCCAATAGTTGGTAGTTATGCTGGTATTTTATTTGATCCGAATGAACGCATGTACCACATGAATTATTATGCTGTTTTGGCACTCAAAGCAAGAGTCTATATCACAATGAATGATAAGCCAAATGCATTGCTGTATGCCGAAAAAGTAATTAATGAGTTTGATTGGGAATGGGTATCTCCTGAACGTTTAAATGGTAGTGATGACCAAAAGGATTTACTGTTCGTTAATGAGCTGGTAGCAGCATTGAATGTATCTAATTTAGATGATTATTATTCGTCAAACTTTGGTGAATATGAGTATCAATATCATACGGCAACATCAAGCGATAACTATGCAGATATTGTATTCGAAAAATTGGTGGCTCCTGCTGTATGGTATCAGGATCCTACGCCGGGACTGGGTGGAAATGACTGGAGATATCTAAAT
>NZ_KI912107.1:818-8324 GCF_000517085.1 Saccharicrinis fermentans DSM 9555 = JCM 21142 | reverse complement strand
ATATGACTGATAAACAGAAGGTAGAACAAAAGCTTTGTAGCGTTAATCTTGCGATTAGCGAGATTAACAAACGTATTAAAGACGAAACGATTGGGAAAGCAATTCAGCTTATAAAAAGAGAAGCATGCTAATGCTTAAACAAGAGGTGTATAAGAATTGGCTTTCTAATTCTTTTGCATCAAAAAAGTTAACCTACAACATTACAGAAGTTGTTAATAATAACAAATAAAAACAAAAACAGATGATTGACGTGTCAAAAATGAGCCAGCATGAAAAGGAGGAGCTGTTTAAACAGCTCAAAGAAGAGGAGGCTAAAAAAATGGAAGCTCGCGAACGCGAACTGGAGTTGTACAAAGAAACCAAAAACAAATTGGTGACTGAAACAGCGAAGAAAATGGAAAACCTGACTAGTCTAATATCACGTGCAAAGGCTGACGTTTATCATGATTTTTCCACGCTCTTACGACTTAAAGGAGAGCTATACCGCTATCGGGACTCACACAAGAGTCACTCTTTTAGCAATGAGCTTGGACAAACAATCGAAATAAGCTTTCCACCAGTCCACGGCTGGGATGATACAGACACATGCCGGGGCTGCGAAGATTAAAGAGTATTTACGTTCTCTTAGTACAAATGAAGAAACGGCAAAGCTGGTATCTATCATTGGGGATCTACTAAAAAAAAAGATTCTAAGGGTAATCTACAGGCGAAGCGTATGATACAGCTAAAAAACAAAGAGCGTGAGATCAACAATCCTATTTTTTCTGAGGGTATTAATATCATTTTGTCTGCCCATAAGCCGCAACGTTCGGCTTGGTTTGTTGAAGCTTCTACAAAAGGAAAAACAAACGAAAAAACGGGCGTTCCTCTTTCTATTTCGGCTTGTGAATTCCCAGATGGTACTAACGTTGATTTAAGCGGCTTTTAACATGGGACTATTAATATTGGCTGCGTGCGCGGTTGCTGTGCTCTACTACGACAACCGCGACACTAATCAGCACTGTGATAATACCACGGACAAACATCGCAAAATGGAGCCGTGGGATAAAAGATTAGAATAACCTTTAAAACAAAATTACAATGAATACTTGGTTTGAGTGCAAAGTTCGTTACGAAAAGATTGACGAACATACAGGTAAGAGCATAAAAGTAAATGCTCCATATTTAATTGATGCAGTTAGCTACACCGAAGCTGAAAAACGCATCCACGAAGAAATGCAGAAATACATTAGCGGCGAATTTTCGGTTAAAGGGATTAAGCCGGTCAATTATTCAGAATTGTTTTTTTACGATGATGGGCAATTTTGGTACAAATGCAAAGTAGTTTTCGTTAGCCTTGATGACGATGGCGAAAAAGAAAAGAAGGTGGCTAATTGGATGCTAGTAATGGCCGATAATGTAAAAGAAGCTTACGAGCGTATTGAGGAGAGTATGAAAGGTAGGACAGTTGATTATACAATACACTCGGTTGTTGAAAGTAATATACTTGATGTATTCCCATATAATTTAGAGGAGGCAACTGAAGAATTGGACGGTAAATCTAAAGCTTTTAAGGAGGATTAGTCATGGAAGATACTTATATCCAAATAACATACAATGAAGATGCCGATCAATTTGAAGCATATAAACATTCTGGCCATGGACAGGACTTGATTTATTTTGATGACGACCCTGAAGAGTTGGCAAAAATGATAACCGATGATATTGAAGAATTAAAAGCATCTTGTTAAATGGAAGTATTCAACGGCTTAAATGTTCCTCCCACATCGATTGATTGGGAGGAACTACAGGAAAAATATTGTGAGTTTGCGCATAAATGTACAATAGGTAGTTGTAAAGGCTGTCTATACTTCAAAGAACATTTAAACGAGTTTAAAACGTGGTATAAAAGTAATTTAAAGAATGATGAGAGAGAGATTAAACAACCATGAAATATGGTACGAGTGTGTAAAATGCGGTGCTGAGTTCGATAAAAGGATAAACAGTGTTTGTCCGTATTGTAAAACCCCTGTAAAAAACGAAAAATGAAATTACAAATGAAACAACCCGACTGGCAAGTGCTTGGACAAATAGCTCTAGTGCTTATTATGGTTTTTTTGTTAATATATGGATTGTATAAAACCTTTACGCTAACATTATGACTGATTATATATTAGAACATGACAAGGGTACTGTTATTACAACATATAGTAAAAGCGGAAAGCTTAAAAAGGTAATAGCTAAAAAAGGTTTTTTAGCAGACGCTTCACGAGCAGGGCATGTATTTGCAGAGCTGGAGCGTGATATAGAGTTAGAGTATTGGAAAAAGTATGAGCCTGTAAAGGATCCTTTTTTTGCTCCAGCCCAAAAAGAGTGGTTAGCATTTTACACTAAACAAACAGAAGGGCTAAGCTATATGTTTACTCCTGCTGATGGTAAGGCCTTGAAAGAAATAGGTAAACATTTAACCTCCATTGCAGGTGTTACTAACGATGCTATAGTTATTTGGAAACAAATACTACAGCGATGGAATACATTGGATCCTTTTTATCGACACAAAATGCAGCTCAACTTTGTGAATGCTAATTTGAACACTATTTTAAACCTTGTAAAAAATGGAAAACAAACCAGCGCAGCGCAAAGAAGTGCTGCAGATGATCTCAGGAGGGGCTTCAAATCGTGAGCTGGTTAAGGCATTTGTTAAGCTTACCCCCGAAAAAGTTATCGGGGGTAACTTTCCAAGCATGGCCAAGCTCAAAAAAGAAGCCGGCGAAAAAAAACTCTCGGAAGCCCTGGCAATTCTTTTAATAGATGCCTCGTTATCTTTTGGCGATCCAATGAACAAAGAACAGGCCTTAGATTTGTCTACAGAAATACTTACCTATTACTATTATTTAAGCCTTGAAGAATGTATGTTAGTGCTGAATCGCCTAAAGCGTACAAAGGTGTTTAAGTTTACTATTAATGTAGTGCTTACTGCATTTGACAATTACGACCATGAGCGATTAAAAATAATTGATGACAATAACTACAGTAATCATCTAAGCATAAAGGAAACAAGAACTGCAGGTAAGTCTACACAAAGTATTATTAACCTTATCAAAGCATCTCACCAAAAATGAAAACAATAAACAGAATCCTCATATCTGTAGCTTTACTCTTTTTAATAATAGAGTTGAGCTATATAAACGCCAAAAGCCTCATATACCTTAATAACGCTACTGAAGCGTTAGATCAGGCTTTTGCTGTTATTGGTTCTATTGCCTTTAGTGTTGTGACTATACTGGTAATGATGAACAGCGTTGTTAAATGGCCTAAATACTTATTCCCGGTATTTGATACCGGGCTCATGTTCTTAGGGCTTAATTTAACTCATTACGATACTTTATTAGATAACCCAATCCGTTTAGCCCTTACCTTTTTTATGGCTTCGTTCACGGGCATTATCACATTTAGCTTAGGCTTAATTGAGTTTAAGAGTTTTAAAAGTGACACCAATGTAAAAGCAAATGAGCTGCAGGAAAGATTAAACTCACTCGGTTTGAAATACGACTCAGTTAAAAAAGAGTTTAACTCACTTGAAGCTCAAACAAGCTCAGATCAAAAACAGATTCAATCACATAAAACAGAGATTGATCAATTAAAATCTGAGCTTAAGCAGAAACAAAGTGATATTGATAAAATGGAAACTGTTTTTATTAAAGCGGAAGTGAGCCGAATAAAGAAACGAAAGAAAAATGCCACCCCGGAGGAGTTAGCATTTTTAGAGAAACACGATAAAAAAGAAGCCGCATGATATTATTATTTGAAAAGCAATTTATAGAACCTATTCAAAAAGGTATTAAAATTCACACACTACGAGAGGATATACATAACCGTTGGCATCAAGGCAAGTTAATACACTATAAGGCATGGTCGGGCAAAGGTTATCGTTCTCCCATGATTGATATTATAAAACCTTCAAATGTAATCAGTAAACAACACGTTTTTATGAGTACATACCAAGGTCGATTGGATATAAGTATTGCATCAAAGGAATTGTTTGGATGGTCAGAACGAAACGAGTTTGCTATAAACGAGGGTTTTGTTTCATGGGAAGCATTTGAGGACTATTTCTATGATATGGTAGATAAAAGAGAGGATTCATGTTATTCCCCTAAACTTATTCATTGGACAGATAAAAGATATTAATAAACCACAACATCAAAATAAGCGCCGTTTAAAATGGCGCTTATTGACTGTTGTGGTTTGTTAAAATTCAATAGTTTTTACTTTAATTAAATTAAACTATTTTTGTATAGGACTTAAAACGATTTGTGCAGATGGCTTATACAAGGGAGAATCTATTAAGACGAATGATTGATGTTCAAAACAAAACTTTAGAGCATACTCAAAAAGGCGTTACACAAGAGTGGGTGTTTAGGCATGTGATTAAACCTCATTATCACATAAGTCGTAAAACATTCTACAGCTATCTTGGGGCAAACGCAAAAAGAGAACTGAAACAATTAACAGAAGCTAAACGTATGCAAATGCAACTGTTTTAAATAAAATTATTGAACTATGAAACCATTATTAACGATCAAGGGTCAAAACGGACAGTTAACTGTTTATTATAATAAATTAACCATATCAAGAAAAGGTTTGGTTGCTTTTTCGCAACATGGCATGAGTGGTGATAAAGATATTTACATTGAAAACATCACTGGAGTACAGTTGAAAAAAGCATCCACTCTATTTCATGGATTTATACAGTTTTCTTTTAATGGCAGTGCAGAATCAAAAGGAGGCCTAGAGGCTGCTAGAAAAGACGAAAATTCAATAATAATAAAGAAGTCACAAAATACTTTGTTCATCCATGCAAAGTCAATGATTGAGGATTTAATGAGAAAAAGCAAAGAGCAAGCAACGACAATAGTAAATCAAACATCTGAGTTAGATGAAATCGAAAAACTAGCAACACTTAAAGAAAAAGGTTACATTACTGAGGATGAGTTTAATACAAAAAAGAAGCAACTGTTAGGGATATAAAAAAGGGAAATGTAAAAAAAGCCCTGCAATTTTGCGATTGCAGGGCTTTTTTTTATGTCTAATAAGTATCGATGATGGGTGATGGAATAGGCTTTGTTTCGGTTTCTTTTAAATTACGATTTACAACTCCTACGTCATTCGGAATTGTATCATCCATTTCGGATCGCCAAATACTTTCAGTGTCGGCATCTATGTAACACTTATAGCTAACAATGTGATACTTGAAAAAAGGCGTTGTACGGGGGCGTTCTCCATTGTAAGTAAGTGGCGTAGAATTTGACGCCCGTAACCTATTCATTAAGTACTTAACCGCTTTTATTCGTTTTATATAATTAAGACTTTCATTTAAGCGGTTACTAAAATTTTCTGAGTGTGTACCCGGTTCCTCAACAATGTGAAAATCAATTACAATTAAATCTTCCTCCCCTGGTCCTCCAGGTGTAATTGCCCAGTCTACAAATACGGCAGGAAAAAACAATTCAAAGCTTTCGGGGTCATCTGGCTGTCCCATATATATATCACATTGCCTTACCGGCATTAAGCCCCTATCGATAAACATCTGTTTTTTATCAGTGAATGCTTGTGCGATTTTTTTATAAAGTTTATACATTGATTGCCCTCCTAATCTCTAAAGTCATCATTCGTGTTATTTGCTTTTCTAACTGTGCTGAATTACCAATAAACCTACGCCGTGGAAGGTTCAAATTTATAACGCGGCTATGTGTTTTTACATTTACTTTGCCATGTATTGTAGTTCTAGTATGCGCTCTAACTCGTTGTTTCACCCTGCCTCTATAACCATCGTTATGCGCTTCCGCATAAGGAACATCTGTACCAATAATGGCGCTGGTTTTGCTTACGCGAACTTTTCGAATGCTTCGCCTTAAACGTCCTGTATCAACCAGCGTAGCCCGCCCCGATTTTCGGTTGCTTTCATTTTTAACCACCTTGCGCTTTTCCCATGGCTGCGTAGAGTTATCAATCCAGTTTTGCGCACGAAATCTTTCCTTACTAAAGTTTACCGCCTCAGTAGCTGCCCGTGCAGGTAGTTTGTTTACCGCCTTGCTAACCCTGTCAAGGGTTAAAATATAGCTTCTTGTTTCTTGCATCCTAATAGCTTGTTTCCACATTTCGTACAACTCGTAAAAACATATTTGTCATCCATTGCTCTAGTTCTTCTGGTTGCATTTTATTTAGCGTTGTATTGGCCGTGTTAATACCACCTTTGTTAAATGCATCAATGTTGACAGTAATGTTTTTAACCTGTTTGGCACTACCGGTTATGCGGTTAATTGAATCAATATCGTTGTTGCCAAATGAATTATCACCAGTGTTTAACCCTTTTTCGTCCTGTTCATCTTCTGGCTCATCTTGGGAATTATGTAGTAATTTAATTGTATTAATACCTAGTATTTCCGTCCTTAGCTTGTCTACACTGCCTGCCCAACGCTTCGCAAACTCCATGCCTGGTATCTTGCCAATCAAGTTCAAAGCTTGCTGTATAGGCATAACCAAAGCATCAACTAATACTAATCCCATCCTTTTTATTCCAGCTAAGAAACCGCCTTCCTCAAAAGATTTTGTAATAGACTCCCAATGCTTTTTTATATTGAGAAAAATATTAACCATTATCCCAAGAGGTCCTAAAGCCGCAATCATCAATGATCCAAACTGATCGAACTTTTTATAAGCTATAGTTATATAAGTAATAAGTAGAACAAAGGCTGTTATAATTGCACCAATCGGATTAGCAGCTGTAATTACATTAAAAGCAATCATAGCCAACTTTGCAACTCCTAAAGCAATACCTACGTTTTTAACTACAGCCCAAATGGTATCAAAATTTTTAAAAACAAAGTCTAGTACATTATTTACTTTCTCTAATGCCATAACCCATAATGGTAAAAATTTCTCACCAATTTCGGCCATAACAACCCCTAGCCTGTTTTTTGCCATCGCTGATATAGTTCGGAAATCACCTTTGGCGTTTTTGATAGCCTTAGACCAATCAAACTGAACCTTGTCGTATTTTTCAAATGTATCTAATAGTCCGTTGGCGTCAGTCTTTAATTTAATCAATAAATTACGTAACCCCTCTGGACCGCCAATTTTAGCAATTGTTTCATCAATCTGTTTTGATGTCATTCCTTTAAACTGTGTTGAAACATCTTTTAAAATGCTGGTCATATCCCGCATATTTCCGTTTACGTCGTACATTTCAATGCCAATACCTTTTAACCCTTTAACGGTACCAGCCTGAGTAAAGCCTTCAAAGGCGCTTTTTGTCATTGTAGCTGCAGTAACACTATCCTTGGCAATAGCAGTAAACACTGAAAACATCTTGTTCGCAGTATCTACATTTTGTCCAGCTCCAGCCGCTGCTCCTGCAAATTCTGTTTGGACTCGCGCTAGTTCGTCATAGGTAGTAATTCCTAACTGTATTGTTTTTGCGTTAGCGGTTAATAAATTATCAATACCATCTACTCCAACCCCAAA
>NZ_KI912107.1:0-718 GCF_000517085.1 Saccharicrinis fermentans DSM 9555 = JCM 21142 | reverse complement strand
TGCGCCTTGTTGGTTCTAAATTCAAACCTAAAGAAAATATCCAAAGCCTTGACACCGATACTGCAAGTGCAATTGGAGCCCGTGCAACATATGAACGTTTTGCTGCACTTACTACGACGCAAAAAACACAATTAAATTCAAAAGCAGAGATGAACAAAGCAGAAATGATTACAAGGTACGACCTTACTAGTGTAACGGCTGAAAGTACCGATGAAGAAATTTTGGCCGCTATTGATGCAAAAATGCAGGCTAAAGATGATGCTGCCAAAGCAGAGAGAAAAAAAGCTATTGTAGCGGCTGTAGATGTTGCTATTGCGGCTGGTAAAATTACTAAGGAGCAAAAATCCGGTTATGTTGCTAGAGGCGAAAAGTTGGGTTTAGATGATCTTAACGGCATATTCGCAGATATGCAAAGGCCCGATAGTATTATTAGTCACATAAAAGGAGATAAAGCCGGTTTACCCAGTTCATCTGCTGAGCGTAAAACTTGGACGTGGGGTGATTATCAGATGAAAGCTCCTGGTGATTTAGAGGCCATGCCCGAAACTGACCCAGAGCTGTTTAAAGCTTTGTATAAAGCTGAGTATGGAGTAGAGCCTGAAGTGTAGGTTCTAGTAATTCGATTGTAAACTTTTTTATTCAAATAAAATGAAATTATTTTTTAGTATTTTTTGCTCATTTTTAGTTTCTGTGCTGTCAGGCGCAGGAATAGCCATGG
>NZ_KI912106.1:2231-2790 GCF_000517085.1 Saccharicrinis fermentans DSM 9555 = JCM 21142 | reverse complement strand
GATGATGGTACAGGCCGTAAGCGACTTGTATGGGCTGACTTGGTTCGCTTTAAAAAAGCCATTGATAAGTTAGGGGTTCCTAAGAAAGGACGTCGATTAGTACTATGTGCAGATCACGAAAATGATTTGCTAGAGCTTGATCCAAAGTTTAAGGATCAATATTTTGAGCCTGTTGCCGGAAAAGTATACAACCGTTTAGGGTTTGAATTTTATTCTTATATGGCAAATCCTTACTTTTCTCCAGCCACAAAAACAAAACTCTCATTTGGGGCTATACCTACTGATACAGACAGGGAGGCGTCGGTATTTTTTAGAGTTAATCGGGCTGCAAAAGCGAATGGATGGACTAAAATGTATCACTCTAAAGCCAGTACGGATCCGCTAACTCAACGTAATCTCGTTAATTTTCGTCATCACTTTATTGTGATGCCTACACGAGAGGAGGCTCGAGGTGCAATCGTGAGTGATAACGCATAACCGTAAATTATGAATGAATCTCGCATGGATATGAGTAAGCTTTCTGAACGAGAGCTGCTCATCCTTCTTAATGAAAGGCAAA
>NZ_KI912106.1:0-2131 GCF_000517085.1 Saccharicrinis fermentans DSM 9555 = JCM 21142 | reverse complement strand
GTATAGGAATTGGTTTGGTTGGAGGGTATACGTTTGCAAAAACAAGCAAATACAGGAAATCAGATTAATGTTTCCGTTGACGGTAAGGTTAAAAAGACGGTAACGTGAATATTAATTTAGAAGGTAACGATCAGGATCAGGCAAAAAACGCCGAAAATGAACAGCATAAGCATACTGTCGGGTGAAACCCTGTTTGATGTGGCCATACGCGAGTATGGACACATGCAGGGTGTCGCTCAATTAGCTAAGGATAACAATATAGAATTAACATCAATTTTAAGTCCTGGTAGTGTTCTTAAAGTTGATGACTCTGTAACCTATGATTTGCCTGCCGTTACAGTTCGAAAAAATACATCTATTGCACCTAACACACAAACGGTTCATCAAGGACAAAATATTTTTGACATTGCTATACAAGAGTACGGAACCCTACAAGGAATCGAAAAGCTAACAATTGATAACAGTATCGGTTTAACAGAGAATCTGCCTGTTGGAAGTGTTTTAAATATAAGAAACGAAAAGCTAAACAAATTAGTGGTTGAGTTTTTGGCCGGAAAGGGCTTAAAGATAGCAACCGACTTTAGTGTCGAACAATCGGAAACACTAAAACCTCAGGGAATTGGATATTGGAAAATAGGCGTTGATTTTACAATTAGTTAAAAAATGGCAAGGAATATAACAGAAATACAGCAAGGTATAATTGATAATGTACAAAGTGATGAGGCGTTAAGCGAAGTACTTACAAGTGAAAGTAAAACTGCGTTATGGCGGCTTTTTTCTTATATTTTTGCAGTTGCTTCCTACTTGCTTGAGGTGTTATTTGATAAACACACGGATGAAATAGATGCAAAGCTAGCAACGCAAAAAACACATAACGAGACGTGGTATGCCGAAAAAGCAAAACAATTTCAGTACGGTTATGAGCTAGTCACTGAAACAGACTACTACGAAAACGAAGATGAAGATGCCAAAATCATATCGCATGCTGCTGTAGAAAGTAAAAACGGAACGCTTTTCATGAAGGTGGCAAAAAATGAAAATGGAGAATTACAAGCTTTAAGTACAAGTTCTCCTGATGAATTAACACCGTTTACAGCATATATAACAGCTGTAAAAGATGCAGGGGTTGTAATTAATGTTGTTAGTTCTATCGGTGACAATCTAAGGCTTGTGATGGATATCTATTACGATCCGCAAGTGCTAAATGCGGATGGAACGCTGATTACAGACCCTAGTCAATCACCTGCTGAAGATACGATAAGGAAATTTATTCGAACGCTTCCCTTCAACGGCGAATTTATTCCAGCCAGTCTGGTTGATTCACTTCAGGAAGCGCCAGGTATTGATATACCAGAAATACTTAGCGTTGAAACAAAATATGCCGACAACGACTGGCAAGCAGTACAAGGAAAGGTTGTGCCTAACGCAGGTTATTTAACCGTTACAGATGATGATTTAACACTTAACTATAAAGCAAATGTTTAATATCGACTTTAATTCGGTTGTGATATGGTTACTTCCAAACAAGTTGCGAACGATATTTAATGTAGCTTGGTTAAAAGCGCTTATTTCGCCAATTGTTGAAGTGTATAATAACTTTATTAGCTATCGTACACAAACCTTGTACAAACTCAATCACAACAGTCAGGTATGTTATATCGAATCGGCTTTAAATGATGCCTTTGATTCTTCTGATAGAAGGATATACATAACAGACGCTGGAGGTGAGGTGGTAACATTAATTAATAGAGACACTGATTTGGACGCTCTAATCATATCTGATGATGTTGAATGGGGTATAATAATACATAATGATTCAGCTTATTACGGGGGGAGTTATGATTTTATTGTAAACATCCCATATCAATTTTCGGAGGCAGATCTGTACAGGTTAAAAGGTATTGTTGATTATTATAAGCTGGCAGGCAAAAGATTTGATGTTGTGGTAAATATATAAGAAAGATGGATAAATTAACATTACAAGACAGGAAAGATTTTCCGCTTACAACTAACTCACTCGCATTTATGCAGGCCGCCTATGCAGCTATGGAGAAATTGGGCTATATAGGAGGCGATAACTATATCGTTTCGGGTTGCGAAGTTACAGGAACAAGTGCAGCCCCGGGGTACA
>NZ_AZYH01000001.1 GCF_000517085.1 Saccharicrinis fermentans DSM 9555 = JCM 21142 | reverse complement strand
TCGACAAATAAATCTTGGCGATAAAGTTCCATTTAGTAAATGGGATAAAAAAGAGAAAGTCTTTAACTGGCCAGGATACACAGAACCTATCTCTAGAAAATATGCCAAGCACTTTGACTATGTATTTGTATCGGATGAAGTTTTAGATATTTATGAGATAGACGAAAAATATAAAGTTTTATCCATCAGGTGTAGTTGGATATATGAATCAATGGTCAGTTTCTAGAGCTTCACGAGTAGGTAGGAATCATATTCAACTTGAATTATTTAAACTATATGAAGGTACTCCAACGGATGTAATTGCTCATTGGAATAAATTTGCAGTTAACAAATCGGCAGTTGATTTCGATAAAGAAAATATTGTTGACAAGGCTGAAAGATTAGTTTTTACATACATAGATTTTGCAGAATGCGCTATCTCAGCTAATTTTCAATTATTTTGAAACCAATCTAAAAACCGATGAGTTAATTAGGTTAGATAAGAAAAAGCTAAAACATTATGGCTGGTGCACAGAAGAAACTATCCAACCGATAACACATCATCTACGTCATAAATTAGATAAGCAAAACTTTTTGTTTCGTGTTAAGAAACTTCATCATTTCTTAGTTGAAAATCTGGTAGAAAGAAAACTTAGATATATTGCATCTGATATTTTTGGTATTGATTTAAACAAATTCAAGAGAAATCCAGATGAAGTTATCCGTAGTATTAAACTTTTAAATATCATATTGAACTATATTCGGATATCTGAAGAAACAGGTTTAAATCTTAACCAAGACTCTGCTGAGATAAATAATCGATTACTAGAAAATGAACTAGTAGAGATAGAGTTGATTAAACATTTAAATGCAATTAATAACCTTAGACAATTGGATTCTCATAAAGGAGGAACCAAATCAGATGAAAAGTTGACTAAAGCTCTAAATATATTTGGACTGGAAAAGAATCAAGTGCATGATAATTATTTAGATGCATGCGAAACAATTTATGATAAAATAGAACTTGAATTAAGAGAATTAAGAAAAACTACACACAACATTTTGTAAACGTAATGGCAGGTAAAGTGCTAAATGTCAAGGCTTGTATCCCGCTCAAACTGCTTAGCGGTTTGACAGGAAACTACCACGCAATCTGCCACTACTCATACAATTTACCGTTGTGCGTCAGCTAAGAAAGACCGTGCAAGTATAAAACTAAACTGAAATAATATGAGACATTTTTTAATAATAGCATTTATATTTTTGACAATTTCATCTTTCGGACAAGACAAATATAATTACGTTCATTTTAACAAATTGACGGAACTGACAGGAACAGAATATGTAATTGCCTCGATGGAAAACAGAAGTAAAATAGAAACAAAAAATAAATACTTGTTATTCATAAATACTAAAAATGGACAAACAACTCAAATTGATTTTCCAAAGGATGCAAGCATATATAAAGTTGAGCAAATCAAGATTGATAGTTTAGAAATTAATAAAGTTTTAGTTACTGCAAAAAATTGTAAATTTAGACGGGAGTAAATCAATTGATTGGAGTGACCCGAGTCAAATAATTATTTTATCAACGGACGGAAAGGAAAAAAAGCAATTGACAGAAGACAAATTCTTTGTTAGAACTTGGTCTATAAATAACAAAACAGGAACAATTATAGTTACAGGACATTACGACACAAATAATAATGGAAAGTATGATAAAAAAGACAAAAATGAAATTTTAATCTATGACTTGAAAACGTTGGAATTGAAACATAAAATATAAATAATGGAACAAGAACCAACACCTATAATAGAACTGCTGGGACTTATTTTGTTTTTAGGTTCAATTACATTTCTATTGGGTGCGATTTTTCAAATTTATATTCTTTATAAGAACAGAAAATCAGTTTGGATAACATTAATAGTAACAGTATTAACAAGAATTCTAACTGTGATAAGTTCTTATTTTATTTGGGCATTCTGGCATTTACCGATTGATATTATGTTTTTGTTTCTTTATTTGCCAGCAGTTTTACCTGAATTAATTTTAAGTCCTTTGATTTTGAAATTGTTTGGAAATAAAATGTTTAGAATAAAAGCCGAACGCACAATCGAATAGGTGGCTGACAGGATTGTAGCCCTGCCAGTGCACCTTTCACAGCACGACTTTTTACTCCATAAAAAGTACGTACGGGTAACTTCGTTATGCCTCTTCACAAA